>NZ_JBHUSE010000029.1:0-50785 GCF_042674585.1 Arthrobacter sp. NPDC057013
ACGAGGGCGGCGACCTTGATGATGGCGAACCAGAATTCCATTTCGCCGAAGACCTTGACGGAGACGAGGTTCAGGCCGAGGACGACGATGAGGGCTGTCAGTGCCCAGACCCATTGGGGGACGTCGGCCATCCAGGGGACGTAGTTGCCGAAGAAGTTCATGTAGAGGGCGGCGGCGGTGATGTCCACGATGGTGGTGGTGGCCCAGTTGATCCAGTAGAACCAGCCGGAGACGAAGGCTGCCTTTTCGCCGAAGAATTCGCGGGCGTAGGAGACGAACGAGCCCGAGGATGGCCGGTGCAGTACCAGTTCGCCGAGGGCGCGCAGGATCAGGAAGGCGAAGAAGCCGCAGACGGCGTAGGCGATGACCAGGGACGGGCCGGCTGCGTTGAGCCGGCCGCCGGCGCCGAGGAACAGGCCCGTGCCGATCGCGCCGCCGATCGCGATCATCTGGATCTGCCGCGGCTTCAGGCTCTTGTGGTAGCCCTTGTCCTCGGCATGGAGAAGGTTCTCGGTGGCATGCGCCTGAACCGGAACCGTGTGGTCAGTGATGGGTTGGTTACTCATGGGAGTCCTTTGATTTCCTGTTGGGGGAGGAATCTTGCTACTTGCTGAGGTTGGCCAGGCGTTCGGGGCTGAGGAGTTCCTGCAGTTGGGTTTCGGTGAGCAGGCCGTGTTCGAGGACCAGTTCGGCCACGCCGCGGCCGGTGGCGAGGGCTTCCTGGGCGATGGCGGTGGCGGTGGCGTAGCCGAGGTGGGGATTCAATGCTGTCACCAGGCCGATGGATTGTTCCACGGTGAGGCGCAGCCGTTCGGTGTTGGCGGTGATGCCTTGGACGCAGCGGGCCCTGAGGGTGCGGCAGGCGGCTTCGAGGTGGGTGATGCTTTTGTGCAGGCTGTGCACGATGATCGGTTCGAAGGCGTTGAGCTGGAGTTGTCCGGCTTCGGCGGCCATGGTGATGGTGACGTCGTTGCCGATGACTTCGTAGGCGACCTGGCTGACCACTTCCGGGATTACCGGGTTGATCTTGCCGGGCATGATGGAGGATCCGGACTGGACGGCGGGAAGGTTGATCTCGCCGAGGCCGGCACGGGGTCCGGAGGAGAGCAGGCGGAGGTCGTTGCAGATTTTGGACAGTTTGACGGCGACGCGTTTGAGCACGCCGGAGAGGTGGACGAACGCGCCGACGTCCTGGGTGGCCTCGATGAGGTCGACGGCGGTGACCAGGGGCAGTCCGGTGATCTGGGCCAGGTGCCGGCAGGCGGCCTCGGCGTAGCCGGCGGGGGCGTTCAGGCCGGTGCCGATTGCGGTGGCGCCGAGGTTGATTTCGTGGATCAGCAGGTCCGCTTCGGCCAGGCGGAGCCGGTCTTCGCCGATGGTGACGGCGTAGGTGCCGAATTCCTGTCCCAGGGTCATGGGGACGGCGTCTTGGAGTTGGGTGCGGCCCATTTTGACGACGGTGCGGAACTCGGTGGCTTTGGCGGCGAACGCTTCCTCGAGTTCTTCCAGGGCGGAGAGCAGTTCGCGGGCGGCGAAGATGGTGCCGAGTTTGACGGCGGTGGGGTAGACGTCGTTGGTGGATTGGCTGAGGTTTACGTGGTCGTTGGGGTGCAGCCGGGCGTAGTCGCCTTTGGGGTGGCCGAGGATTTCCAGGGCCCGGTTGGCGATGACCTCGTTGGCGTTCATGTTCGATGACGTTCCGGCGCCGCCCTGGATGACGTCGACGACGAACTGCTCGCTGAGTTCGCCGTTCATGACGTCGGTGCAGGCCTGTTCGATGGCGGCGGCGCGTTCGGCATCCAGGAGCCCGAGTTCGAGGTTGGTGCGGGCGGCTGCGAGTTTCACGGCGGCGAGGCCGCGGACCAGGTGCATGTTGCTCGAGAGCGGCTGCCCGGTGATGGGGAAGTTTTCCACGGCGCGCAGCGTGTGGACGCCCCAGTAGGCCCCGGCGGGGATGTCGCGGTCACCGAGCAGATCATGCTCGGAACGGACAGCCACCGTCTGGGCGTCCGGCAGGGTTTGGGTTTCGGTCATGTGGTGCAGTCCTTAAAGAACGTCGTTGGTCGGGGACAGGGAGGAAAAGTCTGTGGCCTGCAGCAGGCCCACTTGGCGGCCTCCGCCGAGGACCGCGCCGGTGGCGATGCCTGCAAGGGCGGAGGTGTCGATGTCGAGCGCTTCCAGCGCGCGGACGGTGACGGGCATCCGGGCCCGGTCACCGCCGTCGGAAATCTTGACGGCAACGGCGCGTCCGTCCGGCAGCCCCACCAGTTGGATGCCTTCGAAGCCGTCCTTCGCGAGGGCGCCGGGCAGGAGCCGCATGAGGTCCGTGACGTCGCGGCCCTCGCCGGCCACCATGTCCGGGTGGCGGCGCATGGAATGCGCGACGGCGGCTTCCGGGCTTTCGGGGGCGGACGCACCATCGGCCAGTTCGGCCGAGGCGAGGCGCCCGAAGGCGCGGGCCATGCCGGCGAGGGTGAGGGCGAACAGCGGGGTGCCGCAGCCGTCGGTGCTGGTGCCGGCGGCTTCTTCGCCGGTCAGGTCGGTGACGGTTTCAGCGACGAGCCTCTGCAACGGGTGGGAGGGGTGCAGGTAGCCCTGCACCGGCCAGCCGTTGATGACGCAGGTGGCGGCCATGGCTGCGTGCTTGCCGGAGCAGTTCTGGGCCAGCTGGGTGGGACGACCGCCGTCCCGCAGGTATTCCTCTCGCTCGCGGACGCCGTAGGGGAGGTCCGAGCTGTTTTCGAGGGCCGCGGGCGTGAGGCCGTGCAGTTCCAGGATGCGCATGGCGCCGTCAAGGTGCCGGGCTGCTCCGGAGTGGCTCGCGGCGGTGAGCGCCAGAAGGTCGGCGGGCAGGTCCAGGCCGGCCCGGACCATGGCCACGGACTGCAGCGGCTTAAGGGAGGACCGGGGGTAGAACGAGGCCCGGGGTTCACCGGCGGAGAGCAGCGTGCGGCCCCCCGGGGCGGTGGCGATCAGGGAGCCGTAGTGCACGCTCTCCACCAGGCCGTCGCGGGTCTGGACGGCGAGGGGCTCGTGCCGCGGCAGGACCGCTGAGGCGGCGGGCGGCGCGGAAGGGTAACGGCTTGCCGGCATGGCGGGGGAAGGCATGGCGTCCTCTGGGTTGCGTGTTGATTCGAGTTGGGTGTGGCGTGGAGGAGTTGGGTGTGCTGGTTGGTCCGGGGTGCCAGTAAGGCCGGGCGGCTACCCGCCCGGGCTTACCGGTTAAGGATGGAGTCGAGGGCTTCGCCGACGGCGCGCAGGTGCTCGGCCATGGCGGCGCTGGCTTCTGCCGCTGACCCGGCTTCGATGGCGTCCAGGATGTGGCGGTGTTCGACGTCGGAGGCGTACTGGCGATCGGCCACCATGTTGAGGGTTTCGGACTGGTGGGCGAGGGCGTCGCGGATGTCAGCCACCACGCTTTCGAACACCTTGTTGCCGCTGGCGCGGGCGATGGCGGCATGGAAGCTGGAGTCGAGGGCGACCCAGGCTTCGGGGTCGGTTTCCCCGGCCATGGACGCCATGATGCCACGGAGGATTTCCAGGTCCTCGGGCGTGCGGCGCTCGGCGGCCAGGCCGGCGGCGGGGACTTCGATGTGCGGGCGGGCCTCGGTGAGGTCGCGGGCGGAGAACTGGCCCAGGACGAGGTCGTTGGCAACATGGTCGGCGACGACGAACGTGCCTCGCCCCGTCTTGGTCACGGTCAGGCCGAGGGCGGTGCAGGAGCGCAGCGCCTCACGGATCACGGAGCGGCTCACCCCGTACTGCGAGGCCAGGGCGGCTTCCGAGCTGAGCTTCGCGCCGACGGCCAGGCCCCCGCTTTGGATCTCGCCGCGGATGGCGTTGAAGACAGCTTCGGCCGCGCTAAGGCGCGCCAGCGGAAAGGTGCTGACACCGGTTTGCTGTCCGGCTGTCCGGCTGTCTGACAGGTTCACGATTAAGAATATGGCACGGGTCACAGGAATGTGTCAACCGCAGGCCGGAGACGGTCTGAGCGTGACGTCCCGCCCGGGAAGGGAGAGGTGCGTCCGGCTGGTACGTTCGTTCCGATGCACGCCTTTGCGTCCCCGTGGTCGCGGGCGTAGCGTTGAGAGTACGGACAAACCGGCACGATCGTACCTGAATGCTTGGGAGGTGTCTTGACCGATCCATTCGCCGCCGGCCTTGCGGCAGCCGTCCGCGCCCGCCGTGACGCCCTCCGGCTGAGCCAGCAGGATCTGGCGGACATGGCCGGGGTTTCCGAGCGCTTGGTCCGGTTCGTGGAGCAGGGCAAACCGACCCTCCGGCTGGACACGCTCCTGGCCGTGTTGGAGACGCTTGGCCTGGAGCTAAATCTCGGAATCCGGGCCCGGAACGCTGCCCAAACACTGGCGGCCCAGCCGCCGGCGGACATCCCGCCATCGGCCCAGCCGCCGTCGGACATCCCCGGCAACGAACCCGGACCGGAAAACCGGCCGTGAGGCACCGCATCGCTGACATCTACAAGCGGGGTGTGCTGGCAGCCCGGCTGGAACGGTACGACGGCGGCACCAGGTTCAGCTACCTGCCCGCCTACCTGCAGAGCGGCCGCCCCGCCGTCGCGAGTTCGCTCCCGCTCACCGCCGAGCCGGTGCTGTCCGGGGCGGGTGCGGCGCCGCCCTACTTCACGGGGCTGCTCCCGGAGGGCCGGCGGCTGAACGCGTTGCGCCGGTCCATCAAGACCAGCGCGGACGACGACCTCTCGCTGCTCATCGCCGCCGGCGGCAACCCGGTAGGCGACGTGCAGATCGTGGGCCACGGCGAGCCGCTGGACCCGGAGGAGCACGCCGTCGAGGTGGACCCGCGCAGACCTGTGGACTTTGACGAACTGCTGGGCGACTCGGGGCTGATCGATCCGGTGGCGCTCGCGGGCGTGCAGGACAAGCTGTCCGCCGGCATGATTTCCATGCCCGTGGCCAGCGCGGGGCGCCGCTTCATCCTCAAGCTCAACGCCCCCGAGTTCCCGCATGTGGTGGAGAACGAGTTCATCATGTTCCGCTACGCGGCCAAGCTGCGGATTCCGCTGAGCCGGGTGCAGCTGATGCGCGACGTCGCCGGCCGGCCGGGGCTGCTGGTGGAACGGTTCGACCGCGTGCCACTGGCAGGTGAGCGGGACGCGGTGCAGCGCCTCGCCGTCGAGGACGGAGCGCAGGTGCTGACGCTGTACCCGGCCGACAAGTACAACGTGGGATTCGGGACGGTGTGCCATGCGCTCGCCGAATACTGCGCGGCGCCGCTGCCGGCGCTCCGGAACCTCGCCATCCAGGCCGCCTTCGCGCTGCTCAGCGGCAACGGCGACCTCCATGCGAAGAACGTGTCCATGGTGCAGCAGCCGCACGGGGAATGGTCCATCGCCCCCGTCTACGACATCCCCTCCACAGTGGTCTACGGGGACAAAACGCTCGCCCTGACGCTCGGCGGCAAGCGCAGCGGCATCTCACGCAAGCACTTCCTGGCCTGGGCCACGGGCCTCGGACTGCCCGAACGCACGGCTGCCCAGGGGGCGGATCTGGCGCTGAAGGCCGCAGGCCCGCTGCTCGCGGACCTGGAGTCGGGGACGGCGTTTTCGTCTACTGCCGCCGCTTCAACGGCCACCACTGCAGCGCACGACGGCGGCGCCTCGCCTTTTCCGGACATGGTCACCAAAGCGTGGGTCAAGGAGCTCAAACACCGGCGGCGGCTGCTGGAGGGGTAAAACCGTCGTACCAGTTGAGCACGCGCAGGGCCCGAAGTGTGTTCCAGCGGCTGGGGCGCCCGTCGCCGTCCTCCATGGCGAAGTGGATGCGGCCGGGGTGGGTGTTCTCGAGCAGCCAGGTTCCCCCGGGCTGCCGTTTTGAGCGGAGCAGGCCGACGGCCTCGGCCAGGCGGGTGTCCGGTGGCGCGCCTGCATCCGGGAAGGCGGTGTCCAGGAAGGAAGCGTCCCGGAAGTAGTCGAGGCCGCGGAGCGCGTCATAGAACCAGCGGGTCGGGTAGGAGAACTGCAGCCAGTCCGGGTCAACCAGCTCCCCGGTACTCTTGCGCCGTAGCAGCACACGTTCCAGCAGATACTCCTCGCCCCGCTTCCGGGCAGCAACCGACTCCGGAGTTCCGCCGGTGGCCCGCTCGTGTTCCAACAGCCCTTCCAGAACGTTGATGGTGGTCGCGAAGGACGAGCGCACCGACCCCCGCTCCGCCTCGCAGTTCCAGCCGCCGTCGTCGAGCTGTTCGCCGAGGAGCCGCCGGACGATCCCGTCGACGTTCTCGCCGAAGTAGGCTCCGAGGGCCACGGCCTTGCCGTTGATGCAGGGTTCCACCTCACCGTCGAAGAACGGCTGGCCGCCTTCCTCCCAGCGGCTGTTCTCCCGGACTTTCCCCACCGCGGCGCGGGCTTCTTCGCTGCCCGGGTCGAGACCGAGGTCGCGCAGGAGCAGCAGGCTGTAGGTGGTGGCGGTCCACGGCTGGCCAGCCTCGGAGCCGTCATACGGGACGGGGAAGAAGGTGCCGCCGTCCCACTGGCCGTCGTCGCCCTGCAGGGCGAGCAGGCGCGCACCCCAGCCCTCCGTGGCCACCCGGGCGCGTTCGGCGCGGACCTCTTCCGCAGGCGCCTCCGTCAGGTCGCGCAGGACCTGCCACCGGATCGAGGGGTCGGAATCGAGCAACCAGTCGAGCACGCGTTTACCGGGCCGGAATCCGCGAGTTAAAGGTGCTGGATGCCCGCTCGCTGCATGGCGTCCTTGTAAACCTCCACGCTCTTGGTCAGGAGTTCTTCCTGCTTGGCCTCGGAAACCGCAAAGGCCCGCCCGCCGAGCGCGCTGGCCTTATAGATTTTGATGCCGTTGTTCTTGAGTGAGTAATGGTAGGTCTTCTCGAAGAGGGTCAGGAAGGTGGCGGCGTCGGTCCCGTGGGCGATGATGGCCGAGACGCGCCTGTTGATCTTCATGAACTGCCGGAAGGGGCGCAGGCCGTCGGTCTTTTCCTGGACGCTGAGGGCCGAGGGCATGTCCGGGTCGCGCACCCAGGGATAGGCGTTCCACGGCATGACGTAGCGCGGATCCAGTTCGGCGAGCTCGTAGATCTGCGTGGCGCGCCGGGCGGCCTCGTCGTCGTTGAAATGGGATACAAACCCGGACTCGGTTCCCTTGCCCGGGCTGACCTGGAGGCTGACAATCCGGCATTCGTCCTCGTCATGGACGGGGTCGATATAAGGAACGGTCGATCCCGGCTTCTTCTCCATGAGTTCATCGCACAGTTGCGTCACTGCTGCGATGTTCGGTTCCTGTAGCAGGGCTTTCTTTTCGTCCCAGTCAATCGTCACGATTTCTCCCTTAGCTGCATGGCGTCCAAGAATCAGGCGTCTTAGGCCACTCTACGCTTTTGACGGTAAGGGTGGGTGGGGGAGTTTCCGCCGACCCGACAGGACTGCTAAACCCCGGCACCCCGGAACGTGAACCGGCCCGCCACGAGCGTTGCAGCGACGGGCATCCCGGCGAACACGGCATCGGGCGCGGCAAGGGGATCCGCATCCAGCACGGCAATATCCGCCACATCCCCCGCCTGGATCCGGCCGCGCCCCCGCGTTGAGGCGAGCAGCGCCTCCTCCCGGGTCAGCGACTGCTCAGGGTGCCACGGGCCGCGGCCGTCGTTGCGCGCCCGCGCCGTGGCGGCGGACATCGCCAGCCACGGGTCCAGCGGTGCCACCGGCGCATCGGAACCCAGCGCCAGCCTCGCCCCGCCGTCCAGCAGTGAGCGCAGCGGGAAGGCCCGGCCAGTGCGGCCGGCCCAGTTCGCGTCAGCGGCGTCGCGGTCGTCGAGGGCATGGGCCGGCTGGACGCTGGCCGTCACGCCAAGCTCGCCGAACCGGGCGAAGTCCTCCTGCCGCACAAACTGGGCATGCTCGATCCGGCCGCCGGTTCCGGCTTCGGCGAAGGCATCCAGCGCCACCTGGTTGGCGCCGTCGCCGATGGCGTGCACCGCCGGCACAAAGCCCGTCTCCCGCGCCTTGCCGAGCAGGGCAACCAGCTCGGCCCCGCTCACGGTCAGGATGCCGTGGCCGCCGTGCGGATAGGGGTCAACGCAGAAGGCGGTACGGGTGTTGAGGGAGCCGTCGATCAGCACCTTCAGCGGACCCACCCGCAAAAGTCCCGCCCCGCCGTCGACCTCCTGCCCGGTCCGCATTCCCGCCGCGGCCGCCCGCTCCAGATCCTCCGGATACACGCCCGCGTCCACGCGCAGGGAACTGAATCCGCCGACGATCCGGCGCAGCCAGACGTCGCGGTTCCACGTCATCTCCAGGTCCACCACGCCCACAACACCGCGGGCGGCGGCTTCCCGGCCGGCCGCACGCACCCAACCGTCCACGACGTCGTCGGGCAGCTTTCCGAGCTCGCGCGTGAGGGCAAACGCCGGCTCCTCGCGGAGCAGGCCGTCTGCCGGAAGCTGGACTCCGTAGCGCCGGGCGGCCGCCGAATTCAGCCAGACACAGTGCAGGTCGTGGCTGATCAGCGCCGTGGGCACTTCCCGGGTGGCGTCGTCGAGCATCTCCGCGCTGGGGACGTCACCCCAGACGGCGTCCCGGAAGCCTGCGCCCACCACCGTCATAGCCGGTGCGGCCGCCCGGTCTGCCCGCGGGCCTGCCGCCGTCATCCCCTTCCGGACAAGTTCGACGGCGGCCCTCGCCGAAGCGGCGCCGGAAAGATCGATCCGGTTGGCGGCCAGCGCCCACTGCGTCATGTGGACGTGCTCGTCCCACAGTCCCGGAATGACGACACGGCCCTCAAGATCCAGCACGTGGGCACCCGCCGCCTTGAAATCGTCAGAGCGTTCCTCGGCTGGCGTGACCGCGGCGACGCGGCCGTTCCGGACATGGATGTCGGAGGAGCCTGGGTCGCCGGGCAGCCGCACGGAGGCCAGCACCACGTCCGCTGACACCGGGTCCTGAGCGGCTGGGAAGTCCTGTGGCTGATAGTGGCTGGAAGGCATAGGAACAGGCTAGGCAGGGATCCGTCCAGCGCCAATCCGCCCCGCCCCGTCATGGCGCACTCTTCGCTGGTCCGCGCCGTCGGGGATGCGGCGGAACACCTCTTCCCAGCACTGGCGGAAGGGTGCATTCTGGACGTGACACGGTTCCGACGATGAAGTCGGGGAGGCGTTGGGCACATGAACCTTAATATCCGGTCCTTTGACACGTTCCGGCCGAGTCGACGCGGGCAGCGACTGCCCGCCAGGGGGACGTGAGTGCCGTGGACATCACCGCAAGCCATCACCGCCTCAAGGTCGTGGTCCACATCGACGCGAACATGGAACGCGCCTGCATCGAGGTCCGCGGAACCCTGACGCCGGCCAACATCCGGGCGCTTTATGTGGTTGCGCGGCGTGCCAGGACTCTGTTGCCAGGCAAGGAAATCATTCTGGATCTGTCGATGGCCCGTGCCGCCATCGAGACCATCACCGCGCTGCATGATCCCGCCCAGCTCACCCAGCTCAGTGGCGAAGGCACGTCGGATAAGCCCTGCCGGCTGAGCATTCTGGACCCCCGGCCGGGCATCCACCAGCACCCGTCATTCACTCACGGGCGGGGCGACCACAAGCACATCGACCACAAGCACACCGACCACAAGCATCCTGACGGTCAACAGGGCGTCCGGTCAGGCCACGTCCAGGCATCAGGTGACGTTCAAGCGACTGCCGTGGAACCGGGCACCGCCCAACCCGGTGATGCCGAACCACGGGTGGCAGCCCGCCGCAGGGCCCGAGATAAGGAACCGGCATGAAACCTGGCCGCATGGTGATGCTCGTCCTCGGCACGATCGCCGCGCTCCTGGGACTGGGGCTGCTGGCGGGCGCGGCCGGGGTGGGCTGGCTCAACTTCCAGCAGCGCGACGAAGGTTACTTCACCACCCAGTCGCACCGGTTCGATGCAGCATCCTCCGCCATTACGTCCGCAGGGCTGGACGTGATGGTGAGCGGCAGGCTGCCGGACGTCATCCCGTCGGATACGGCCGGCAGCATCCTGCTCCGCGGATCGGCAGCCAGCCCGGGAACGGGAATTTTCATCGGCATCGCACCACAGCAGGACGCGGCGCGCTTTCTCGACGGGGTCAAGCGCTCGGAAATCCGCGAATTGAATCTGCGGCCCTTCAGGGTTGACTACACCGAAGTGCCCGGCACGCGGACCCCGGCCCGCCCCGGAGCCCAGAAGTTCTGGGTCGCATCCGCCGAAGGCGCCGGTACGCAGGAACTCAAGTGGAACATCATCCCCGGAAGCTGGACCGTGGTGGTCATGAACGCCGATTCCACGTCCCCGGTATCCGTGGATCTGCAAGCCGGCGTCCGCTCCGACCTGCTCTGGCCGCTGTTCCTGTGGCTGCTCATTGCCGGGATCGTGCTGCTGGTCGTCGGTGTCCCGCTGATCGTTGCAGGCGCCATGGGACTGGGACGGCACGGGCCGCCGCCGCACGTTCCCCCGTCACACTACCCGCCGGGCCAGTATCAACCCCAGCACCAACCCGGCCACTATCCGCCCGGTCATCCGCTCGCGGGTCAGGCCCCGCCGGCGGAAACTCCGACGCCGGGACGGCCAGCCGCTGCCGGCGCCACCGGTCCGTTCGCCAGCTCTTCCGTACCCAGGGAGAGGCCGGGTGTCCCGCCCGGCGCGGCTGCGCCATCCGGAGGTGCCGGCGTCCCTCCCGGCTATGCCGCCGTGCCGCCCGGCTATGCCGCCGTGCCGCCCGGCAGCGGAGGGCCTCCGGGCATGTCGCCGGGTCCGTACCCGGCGGCGGCCTACCCCGCTGCCGGTTATCCGGCCCCGGGTTATCCGGCACCCGGCTATCCCGCCCCGGACGGCGGGGCGGGCGCACCGCCGCCGTCCGCCGTCGTCGACCAATTTGAGAACCCGAGGTACCCGGCCCGCCTGACCGGCCACGTGGACCCGGCGCTGTCCCGGTGGATGTGGCTGGTCAAGTGGTTCCTGGCCATCCCGCACCTGATCGTCCTGTTCTTCCTCTGGTTCGCGCTGATCGTGACCAGCATCGTGGCGTGGTTTGCGATCCTGTTCACCGGCCGTTATCCGCACTCGCTGTTCAATTTCAACGTGGGCGTGCTGCGCTGGAGCTGGCGGGTGTCCTTCTATGCCTTCACGGCGATCGGCACGGACCGCTACCCGCCCTTCACCCTGGCCCGCACCGACTATCCGGCCGACTTTGAGGTGGACTATCCGGACCATCTGTCGCGCGGCCTGGTGCTGGTGAAGTCCTGGCTGCTCGCCATCCCGCATCTGGTGATTGTGGGCGTGCTCGCGGGGTCCTCCCGTACCTGGGTGGCTTCCTCCGACGACGACTTTGCAGGCGGCGCCGGCAGCTACACGGCAGGCAGCGCGGTTTCCCTGCTCACGCTCCTGGCCTTCATCGCCGGCGTCATCCTGCTGTTCACCGGCAGGTACCTCCGGAGCCTGTTCGACCTGCTCATCGGCCTCAACCGCTGGGTCTACCGCGTCGCAGCCTACGTTGCTCTGATGCGGGACGAGTACCCGCCGTTCCGGCTCGACATGGGCCCCGTCGATCCCGGCGAGACCCCGGCCGTCAGTCCACAAACCATTCCACCAAGAGGGCCATGATGAAACTCACCGTTCACACCTTCGTGAGCCTCGACGGCGTCATGCAGGGCCCGGGCGGCAGGGACGAGGACACCAGCGGCGGCTTCGAGTTGGGCGGCTGGGTGGTGCCGCTCTTTGACGAGGACATGGGCAGGATCGTGAACGGGTGGTTCGCCGAAGCCGACGCCATCCTCCTGGGCCGCACCACCTACCAGATGTTCCAGCCCTACTGGGAGCAGGTCACCGACCCGGACGACGCCGTAGCCGGCGCGCTCAACAGCCTGCCCAAGTACGTGGTGTCCTCGACGCTCACCGAGGCGACCTGGCACAACACCACCATCCTCCCCGCGAATTTCCTTGAGGCCGTAGACGACCTCAAATCAGGCCCGGGCCGGGAGCTCCAGGTCCACGGCAGCCACCGGCTGGTCCGCGCCCTGCACGACGCCGGCCTGGTGGACGAATACCGGCTGATCATCTTCCCGGTGGTCCTCGGCCAGGGCAAGCGGCTCTTCGAACCCGGCGTCACGCCGTCGGCCTTCACCCTGGCCGGGAGCAAGGCGACCTCCTCAGGGGCGGTCCACCTGACCCTGCTGCCGGCCGCCTTCGGTGCCGCTGACCTGGAGGCGGGGGAATTCGAGGTGCGGGAAGGCCGCGAGCAGGTCAAGGACTGAAGTACCGTCAGCCCTGCCCTCGCAGGCGCTCCATTTCGCGGCGGTCCTTCTTGGTGGGGCGGCCGGTTCCGCGGTCCCGCTGCGGCAGGCCGAGCGCCGGAGCCACCGGCCGCGGTGGCGTGTGGTCCGTGAAACAGTGCGACGCTGCCTCCGCACCCACGCGCTTGGCGATGAGCCGGCGCACTTCGAGGATCCGTTCATAGCCGGGCTGGCGGACGCGCACGGTGTCGCCAGGCACCAGTGACTGCGAGGCCTTGGCCGGGTTCCCGTTGATGCGGACGTGCCCCGCGCGGCAGGCGGCGGTGGCGGCGGACCGCGTCTTGTACACGCGGATGGCCCACAGCCAGGCGTCGACGCGGACGGTGCTGGGGGCTGAGGGAAGGCTGCTCATGGTTGCAGCCGAGTATAGCCGGGCGGCTGTGGAGCTAGACGTCGGCGGATGCGGAACTTGCCGCAGGACCGTCCGCCAGCACGACCTCGAAAGCCTCAACCCGGCGGTCCGTGACTGTGGTGGGGGATTCCAGGTGTACGGCACCTGTAGGCAGGATGCCGGCGCCCCCAAATTTTTCCATCACCCTCCACTGGGCCACCACGTCCTCGCCGCTGTGTTCGAGCGGAAGTTGAGTCCAGAACTGGAAACCGCCGACGTCTTCCAGCGCCTGGCGTCGGAACATGGTGCACCCGCCCAGCCAAGCCACCTTGTACGGTATCCACTGTCCGGATTTGAGCCCCAGCTCTGCGCTCAGATGGCTCAGGTTTGCGGCGCTGTGTAGCGGCCAGCGCTCAAAACCCTCCTCCCCCGGACGGATGCGCTCCGGGGTTACGGGTCCCTGCCAGGGAGCAAAGGTGCCTGTCTGCTCGGGGCGGCGGTCATTCAAAAAGGAAAGGCCCTGAGGGGCCATGCCCACAAAGCCGCAGCCCAGGGTGTCGAGGGCATGACTCATCCGGGCCAGGGCACCCGGCTCCAGCCAGATGTCGTCATCGAGGAACAGCACTTTCTCCGCCCGGGCCTGTTCGAATGCAAAGTGGCGGTGTTCGGCAAGGCCCCGGCGGGGGAGGTGGCGGTGCAGCTCGACGGCGGTGCCCTGTGCACCGAGGACCCGGAGCAGGCTGGCAGCCGGCGGATGCTCCCATGCCGGCGGACCGTCCGACTGGTCACTGATCACAAGTCGAAAGGCAGGGCTGTCCTGGGCGGCGAGCCCCGCAAGCGTGACGGCAAGTTCGGCCGGCCGGTTGCAGGTGGGGATGAGGACGTCCAGCGCAGCGTCCTCGATGGGGTGGCCTGAGGCCCAATTGGCAGATGTGTGGCGAGTCATGATCATGGCCCTTCCGAGACGATAAGGCCGTTCGGTGCACTGGTTCAGGTACCCCGGGTTCCCGCTCCCTAAACGCGCTGCAGGCGTGTCGGACCGGACGCGCTGACGGTCGCTTTCATGACCGGTGTCTTGCGCCTGAACCTACGCGACGAGGACGGCCGCGGCCGAGTCCATGTGCTCGAGGATGGTGTTGCGGGCCAAGGTGGCGTCGCCGGTTTCGATGGCGGCGACGATGTCGTTGTGCCGGTCCACGCTCATGTTCCGCACGCCCTTCTCGAGCCCGGCGAACATGATGGACATCCGGATGGACCCTTCCAGGGATTCCCACGAGTGCAGCAGGGTCTCGTTGCCGGTGAGGCGGCACATGGTGCGGTGGAAGTCGAGGTCGGATTCCACCCGCTCCTCCATGGTTCCGTGGGTGGCAGCCTCCATGGCCTGGATGGCCGTGCGGAGCGAGCCGATGACGTGCTGGCGGTCCGGAAGTTCGCAGAGCGTGCGGGCCGCGAGGGATTCCAGAGCGGCGCGGACTGAGTAGATGTCGCGGATTTCCTTCGCATCCAGGTGGCGGACGGAGAGCCTGCCGCGGGCGCCCGCGGACACGAGGCCTTCCTGCTGGAGCTGCCGCAGGGCCTCGCGGAGCGTGCCGCGGCTGATCTGCAGCATCTCCGAGAGCTCGGTTTCCACCAGGTGGCGGCCGGGTTCGAGCGCTCCGCTGGTGATGGCGGTGCGCAACGCGGCCAGCGCCTGCTCGCGGAGGCTTTTCTTTTCCAGTCCCAGAAGGGCTGCTGCGGCCATCGGATTCTCCCCAAGGTCAGAGGTCAACTGTTTACAGTTGCCGTGTTAACAATCATGCCACGGCGGGAGCGCTGGCGCGTTGTCTGCGGCGCTCCTGCCGTGGCTGCGTGTCCCGTATTAGCCGAGTTCGGCGAGTACTTTCGCCACGATGCGCTGGACGGACAGGCCGTAGCGTTCGTGCAGCGTGGGCAGGGCGCCGGCGTCGAGGAATTCGTCGGGCAGTGCCACCGGCACCACGCGCTTGCCTAGGCCGGCGGTAACGACGGCGGATGCAACGGTTTCGAACAGGCCGCCCACCACGGAGTGGTTCTCCAGCGTGACCGCGAGGCGGTCGGTGTTGATCTCGGCAAGGACGGTTTCGGCGTCGAACGGCTTGATGGTGGGGGTGTGCACGACGGCGACATCCACGTTGTGTTCCGCCAGCGCCTTGGCTGCCTGGAGGGCGCGCATGGTCATCAGGCCGCTGGAGACGAAGACGACGTCGTTGCCCCCGCGCAGGACCTTGGCCTTGCCGAGTTCGAAGGTGTAATCGTACTCGTCCAGGACCGTGGGCACGTTGCCGCGGAGCAGGCGCAGGTAGGTGGGCCCTTCGCTGGCGGCCAGCTGCGGGACGGCCTGCTCGATGTCGATGGAGTCGCAGGGGTCCACGATGGTCAGGTTGGGCATGCCGCGGAAGATCGCCATGTCCTCGGTGGCCTGGTGGCTGGGGCCGTAGCCGGTGGTGAGGCCGGGGAGACCACCCACGATGTTGACGTTCAGGTTGGGTTCGGCCGCGTCCAGGCAGAGGAAGTCGTAGGCGCGGCGGGCGGCGAACACGGAGTACGTGGAGGCGAACGGCACCAGGCCGGTTTCGGCAAGCCCTGCGGCTGCGCCGAAGAGGAGCTGCTCGGCCATGCCCATCTGGAAGAAGCGCTCCGGGAAGGCCTTGGCGAAGATGTGCATGTCTGTGTACTTGCCCAGGTCCGCGGTGAGGCCGACGATCCTGTCGTTCTCCTGCGCGGCCTTGACCAGTGCGTGCCCGAACGGGGCGGAGGCGGTTTTCTGGCCCGGATCGGCGAAGGACGCGATCATGGCCGAGGTCTTGAGCTTGGGGGCGGTGGCCTTCACAGCGGTGGTGCTCATCGGGCGGCCTTTCCTTCGTATCCTGCGGTCAGCTGCTCGCGGCAGGTCTGCCATTCGTGTTCTTCGATGCGCATGAAGTGAGCTTTTTCCCGTTCCTCCAGCAGCGGCACGCCGCGGCCCACCTTGGTGTCGCAGAGGATCACGGAGGGGCGGCCGCTGGCGGCGGCCTGGTCTGCGGCGTTGTCGAACGCGGCCAGCAGCGCGGCGACGTCGTTGCCGTCCACCCGCTGGGTGTACCAGCCGGCAGCCTCCCACTTTTCGGTAATGGGTTCGGTGCGGAGCACGGTGTCGGTCTTGCCGTCGGCCTGCAGGGCGTTGATGTCCACCATGGCGGTCAGGTTGCCGAGCTGGTGGTGGTGGGCGCCCATGGCGGCTTCCCAGGTGGACCCTTCGTCCAGTTCGCCGTCGGAGAGGAAGTTGTAGATCCTGGCGCCGGATCCCTGGTGGCGCAGGCCCAAGGCCATGCCGACGGCGATGGTCAGTCCGTGGCCCAGGGAACCGCCGGAGATTTCCATGCCGGGCGTGTAGGTGGACATGCCGGACATCGGGAGCCGGGAGTCGTCCGAGCCGTAGGTCTCGAGTTCCTCGACCGGAACGATTCCGGCCTCGGCGAGGGCAGCGTAGTGGCCGATGGCATAGTGGCCGGTGGAGAGCAGGAAGCGGTCGCGCTGCTCCCAGTGCGGGTCCTCGGCGCGGAACCGGAGCTGGTCGGAGTAGACGACGGCGAGCATGTCCGCCGCGCCGAGCGCCTGGCCCACGTAGCCCTGGCCCTGGACCTCGCCCATGTTCAGCGCGTGGTGCCGGATCCGGTAGGCGGCGGCACTGACCCGTTCGAGCCGTTCTGCTGCAGTTTCCTTTGCCATGGGTTCCTTCCGGGGGAGTGTCTGGTCCTGCAGTTCCTGCGGGCTGGCTTCGTTGACGGCGGTCATCAGGCGCTCACCGACTGGGGGGTGCTTTTGGTGATCTCATCAGCCAGCTCGCGTTCCCGCTTGCCCCAGGTTTCCCGGGTGGCGACGGCTGCCCAGAGGCCGATCAGGGCGTAGGTGCCGAACAGCAGGGCCGGCCCAATCCAGCCGAAGCTGACGAACAGCAGGGTGGTGATGAACGGGGTGAAGCCGGAGACCATGGCGGAGATCTGGTAGGCCAGCGAGGCGCCGGAAGCGCGGGTCTTGGCCTGGAAGAGCTCGGGGAACCATGCGCCCTGGG
Organism: Arthrobacter sp. NPDC057013; assembly: GCF_042674585.1. Lineage (NCBI taxonomy): Bacteria > Bacillati > Actinomycetota > Actinomycetes > Micrococcales > Micrococcaceae > Arthrobacter > Arthrobacter sp. NPDC057013. The sequence goes on from NZ_JBHUSE010000029.1 coordinate 16,695, forward strand.
CGCCGGCGAGGGAGTTCTGGCAGACCGCGTAGGAGATCACGATCGTGGCGATGATGAAGACGAAGAGGCCGGTGTTGACCAGCAGGAACATCGGAATGGCGAACAGCGCGGCGAATGCGGTGGACCAGATGTACAGGGGGCGCCGGCCGATCTTGTCGGTCAGGGCCGCCCAAGCCTGGGTGGCGAAAATACCGATGGCGGACGCGATGCAGAGGGCCACCAGGGTCTGGGACTTGTCGGCGAGGTGCTGGCTGTTGATGTAGGAAATCATGTAGGTGATGGACACGGCGTAGCCGGCGGTCTCGGCGATGCGCAGGCCAATGCCCTTCACGATGTTGCGCCAGTCGGTCCTGATGACCTCCACGATGGGTGACTTGACGATGTCGCCGTGGTCCTTGACCTCGTCAAAGACAGGGGACTCGGGAACCTTGGAGCGGATGATCAACCCGACGATCACCAGGAGGATGCTGGCCAGGAACGGAATGCGCCAGGCGAGTTCGCTGCCCAGCTGGACGCTGAACAGGAAGGTCAGGTTGGCCAGCAGCAGGCCTACCGGGAAGCCGGCCTGGACAATGCCGGTGTACTTGCCCTTGGTTTTCCAGGGCGCGTGCTCGTAGCTCATGAGGATCGCTCCGCCCCATTCCGCGCCGAAGGCCAGGCCCTGGACGATGCGGACGAACACGAGCAGCGCCGGGGCGAGCAGTCCCACTGCGGCGTAGGTGGGGAGCAGGCCGATGGCGAAGGTGGCCAGGCCCATCAGGATGAGGGAAGCCACCAGAACGGGCTTGCGGCCCACCTTGTCGCCGAGGTGGCCGCCGATGATGCCGCCCAGTGGACGGGCTGCGAAGCCGACCCCGAGGGTGGCAAAGGAAGCCAGGGTCCCGGTGACGGGATCGCTTCCCGGGAAGAAGGCATTGCCGAAGTACAGGGCGGCTGCGGTACCGAAGCCGATGAAGTCGTAGGTCTCGATTACGGCGCCGACGCCCGAGCCAATGGCAACACGCCTGGCGTCCTTGGTGCCGTGGACCGGACCGCGCATGGTCAGAGCATCTTTGCTCATGGTGGTTCCCTTTCGAAGAGCGGCTGGAGAGGCTCCATCGCTGTCGACTGTTAACAAGATGCGTCCAGTGTGACCCACGTCATGGCTGACTGTCAACAGTCACCGTTAGGAGTTGACTGTTAACATTCAACACGACTACTGTGGTGTCCATCACTACAGCCTGCCGGGCACGACCAGAGGATCAATGACGATGTTCCATTCCCGACTCGGGTGCTCATCAATCAGCTTCCGCCACCAGGACCTGCCAACAGCCCTGCGAACCATCGCAGGGCTTGGTTTCGCCGAGATCGACCTTGGCGCCCTCCCCGGCGTCTGCGACCACGTTCCGTATGAACTCGACGCGGACGCCGTCTCTGCCGTTGCCACCGACGTGGCCGCATCGGGCCTTCGGGTGCGTTCCGTCAACGGGGATATCGGGGCCCTTAACGCCGTGCTCGACGCCGGCCGGCAGGCTGAGCGGGACAGGCACCTTGATGCGCTGCTCACCCTCACCGCTAAAACGGAGGCCAGAGCTCTTGTCCTTCCCTGCGGTGCGCTGAGCCACGAGCCGGTCCGCGGCCTCGACGGGGATCTGGACACCGTCGCGTCGCAGCTCATCCGGGCGGCGGAGCGCGCGGCCGGGTTCGGCGTCGAACTCTGGACCGAATCGCTGCATTTCCTGCGGTTCTGCTGGAACCTGGAACGCGCAGAACTGCTGGCACAGCGGCTGGCCGGTTCCCGCGTTGGAATTGTTATGGACTTCAGCCACATTGTCGCCGCCGGCGAGGACCCGCTGGAGTACCTGGCACGCCACGAGGGCCGGATAGCCCACGTGCACCTGCGCGATGCCGTGCCCGGCAATATCAACCTCAGCATCGGCAACGGACAGGCCGATTTCGCGGCCGGGCTGCGGGGCCTGGCCGAACAGGGCTACGCCGGGCACTTCAGCCTGGAACTGGAAACCCGCGACATCACCCACGACGAACGCCCGGCGGCGGCCGCGAAGGCAGCCAGCTTCATTACCGACCTCATCTGACCAATCCCACAAAAACCTCTTAGGAGCCATCATGACCACCATTCAGCGCACCGCCGTCCTCACCGGAGCCACCTCGGAACGGGGCATCGGCATCACCACCGCCCGCCGCTACGCCAGCCAGGGCTGGGGCGTGGTGATCCTTGACCTCGACGGCGAGAAGTCCGCGAAGGTCGCCAGCGAAATCGGCAACGAATTCAACGTCCCGGCGTTCGGCCACGAGATTGACGTCGCCAACGAGGAGTCCGTCAACGCCGCCTACAAGGCAGTTTCGGCCGAGGTCAAGAGTGGCGCCCTTCCCGCCGTCGGCGCCCTGGCCAACATCGCCGGCATCACCTCGCCGGTGCCCTTCCTGGAAACCACCCTTGACCTCTGGAACAAGGTCATGGCCGTGAACTCCACCGGCACCTACCTCGTCACGAAGGCCTTCCTGCCGGACATGATGGACAACGGCTGGGGCCGGATCGTCAACATGTCCTCCGTATCCGCTCAGCGCGGTGGCGGCGTCTTCGGCAAGGTCCCCTACTCCGCAGCCAAGGCCGCCATCCTCGGCTTCACCAAGGCCCTCGCCCGCGAACTCGGCGACTCCGGCGTGACCATCAACGCCATCACTCCCGGCGCCGTGGATACCAACATCCGCGTCGGCAGCACCGAGGAGCAGGAAGCCGCCATCAACGCCGGCATCCCCCTGGGCCGCAACGCCACCACCGAGGAAGTTGCCGCCGTCATCACCTTCCTGTCCTCCGAGGAGTCCGCCTACCTGACCGGCACCACCATCGACATCAACGGCGGAAGCCACATGCACTAACGCGCCGCGAAGACAGCGCCGCCACCCCGCCCAACACCCCCGCCCCGCCGCACGCCGCCGCAAAGAAAGCCAGCCATGACCAGAATCTTCAACAATCCAGCGGAATTCGCCGAGGAAGCACTTGGCGGCTTCTGCGATCTTCACGCCGGACTGGTCCGCCAGGTTCCCGGCGGGGCCGTGCGCCGCCACCGCCCCGCGGCGCCGAAGGTGGCGGTCCTCGCCGGCGGCGGCTCGGGCCACTACGCGGCCTTCGCCGGGCTCATCGGTCCGGGCTTTGCCGACGGCGCGGTGGTGGGAAACATCACGTCACCCTCCGCCCAGCAGGCCTATGCCGTGGCCGAGGCCGCGGACAGCGGCGCAGGTGTGGTGTTCACCTACGGCAATTACGCCGGGGACGTGATGAACTTCGGCATGGCCAGCGAGCGGCTGGCCGCCGAGGGCATCGCCGTCGAAAACGTCCTGGTGACGGACGACGTCGCCAGCGCCCCGGCGTCGGAAGCGTCCAAGCGGCGCGGCATCGCCGGGGACTTCATGGTTTTCAAGGTCATGGGGCAGCCGCCGAAGCCGGCGCGGACCTGGCCGAAGTCGTCCGCCTGGGCCGCAAGGCCAACAGCCTCACCAGGACCATCGGGCCGCCACCGCCCGAAGCGTGCTGAGGGCCGGCGACAGCTATTCGACGGTGACCCGCACCCGCTGGACCGTATTGTTGCCCATGCCCTGGTAATTCCAGTGCTGCTCCAGCGGCTGCACGGCGCCGGTCGCGTCGGTGGCCCGGCACGCCAGTTCGTGGTGGCCGGGGTCCGCCACCCAGGGCAGGCTCCAGCCCCGCCACGCGAAGGCGCCGGCCGGCTTGTCCAGCTGCGCCGGAACCCACTTGCCATCGATGCCGACCTCCACCTTCGTCACGGTGCCCTCACCGGACCACGCCCGGCCCTGCAGCATGACGGGCCCGCGGGGCAGGTGCCGGCGTCGGGTGAAGAAGTCCGGAATGCCCGGCGGAACCATCAGCGACCGCACCCTGATCCGTGAAACCGGGGTGCCGGCGTCGTCCGCGTTGTGCTGGTAGCGGTAGGCGACCGACTGCTGGAAGCCTTGGAACGGCGTCGTGACCACCTGGATTGACTGCAGCCACTTGACGCTCGCCATGCCGTACCAGCCGGGGACCACCAGGCGCAGCGGATAGCCGTGCTGAGGCGGCAGTTCGCTGCCGTTCATCTTGTAGGCAAGAACGACGTCGGCCCGGGACGCTTCCGAAATCGGCAGGCTCCGGGCGTACTGCTGCCGGACGCCGCCCTGGATCCCGGAATCAAGGCCGGTGAACACCACCTCAACCGCCTCCGGCTCGACACCGGCCTGGGCCAGCAGGTATGCCAACGGCACACCGGTCCACACGGCCGTCCCCACACCCTCCATTGTCCAGGGCTGGCTGAGCGGCCGCGGCCGGAGCAGGGAGCGCCCGTTGCCGGCGCATTCCATGGTCACCTGGACGCTGATGGCCGGATCGCGCTTCAGTGCCGCGAGACTCAGTTCCATGGCCCGCTCCACGGCGCCGCCGATCAGCAGGTGCCAGGCGCCGCTGACCTGCGGAATGTCGAAGTGCGTCAGCACATAATGCAACCCGGGCGGAGTCACGTCCTCGCGCAGTGCCTCAAGCGGCATCGAGTGGTTCCGCACCGCGAGCTGCAGCTCTTCCCTGGTGAGCGGGCCTTGCGTGGGTTCACCGGAAGGCGCTGTGACACCGGTATGGGGTGCGGGGCGGGCGGATGGTCGGCGTCGGTAGATCAGCTTGGACATGGCCTGGCGATTCTGCTCGGTGCTGCGGTTTCTGTGCCGCCGCGGTGCAGCGGCTGATAGGCGTGCTCCTCCTCACAGGTTTACGCTGCGCGCATATGACCGTCAACCGCCCAGCACCAGCCCCTACAGTTGCGGCAGCTTCACCAGTTCCTCAAGTTCCATCGGGTCCCGGCCGGTGAGGCCGTGCACGTCCGACGTCACCCCGGCCAGTTCCCCGGCGGCGATCGCCGTGTAGGTGCTAACCCAGGCCTCGACTTGCCACGCCGGTGCTCCGTAGGAGGCGCGGGAGGCGAATGCCTCCTCCAAGGTTTCGTTGTGGTACGTGACGGTCCTGCCGGTGGCACGCGTGAGCACCTCCGCGGCGTGCTCCAGCGAGATGTCTTCCGGCCCGGTCAGGTCATAGGTTGCGCCGGCGTGGACGGCAGGGTCGCGGAGCACGGCCACCGCGCACCGGGCAATGTCCTCCCGGGCGACGGCGGCCATCACGCCGTCGCCGGCCGGACCCCGGATCACACCGTCCGCCCCAGCCAGCATGGGCAGGAAATCCAGGTAGAAGTTGTCACGCAGGAAGGTAAAGCCCATGCCGGACGCCCTGATCCGCTCCTCGGTGGCGTAATGGTCGCGGCCCAGCGTGAAGGTGGAATCCGGCGCAGCGCCGAAGAAGGACGTGTACACGATGTGCTGCACCCCGGCTTCCGCGGCGGCGTCCACGAAGGCGTAATGCTGCTGCAGCCGGTCCTCCGCCTCCGCCGCCGACACCATGAACAGGACCTTGACGCCTTCCAGGGCCGGGCGGGACAACGCGGGGTCGCCGTAACTGACCGCCACCGCCGGGGCGTCCAACAGGCGCGGCGCCCGCCGGGCGTCCCGCACCAGCAGGCGCTGGGAGAACCCGGCATCAGCCAACTGGCGGGCCACCATGCCGCCCAGGACCCCGGTTGAGCCGGTGACGGCGAGGTCTGGAAGATCCGTCATGGGTGCTCCTAGGCCTCGCGGGTGGCGGGGGACTTCGTCTGGGCCGGGTCCCGTTCGGCGAGCGAGCCGACGGCGGCGTCGATCTTCTTCAGGACATCAGGGTCCAGGCGCACGCCGGCGGCCGCGGCGCTGTCGGCCACCTGTTCCGGCCGGGACGCACCCACGATGGCCGAAGCGACGTTCGGGTTCTGCAGTACCCAGGCCACCGCCAGCTGGGGCATGGTCAGCCCGGCCTCCTCGGCGACCGGGCGCAGCTCCTGCACGGCGGCCAGAACGTCGTCGCGCATCCAGCGCTGGATCATCTTCGCACCGCCCTTGTCGTCGGTGGCGCGGCTGCCCTCCGGCAGCGGCTGGCCCGGCAGGTACTTGCCGCTCAGCACGCCCTGCGCCATGGGGGACCAGACGATCTGGGACACGCCCAGCTCCTCCGACGCCGGGACCACTTCCGCCTCGATGACCCGCCACAGCATGGAGTACTGCGGCTGGTTGGAGATGAGCTGGAAGCCCAGTTCCTTGGCCAGGGCGTGGCCGCTGCGGAGCTGCTCGGCGGTCCACTCGCTGACGCCGATGTACAGGGCCTTGCCCTGCCGGACGATGTCCGCGAACGCCTGCATCGTCTCCTCGAGCGGCGTTTCAAAATCGTAGCGGTGCGCCTGGTACAGGTCCACGTAGTCCGTCTGCAACCGGCTGAGGGACCCGTCGATGGACTCCATGATGTGCTTGCGGGACAGGCCGAGGTCGTTCTTGCCCTTGGGACCGGTGGGACCGAAGACTTTCGTGAAGATCTCGATGGACTGCCGGCGTTCGCCCTTGAGTGCTTCGCCCAGAACGCTTTCCGCCGCGGTGTTGGCGTAGACGTCCGCCGTGTCGAACGTGCTGATGCCGGCGTCCAGGGCCGCCCGCACGCACTGGGCGGCGACGTGGTTCTCCACCTGGGAGCCGTGCGTGAGCCAGTTGCCGAACGTGATTTCCGAAATCTTGAATCCGCTGTTTCCGAGGTATCTGAATTCCATGGGCTTCACGCTAGCGGAGATGGTTGCTCAGGGTAAGGGATGCCTGCCCCTTATCTCGCGCCCTATCTCACCGCCGCTGCCGCCCTCGGCATGGAACCAGTGCCCTCAGGCGCGGGTGCGGGCGTCCGGGTGCTGCGCAAGCGACGTCATGGACCCGGTGTCCAGGACCGTGACGTGTCCGGCAACAGCAGGTTTCCGCGCAGGACGCGGCGGCTGGGCGGACAACGCCAAGGCGGACCGGACCGTTTCGCCCTTGCTGGCGGCGCCCTTGCCGGAGGCGCCGGTGCCGGCGGGGACCGTACTCGAGGCACCGGTGCCGGCGGCATCCGGGCTGGACGGTTCGGCCGGCACGGCGTCGTTGCGCAGGGCCGACTCCACAAGCGGCGCAACCTCTGTCACGCTGGCCGCGGCAACGCCGGGAGGCGGGAGGTCCCGCACGGTGACCTTGACTTCCGATGCGGCGGCCCGGGCTCGCGCCACAGCACGGGCGTCGGCGGCAGCCACGGCGTCGGCCCAGTCCTTGGCGAGGACCGGCGGTACCGGCCGCGCGGCCGTGATCAGGGGATGATGGACGACGGCGTTGCGCAGCGACTCCTGGAGGCCGGCGCGGGTCCGCAGCTTCTTCCAGTCGATCGGTGCACGGGGATCGCGGACCGGCCGGGGCGCCTTGGCGGCCTTTTTCGTCTTGGTTATTGCCGGCACCACATCTGCGTCCGCGGGAAGCGGGCTTCCGTCAGCAGCGAGCCGCACGATCTCGATGGTCTCGTTCGTGGGGAGGCGGCCGAACAGTGCCATCACGATCAGCGCCACCAGGCGTCCCAGCCCGGCAATCACCAGCGTGAGCATGACGCTGATGCACAGCCCGATAAACATCAGGAAGGCAACCCCCAGGGTGCCGAAAAAGGTCAGGTTCAGTGCAATCGTTGTCGGATCTTCCACTTCACCCTCCTTACCATCGGCGCCCGGCCCGTCACCCAGTGATCGAGCCCGGTGGTCACGCCGGAAAACAGCCCCTAACCACCATACGGACTATTTACTGCCGACATGCCCTCATGACAAGCGCCGGCAACTGTTGTTTCAAAGCTGTTATAGGACCCGGCCACATCCGGACGCCGATAGGCTGATCCGGCAAGCGCCCCTGCCAAGTTCCAAAGGATGCCATGACCGAGCCAGAATCCTTCTCCGGCAACTGCCCGTGCCTTTCCGGGGAGCAGTATGCGGATTGCTGCGGCCGGTTCCACAACGGGTCGGCGGAGGCAGCCACCGCCGAACAGCTGATGCGCTCCCGCTACTCCGCCTTCGTCCTGCTGGATGCCGGATACCTCCTCAAAACGTGGCATTCCAGCACCCGGCCGGCAGAGCTGGAGTTCGGTCCCGGCCTGGAATGGCGGCGGCTGGACATTGTGTCCGCCGAGCGCGGCGGACCGCTCGACACCGAAGGCGTCGTGGAGTTCAAGGCTCACTTCCGCCAGGACGGAGAGCGAGGCGTCCACCACGAAGCCAGCCGCTTCCTCAGGGAGGGCCGGCGCTGGTTCTACGTGGACGCCATCGCGCTTTACCGGTAGCGGCAGCTTCCTGGTTCAGTGCTCCTCATAGTCCGCCGTGGGGGTGAATCCGGCGCGGTCCACCTTGCGGTGAAAGTGCATGCCGGCCATGCCGCCAAGGACTGCACCGACCAGCGCCACCAGGGCGACCACTACGGCGGCAATGATGCCCGTGGTGGTGACCTGGCCTTCGTTGACCGGAATCCGCGGGAAGCTGTTCAGCTGCGCCAGGATGTTGAATTGCTCGCCGGCGATCATGCCGAGTACGGCCACGAGCACAGCGGCGATCAGGGCCCAGATCCAGACCATGAACCCCTGCTTCGCGCCATTGAACCGGGCCATCCTGCCTGCGACGTAACCGCCGCTGTAATAGGACGCGAAGAGGATGACCAGCAGGATGATGATGCCCGCGATCCCAACAGTCTGGTTCGAGGCGGCGCGGCCCACGGCGGCGTTCACGTCGGTGTTCGTGGCAAGTCCCACGGCAGTCCCGGCCGCAGCGACCAGGGCGGTCAGCAGCACAGCCATGCCCGTGGCGGCCAGCCAGCCAAAGAACGCCGAGCCAATCTTGATGCCGCCGAACGCCTCCCTTTCGCGGGCTGCGGCCATCTCCCGGGTGGCGAAGGCCGGATCGTCGGGCCGTGGCGTATCCGGGCGGTCGTCAGGTTCATCGTCGGGTGTGTAGTCCCGCTCGGCGTACGGCGCACCTGCGTCCGTGGTGTGGAGGGCCCGGGTGTGCGTGTCCGTCGAAGCGCCCGTGCCGGTGATGCCGGAGCGGTCCGACCGCCGGGTCTGCGTGGCATCGTAGACAGGAGTGGCTTCCGTGGGGGCGTCTGCCGCGCTGTGCTCCGGCCGACGGAGATCCGGCCGATTGAGATCGGGCCTGCTGGTTTCGGACGGAACTGATTCAGAGGAAGTGCGCCGGGGGCGTCTGTCCCCGGAGCCGGTTGGGCTGCTCATCAGCGACTCGCTTTCATTGAACGGACCCGGGCTCAGGGGCCTAAGCCGGGCAACGCAATGCCGAGGCCAAGGCACTGGCCTCAGTTTCTAGCTAACTCCGTTCAATGGGCATTAGCAAGGATGCTTAGTATCTTGGTGTGGCGCGTCTTCCCTTGTCAGGGGCGGGATGGGTGCCGGAGCGGGGGCGGACGGTCAGCGGTAGGCGCGGTGCAGGTTCTCCCTGGTCGATTTCCGGGCGGACGCGTCGGCGATCCACGGGCCGGTCCCTTCGGACTGGTCCAGCACCCCGGCCTCCAGCCACGTGTAGTCGCCGGCGAGCACCTTGCGCGCGACGTCGCGGTCGCCGTCGTCGGTGTTGCGCCACAGCTGGTCAAAGTATTCGTCCACACGGACGCGTGCCTGCTCGCAGAAGGCGTCAGCCAGTTCAAACGCGGTGGCGCCGCGTTCCGGGGCGGTGCGGAGCAGCATCTCGGCGCGGGAGCAGCTGGCGGCCATGGCGAACAGTTCGGCTCCGATATCCACGATCCGGCCCAGGAACGCCTGTTTGTGCTCCAGGCGGGCCTGCCAGCGGCCCATGCCATAGAAGGTTTGGCGGGCCAGCCGGCGCGAGGACCGCTCCACGAAGCGGAGGTGTTTGGCCAGCCGGCCGAAATCACTGTAGGACCGCGGATCCATGCCTGCGCCCGTAACCAGCTTGGGCAGCCACTTTGCGTAGAAGCCGGAAGCGCCGACGGCGGCCCGCGCCTTGTCCGAAAGGCTCGCCTCCGCGGAGGCCAGGTCCCCGGCGGCGGCGAGGTGCGCGTCCACGGCCTCGCGGGCGATGAGCAGCCGCATGATCTCCGACGACCCCTCGAAGATGCGGTTGATCCGCAGGTCGCGCAGCTGCTGCTCGGCGGGGACTGCCCGCTCGCCACGGGCCTCGAGCGATTCGGCCGTCTCGAAGCCGCGGCCGCCGCGGATCTGCACGAGTTCGTCCGCGATCCGGTAGCTGATCTCGGTGGACCACAGTTTGGCCAGCGCGGCCTCGATGCGGATGTCCTTTAGCCCGGCGTCGGCCATCTCCGCGGACAGTTCGAACACGGCGTCGAGGGCGAACGCCGTGGCGGCGATGAACGCGATCTTCTTGCCCACGGCTTCGTGCTTGCCCACCGGGCGGCCCCACTGCGTCCGGGCGTTGGACCATTCGCGCGCAATCTTGAGACTCCAGCGGCCCGTCGCCACGCACAGTGCGGGCAGCGAGAGCCTGCCGGTGTTCAGCGTGGTGAGCGCAATCTTCAGGCCCTGGCCTTCGCGGCCCAGCCGGTTGGCGGCCGGCACCCGGACCTGGTGGAACCGGGTCACGCCGTTCTCGATGCCGCGCAGGCCCATGAAGGTGTTGCGGTTCTCCACCGTGATTCCCGGCGAGTCCATCTCTACTACGAACGCTGTGATGCCGCCCTTGTGGACGGCGCCGTCGGCGTCGGTGTGTTGTGGCACCACGGCCATCACCACGACGAGTTCGGCGATCACGCCGTTGGTGGTCCACAGCTTCACGCCGTCCAGAACGTACGATTCGCCGTCGGCGGTGGGAACGGCGGTGCTGCCCATCCGGGCGGGGTCGCTGCCGACGTCGGGCTCAGTCAGCAGGAAGGCGGTGACAGCCCCCTCGGCGCAGCGCGGCAGATACTTGCGTTTCTGCTCGGGGGTGCCGAACACTTTCACCGGTTCCGGCACGCCGATGGACTGGTGGGCGGAAAGCAGGGCGCCCAGGCTCGGGTGCACGGATCCCAGCAGGGCCAGCGCCCGGCCGTAGTACACCAGGGACAGGCCCAGTCCGCCGTACTCCTGTGGAATCTTCATGCCGAACACGCCCAGCCCGGCCAGGCCGCGCAGATACTCATCGGGAATCTTGGCGTCGCGTTCGATCGTTCGCCCGGACATAGTGCGGCAGAACTCCGTCAGCCGCGCCATGAAGGCCTCGCCGCGTTCCACGTCGCCGGGTTTGGCGGCGGGCCAGGGGTGGATGAGGCCCAGGTCAAAGCTGCCAAGGTACAGACCCTTGGCGAAGCTGGGCCTGGCCCACTCGGTTTCGCGTGCGGCCTCGGCGATGGCGCGGGCGTCCTCGGCAGACGCGCCCGCGCCGATCTTCTCGGGAGCAACAGGTGTTTCGGACGCTGGACTGTCCACGGGCGGAACGGCGCCAGCGCCGTCCGCAGCTGTGGCGGTAGCTGTGGTGTCTGTTGACGTGCTGTCAGCAGCCCGGCGTTCAGTCGCCTGGCTGTCAGTGGCGGAGCTCACGGGGCATCTCCTCTAACCGGATGACCGGCTCTAAGCCCTGGGTCCGCCGCGGGTGGAGAACCCTTCAGCTGTCCCTCAATGCTACCCGCGGGTAGGTTCCGGTGCTAGGGGACGGCTGCCCCTGAAACTCCGCGGGAAACTCGACTGTAGAGGCGTGGTGCACCAGCCTGTCCCAGGCGTGGTTGATCGAGTGGACCGTCCTGAGCAGCGCCGCGGCAACGACCAGCCATGCCAGCCTTCCCACGCCAACCAGGACGAGCGCGGCGAAGGCCGCCGCCGCCACGAAGAGGACAAGGGCCAAGGCGAACACCAACGTACCGATGAACACCAGGGTGCCTGTCTCCACTGCACTCAAGTCGAACTCCATGCTTCCCCCTGCGCCGTTGCTGCGGATGGATCAGTAGCTCGAGACTAGAGCCAGGAGCGGAGCTTCCTCCAGCCTCTCAGCCATGCTGTGGCCGCGTTGATACGGGATCGAGACAATACTCTTCCGTAGGTCACGGAGTGATTGCGAAAACCTCATCTGTCACATCCGTAACGTTGTGTGGCAGGCAACGGGGACCGCTCCCGGCTTGCATGGGAGGGCGGCGCGGCCGGGCCAGCGGCTCTGCGTTAACCTTGTAGTTGCCAGTTTTTGGGTTTCCGCCGCCCAGACCATCCCCCGAGTTGCTGAAGGAGAGTGTGTGCCCAGGTCCGCCACGTCCTCCGCTGACGCGATCAGCGCACGGCTTAGGGACCTTGAGCTCCTCACCAAAGGACCGGCGTGGGCCCTCACGCGCTCCGCGCCTTGGGTGATTGCGGTCCTGCAGGCATCCTTCACCCGGACCCGGCCGCAGCTTCCGCTGGAGGAATTCCACGCCGACGTCGACTCCTTCCTTGAGCAGCTGCGCCGCCAGGATCCGGCGCTGGGCGGCCATGCCAACGGGAAATCCTTCGGCGACGAGTGGACCCGCAAGCAGTTCCTGACGCGCCGGAACCAGTCGGGGCAGATCGTGTACGAGGTCACCGAGCCGGCTGCCCGCGTGCTGGCGTTCCTGGACAGCCTCTCCAGCGAACGGTCCACGCTCAACGGGTCCCGGCTGGGCACGCTCCTGGGCGACGTGGAGAAGCTCGCCAACGAGACCAACCCGGACCAGAGCGCCCGGCTGGAAGCGCTGGAGGAGGAGATCGAGGAACGGCAGCAGCTGATCGAGGACATCAGCTCCGGCGACTTCGACGGCCTCCTCGATGACGACCAGGCGGTGGAAGCGGCCGGCAACATCCTGGACCTGGCCGCCAGCCTGCCCGCGGACTACAAGAAGATGCGTGACCGGATCGAGGAGCTCGTGGGTGAGCTCCGGAACCAGATCATCGAGGAATCCCTGACCAAGGGCGCCACGATGGCACAGGTACTCGAGGCGGACAAGCGGCTGCGCCAGAGCCCGGAGGGCAGGACCTTCCGTTCCTTCACGGCATTTCTCGAGGACCCGCAGCAGCAGCTGCGCTTCCGCTCCGCCATTGGCGAAGTTCTCAGCCGCCAGTTCGCGGACGACCTGTCGCCGGAAGACCGCGAAACCCTGAAAAACCTGGTGGCGGAACTCCGGCAGCAGCACAGCCAGATCCAGCGCATCTACGGCAAGCTCAGTGAGAGCCTGAACACCTACGTCCAGAGTGATGACTTCCGCCAGTCGGTGCGGCTCCGCAAGGTGCTGCGCGAGGCGGAGCAGGCCATCCGCTCCATGCCTTACGAGCGCGAAAGGCCCGGCCTGGTTCGTGGCCCGGTGCTGTTCAATGCCGGGTTCGAATCCCTGGCGATGGTCAAGCTTTTCGATCCGGACGAGTTTGCTGCCCCGCCCAAGCTTGCGGAGCCCATCGCGTTCAGCGACTCGGACCGGGTCCGCTCGCCAAGGACCGCCAAGGCCAGGCCGGAGTCGATCCGCGCCGCGGCCGCCGGCGCGTCCACCCTCGCCGAGGCGTGGGAGCAGCTTCCACCGGAGGAACAGCACATCAACTCCATCCGGGCGCTCCTCTCGCACGCGCTCCACACCGGCGCCGGCTTTGACCAGCTGGCGTGGGAGGCCCTCGACTTCGAACAGATAGACGGCACCACCCGCAAGGCGTACCTGCCGGTGGTAACGCTCAAGAAGGATCAGCAATGACTGAAGAGATTACGACGGCGGACGCCGGGGCGCCGCTGGCTGAGCCGGCCGAAACCAGTTCAATCAGCGCAGGCGTTGGTCCCCGAGACACCTTTGTGGACGGCGCAGCATTGTTCACCGGGGATACCGGCGTGCTGCCCATGAAGGTGCGCCAGGCACTGGTGAAGCTGCTGAAGGGCCCTTACGTCGACGGCGGCCGGGACGAGAAGCTCTGGACAACACTGCTGGACAACCAGCTGATCCTTCGCAGCCGGCTGTCCGAGCTGTTCCTCACGCTGCAGCTGGACCACGAACGCAAAATTGCCGTGCTGCGTCCCGTCGACCCCGAGGCCATCGGCGGCAGTGCCCGTTCCAGCATCCTGCGCCAGCAGCGTGCCCTGAGCCGGGTGGAAACGATCGTGCTGCTGCGCCTGCGGCTCCTGCTGGACCGCCACGTCACGGCGCAGACGGACCCCACCATCACGAAGGAAGAAATCGCGGAGCTCGTGGCCCACTACCAGCCGGCCGGCCAGCAGGATGCCCTGCGCGACTCGGACGTGGTGAACCGTGCAATCACCAAACTCCTAGCCCGCCAGCTCCTGCTCACCACAGGCCTGGACGACGTCTACACCATCTCAAACGCCCTGCCCCTGGCCCTCCCCTTCGACAACATCGGCGACATCCCCGCCCAAATCGAGGCCCTAATAGCCGCCACCGCAGACTCCACAGGCACTGAACCCCTAATAGAACTCGACGGCGAAGATCCAGTCCGCTCGGATGATGGCTCTGAGGACGAATCGGAAGGTGACGTGCCAGCAGAAGACGGCGACGGCAATGCCGCCCCGGGAGTGGCATCGGGCCTGTCGGAGCCGCGCGCTGAGCTGATCGAAGATCAGCTGCGCGGCGAAGGGGCGGGGGCGGCATTGCCGTCGACGTCCCGCAAGTCGGTATCTGAAGAGGCCGCCAAGTGAGTATTGCTAGCATGCTTCCGCTGGGCGAGGTCGTTAACCCGGGCCAGATGCGCCTGGCCCTGGTGCAGGTGGTCAACTGGGGCACGTTCCATGGGGCGCACACGATGCACGTGGACCGCAACGGCACCCTGCTGACCGGCAACTCCGGCGTGGGCAAGTCGACGCTGTTCGACGCCATGCTGAGGGTGTTCGATGCCCGGCCGCGCTCCAACGAGGCCGCAGCCCAGCGCTCGGGCGCCGTGGAGGACAAGCGGACCACGTTCACGTACATGCGCGGCAAGGTGGGGGACAAGGCCGTGGGCGAGGGCTCGGCCAGCGCGTTCCAGCGCCCCGGTGCCACGTGGTCCGCCGTCGCCCTGACGTTCGACAACGCGGCCGGCACCAAGGTGACGGTGTCGGCACTGTTTGACTTGCCCAAGAACGGTACGGAGTCGAGCGTCGGCAGGTACTACGTGATCGACAACAGGCCGCTGGACCTCGCCGCCATCGAGGACATCGCGGAGAAGCGCTTCACCCGGGCTGCGCTGGAGAACATCTTCCCGGCCGCCCAGGTCTTTGACGTCCACAAGGCGTTCGCGGAGCGGTTCCGCCGGCTCCTCGGCATCAACTCGGACCAGGCGCTGCCCCTGCTCCGCGTCATCCAGGCCGGAAAGGGCCTGGGCGGCAGCGTGAACACCTTCTTCCGCGACCAGGTGCTGGACGCCCCGGCCACCCTGGCGGCTGCGGACGACGTCGTCGAGGAATTCAGCAACCTCATGTCCATCCGGCAGCGCCTGGAGGACGTCCGGCAGCAGCGCGACCAGCTGGCCCCCGTCCCGGGGCTGAACCGGGAGTACGCCCAGTCGCTGCTGGACGCGAACCGGCTCCGCGAGCTCGCGGGCGAGGAGTTCGAGGCCTACCGGCAGCAGTTGGCGGTCACCGTGCACGAGAAAACGCTGGCCCGCTTCAGGGCGCTCGCCCAGGCGAAGGCCAAGGAGCTCGCGGCGGAGCGCGGCGTGCGGGACGGCCTGGCCAAGGAACTCCGGCAGCTCGAGGCGGAGTACAACAACCAGGGCGGCAACGCCATCTCCTCGATCGAGCAGTCCCTCGAGAACGCCCGGGTGGGGCTGAAACTGCGCCAGCAGGTGGAGGAGGCGGCCCGGCAGGCTCTGGCGGAGGCCGGCCTGGACCTGGAGTGGACGGCTGAGGGCTGGGAGCAGGCCCACGAGCAGGCGGCCACCCGCTCGGCCGAGCTTAAGGACGACTCCGCGGCCCTGCAGGAGCTCCGCTTCGAGGCCTTCGACGCCCACGCCACGAAGAAGCGCGAGCTTGCCGCGGCCGAGCAGGAACTGGTGTCGCTGAAAACGCGCAAGTCCCTGTTGCCGCCGTCGAGCATTGAAAACCGCGCCGCGATCGCGGCCGCCACCGGCGTCCCCGAGGAGCAGATGCCGTTTGGCGGCGAGCTGATCGACCTCGCCGAAGGGCAGGAGCAGTGGCGCCCCGCCGCTGAACGTGCGCTGCGGAACCTGGCCACCACGCTCCTGGTCCCGGGCGAGCACTTCGCCGCCGTCACCCGCTACCTCAACGGCCACACGGTCCGCGGCGCTCTGCGCGCGGTGGACGTGTCCAAGCCGCTCGCCGGAGCGGCACTTGCGGTGGAGGACGTGGCCGACGGCGACCTGCTGACCAAGCTGGACATCCTCACCACCGGGACAAACGGCGAAGCCGGCATGTGGATCCGGGAGCGGATCGCCCTCGACTTCGCGTACCCGTGCGTGGAGAACCCCGACGACCTGGCGGCCCTGGACAAGGGCCTGAGCCTCGGCGGTGTGGTCAAGCGCAACCGGCACACCGTGGAGAAGGACGACCGGTTCACCAGCCGGCAGGACTACGTCCTCGGGTTCGACAACGCCTCCAAGCTGGAACTCGTGGCCGGACAGGCGGAAGACCTGCGCCAGGAACTGGCTAAGGCCGCGGAGCTGGCCCAAAGCCGCGAGGAATCACACCAGGGCATGTCGCGGCAGCTCGAGGCCCTGCGCAGGGTTGCCGAGGACCACCGACCGTGGGAACAGGTTTCGGCGGCGGTCGCTGCGGAGGAACTCGGCAGGATTGAGCAGCGGCTCAAGGACGCCCTCGCCGCCCAGGCTGACCTCGAACCGCTCCGCGCCAACATCGAAGCCGTGCGCCAGAAACACCAGTCCAGCACCGAGGCGGCCGCGGTGCTGCAGAGCGAATACAAGGCACTGGACCAGCAGCTCACTGCCTCCGATTCACTGCTGGAAGCCGCGCGTGCCCGCCTGAACCAGGCCCCGCCGTCGGACTCCACCAGCGCGGCTCTGGCGCCGTACTTCGCCGAATTCGGCGACGTCACGGAAATGCACGAGCTGGACAACCTCGCCGGCCGGGTGCGTACCCAGCTGCTCGGCGACCTGCACGCCGCAGAGTCCCGCGCCCAGGCCACATCGGAGCGGCTCACCCGGATCTTCGAAGGCTTCGTCCGCGACTGGGGCACCGCCATTTCGGCCGACCACGGCACGTCCATCGGCGCCGTTGGCGAGTTCGAGGCCCGCTACCACGCAATCATCAACGATGGTCTGCCCGCGCAGGAGGCCGAATTCCGGCAGTTCTTCAACCAGCGCACGCATGAGTCGTTCAGCACCCTGCTCCACCTGCTGGATGAGGAGCGCCGTTCCATCACCAGCAGGATCCTGCCGCTGAACGGGATCCTGTCCGAGGTGAATTTCCACGAGGGCAGCTACCTGGAACTCGACATCAAGCAGACCCTCCCTGCCACGGCCAAGCAGTTCAAGGACGCCATCCAGAACGCGCTGAAGACCCGGCACGCCCGGCACGGCAAGGCGGACGCCGCCCACGCCGGCCAGAACGACGACGCCGAACTGACCGCGCGCTACAAGTCGCTGGAAACACTGGTGAAGCGGCTGGGGTCGCAGACTCCCGAGGACCGCCGCTGGCGGGCCGAGGTGCTGGACGTGCGCGGCCACCTGTTCATCCAGTGCAAGGAGCACCGTGAGGTGGACGCCCCCGGGAAGAAGGGCAGCAAGCGTACGGACGTCTTTATGCACGCCGACACCGGCTCCATGTCCGGCGGCGAACGCCAGCGGTTTACCGCGTTCATCATGGCCGCGGCGCTGAGCTACCAGCTGGGCATCGCGGAGCAGGGCTTCACCACCTACGGCACCGTGATGATGGATGAGGCGTTCGTGTTGGCTTCCGAGGAATTCGCCGGCGCGGGCATTAAGGCGCTCCACGAGTTTGGCTTCCAGCTGCTCCTGGCTGCGCCCGAGAACGTCATCGACCTTTCCCGGCACCTGGGCTCGGTCACCGAGATCCTGCGGGACAGGCGGACCAACCGCTCCGGAGTGCTCACCGCCCCCGTTATCACCCCGAGGCCCGGCACGGAAGGGCAATGGCGGTCGGAGGCGAATCCCGTGGATATCGTGCTGCGGTAGTTGGTAACGCTTCGGTCCCATTTATAACAAATCGATGGATTTATTGGGCCGTGCCTAGTGGCGGGCCGCTGCGCCGTGCCACTGTGGTCACTTCACCAGTCTTCGCCAAACGCTCCACAGGGTCTTGGACACTCCCATGCGGCGGGCAGAGCAGCCCCTGCGAGAGCTTGCACGGCGTCATTCATGAAAGGCACCATCATGCGCCCTGCGTTCCGCGCCCCCGTCGTCTCTGTCCTTGCTGCTGCCGCCGCCCTGTCCCTGGCCGGCTGCGGTGCCATGGTTTCGGCATCCCCGTCGTCGTCCTCCCCGGCTGCCACGGCCTCTGCTTCAGCCGGCGCTTCTGCTTCAGCCACGGCTTCCGCCTCACCCAGCGCTTCAGCCTCCGCAACACCATCCGGCTCTTCGGCGGGTGGCGCCGGGGATGCCGGGGGTACGGCATCGCCTGGGACCACGCCGTCGTCCGCTCCGGCTCCTGCCGAGCTGAAGTCCTTCACCTTCCCGAACGGACATGTGTCTTTCAAGTACCCGGCCGATTGGAAAGTTGAGCTCTTCACCGGCGGCGGCTCGCCGTCGGAGTCGGCCACCGCGACGGTTATCGACGCCAACGGCACCGAGCAGGCCACGGTGTACTCCGGGCCCATCGCTGACGGCGTCTCGCACCCCGTCACGCGCACCGTCTTCGAGTCCGCACCCGTTCCGGGACTCGCGGCGCAGCCCGCGCCGGCCGCCCACTATGCGTTCTACGTAGACCGGATGGACAGCAACGCAACCTACCGCATGCACCTGGCGGCAGGCGCGCCCAAGTCGGGGCAGGGGGCCGCGCTGGACGGCATCATCCGCGCCGGGGACGGTGTCATCCTGGCGGACGTGAAGTTCATCGAGAAGCCCTTCGCCAGTGACGCCGCGGCCAAGTCCTGGCTGGCAGGCACGGAAGGTCAGGCCCTCAAGGCCCTCCTGCTCAGCATCTCCTACCAGTAACCTCAGCCTTCGCCGGTTGAGCTGGGGCCACGACCGCCGGGTTCCCTGGCCGAGCTTGCGAGGTCAGGGGGCGGCTGGGGAGGCGTGCGCGGCCGCGCAGGCGTCGATCTGGGCCTGGACGATTCCGCCGTAGTAGGCCACCAGCTCATCAAAATCCCAGCCGTCGAAGAGCCCCAGGGTCCGCACGGTTTCACCGAACCCGGTCATCAGCGCGGTGACCGTGGAGGCATAGCGGCGGTCCGGCGTCGCATCCCCGATCAGCTTTGCAATGCTGCCGAGGTAGCGTTCACGCAGTTCGTTCCGCGCCGCCTCGGGATCCGGGGCATCGTGGACGTTGATCGGAATGATCGCCCACGGTTCCTGCATGCCGCGTTCCCGGCGCATCAGCACGCGGAAGACGAGTGCGCCGCCGAGTTCGGACGCCGGGACGGTCAGTTCGGTGAGCAGGGACTCGTCCGGCTGCACGGCGGCGAACAGCTTGGCCTTGGAGATGAACAGTTTCATCACCAGGGCCGCGGACACCCCGGCTGCCGCGGCGATGTCCCGGACCGTCACGGCGCGGTAACCGCGTTCGCCGAACAGCCGTCCCGCTGCGGTGAGGATGGAGTCCTGGCTGGGGCTGCTCATGCCCGCACCGGGTCCCCGCCGGTCCGGCCTGCGCTGCTCCCCTGCGCGAGGTGTTCGGCTGAAAGGTCCACGGTCATGGACCGGTTGTCGACGGCGAGCTTCCGCGCCACGGCTTGATGAGTCACGGGATGAAGCATAGTCACTATGTACCGTCCGGCGGCGGGCAGCGGAAGTGTGTACACGCCGCCGTCGTCCGTCCTGGCGGTGTCCACATGCTCGCCGGTGGCGTGCAGCAGCGTCACCACGGCGCCGGCCACGGGCTCGCCGCCGACGGCCGCGCGGCCGCTGATTTCCAGCCGCTCGTGCAGTTGGAAGTTCTGCTTCAGCGTGTGGCCGTCGAAGTCGAAGACCTCCGCCATCGGCGCCCAGCCTGCCGCGTTGGCCACCACGAGGTACTTCCCGGCGCCCGGCAGTGCCACCGAATAGTTGCCCTCGGTGTCCACGCGGCTCCAGTCCACCGGCTCGCCTTCCGTCTGGAGGACGGTGACGACGGCGGGCGTGAGCGGGCGGTGGTCGGGTGCCAGGACGCGCCCCTGCACCACGAGCTCTGCTGCCGCCGGCGCGGCAGGACGGTGCGTGGTCATACGGGGAATGAACACGGCGGCGAGGGCAGAGGCGGCGGACGCCAGGGCGGCCATCCAGAACACGTCCCTGAACGCATCGAACGAGGGCAGCCGGGCCGCGCCGAGCGAAATGGTCACCGAGGTGAGCACGGCGGCGACGGCGGCGCTGGAAGTGGACGTGCCGATGGAGCGGACCAGGCTGTTGAGGCCGTTGGCGGAGGCTGTTTCCGTGATCGGGACGGCGCCCATGATCAGCGTCGGCATGGCGGCGTAGGCGATGGCCGTGCCGACGCTCACCACCGTGGAGCCGATGATCACCGAGGTGATGGAGTCGTAGAAGAACACCCGGCCCACGTACCCGACGATCATCACGCCGGCGCCGGTCATCAGGGCGGACCTGCCGCCGAAGCGCCGGATGATGCCGCCGGAAACGGGAGCGAACACCACCATGGCAAGGCCGGAGGGCACCATACACAGGCCGGCCGTGATGACGTTCAGTTCAAAGCCGTAGCCGGTGGCGCCGGGGAGTTGGAGCTGCTGGGTGGTGAGGAGCATGTTGGCGAACATGGCGAAGCCGATCAGCAGCGACGCGAGGTTGGTCATCAGCACCGGCCGCCGCGCCGTGGTGCGAAGATCCACCATGGGCTGGCCCACCCTGAGCTCGTAGGGGATCCAGGCAGCCAAGAGCAGTGCTGCCGCAAGGAACAGCAGGAGCACGGGCTCGGAGCCCCAGCCCCAGGCGCCGCCCTTGGAAATGGCCAGCAGCAACGAGCCCAGCGCGGCGGAGAGCACCAGGGCCCCCGCGTAATCGAAGCGGCCCGGGGTGCGCACCCTGGATTCCGGAACCACAAACACGACGGCGATCAGCAGCAGCGTTCCGGCGGCCGCGGAAACCCAGAAGATCGACGTCCAGCCGAGGCTTTCATACAGGACGCCGGCCAGCGGAAGGCCCATGGCGCTGCCGATGCCCAGGGTGGCGCTCATGAGTGCCACAGCGGAGCCCATCTTTTCCTTGGGCAGTTCATCGCGCATGATGCTGATGCCCACCGGGATCAGTGACGCGGAGAACCCTTGCAGGGCGCGGCCGATGATCAGCCACAGGAAGGTCCCGCCCATGGCCGCCATCACCGAACCGGCCACCATGATGGCCAGGCAGATGACCATCATCTTCCGCTTGCCGTACATGTCGGCGCTGCGCGACACGATGGGGGTAGCGACGGCGCTGGCGAGGAGCGTGGCGGTCACCAGCCAGGACGCGTCGTCGGGTGTGACTGAGAGGATCCGCGGAAAGTCTGGCAGCAGCGGAACCACGAGGGTCTGCATGAGGGCCACGAGCGTGCCGCTGAGCGCCAGGACCGTGGTGATGGCGGACGGGCTGCGGGTTGCTTTCGGGGCGGGGGGTGCTGTCATGAGCGGCAGGCCTTTGTGGGGATAGGGGTACCCGGGCTAGGGGTGAACGGGCGTTTACTCCTTCGAGTGAACCATTGTTCACCCTTGGCTGGCAAGGTGCGGGAACGTTAGTCTGGCCACTTGGGGCCATTACGTGACGCAAACCTTTCGTAATGCAGGAAAGGATAGGCTACCCTTACTTGGGTCGTCTCATTCACCTAAGGAGTTCCGTGACTTCCCCCCACTTCCCGCGCCGAGAGGCCGTTCCCGCCATCGCTGCAGCCGGCACCACGCGTCGCTCCCTGCTCAGGACCGCCGGCAACGCCGCCGCCGTCCTCGCCGCCGCGGCACTTTCCCTGTCTGCCTGCTCCACCGGCCCGGCCTCCACCGCTTCGGAAGCGAGCGCCACCTCATCCGCCAGCGCGCAGTTCCCGGTGACCATTGAGCACGTCTACGGCGAAACCACTATCAAGGAGCAGCCCAAGCGCGTCGTCACCGTCTCCTGGGTCAACGACGACGTTGCCATCGCGCTGGGCGTGGTTCCAGTGGGCGTGCCCATGAACGAATGGGGCGGCAACGAGAAGGGCTCCACGCCGTGGAAGGACGCCGCGCTGGAAAAGCTCGGCGCGGGCTTCGGTTCGGACAAGGCTCCCGTCCAGTTCTCCGAGGCTGACGGCATCAACTTCACCGAAATCGCCAAGCTCAACCCGGACGTCATCCTGGGCGCCTACTCGGGCCTGACGGAGGAGGACTACAGGAAGCTCAGCGAGATCGCCCCCGTGGTTGCCCATCCCGAGCTGGCCTACGGCACCTCCTGGCAGGACTCCACGAGCATCATCGGCAAGGCGCTGGGCAAGGAAGCCGAGGCCAGGAAGCTGATCGCCGACACGGAGGCCACCATCAAGGACAAGGTCTCCGCGTACCCGCAGCTCGCGGGCAAGAGCTTCATCTACGGAAACCTCGAGCCGGCCAAGAGCGACGGCGTGAACGTCTACACCGCCAACGACAACCGCCCGCGGTTCCTCAGCGAGATCGGCATGAAGCTCGCCCCCGTGGTGGAGGAAAACTCGAAGGGATCCAAGGAATTCTTCATCCCGTGGTCCGCGGAGAAGGCCAACGAGCTCAAGTCCGACATCTTCGTGACCTGGGTTCCGGACGCCAAGACCACCGACTCGATCAAAGCTGATCCGCTGCTGGGCCAGATTCCGGCCATCAAGAACGGCGCCATGGTCGCGGACTCGGACAACACACTCACCCTGTCCATCTCGGCCTCCTCGCCGCTGAGCCTGCCGTGGTCGCTGGACACCTTCCTGCCGCAGCTGGCGAACGCAGCGGATAAGGCCGCAGGCGCGGTCTGAGCCCGGTCCGGTCCGCAACCTCCAGTAGGCAACTTCCCATGACATCGAGCACGACCCCGGCCCCCGCCGCCCAGCGCGAACTGGCAGTTAATGACGCCAAAATGCGCACGAAGGGGCATTACCTGCCAGTTCGCGTCCAGCCTGCGCGCAAGGTCCCCGGGCCGCGCGCTGCCTGGCTGCTGGCCGCCGTCGTCGTGCTCGTTGTTGTCTGCGGCGCCTCACTGGCCGTGGGGGCCCGGGGACTGTCCCTCGAAACCGTGTGGCAGGCCCTGACCGAGTTCAACCCGGCGGACGGCGACCACGCCGTGGTGCACGCCCGGATCCCGCGGACCGTCCTGGGCCTGCTTGCAGGTGCTGCGCTGGGCCTGGCAGGTGCCGCCATGCAGGGCGTGGCGCGCAACCCGCTGGCCGACCCCGGCATCATCGGTGTCAACGCCGGCGCCGCCCTGGCTGTGGTTACTGGAATCTACGTCTTCGGCATCTCCTCGCTGACCGGCTACATATGGTTCGCGTTCGTCGGCGCGGCGGTTGCCGCCGTCGTCGTTTACCTCATCGCCTCCATGGGCAGGGACGGCGCGACGCCGGTCAAGCTCGCCCTGGCGGGCGCCGCCCTGAGCGCCGGGCTGTTCTCGCTGATGAATGTCATCCTGGTTTCCAGCCAGGACACCCTGGACCGCTTCCGCTTCTGGCAGGTGGGCGGCATTGCGGGGCGCGACTGGTCCGTGGTGCTGCCCGGCCTGCCGTTCCTGATCGCGGGGGCACTGATCGTGCTGCTGGCCGGCCGGGTCCTCAACAGCCTGGCGCTCGGCGACGACGTCGCCCGCGGCCTCGGCCAGAACGTCGGGCTCGCCCGGGGCGTCACCGCGCTGGGCATCGTTCTACTGTGCGGATCGGCGACGGCCCTGGCCGGCCCCATCGGGTTCGTGGGCCTGGTTGTCCCGCACGCCGTCCGCTCCCTGAGCGGCCCTGATTACCGCTGGATCCTGCCGTTCTCCGCCGTGCTCGCACCGGCGTTGCTGCTGGTGTCCGACGTCGTGGGCCGGGTGATCCTGCTTCCCGGCGAGGTCCCGGCCGGCATCATGACTGCCCTGATGGGCGCGCCGGTCTTCGTGTGGCTGGTCCGCCGCGGCAAGGGGGCAGGGCTGTGAGTATCAACGCTCCTGCCCTGAACCGGACGCTGCTGAACCGGACGCTGTTGAACGGGACCCTGCTGAACCGGACAGCGGTCCTGGCTGCCGGCGTCGTGCTTCTCCTGGCCGCCAGCGTCCTGCTGGGCAGCTACACGGTGACCGTCCCCGACTTCTTCAAAATCCTTGCAGCCCACTTCACCGGCGGCGAGAAGATCCCCGGCGCCAGCTTCATCGTGATGGAGGCCAAGCTGCCGCGGGCGGTCATCGGCACGCTGATCGGACTGGCCTTCGGGCTCTCGGGCGCACTGTTCCAGACCATGCTCCGCAACCCGCTGGCCAGCCCGGACGTGATCGGCATCAGCTACGGCGCCAGCGCGGCCGCGGTCCTGGCCATCGTGGTCTTCGGAGCCTCGGGTGCCGCGGTGTCCGGTGCTGCCCTCGGCGGTGCGATGGCCGTGGCGGCGCTGATCTACGGCATCTCCCGCAGCCGGGCGCTGGCCGCGGGCGGCGGCAGTCGCGGTAACGCCGCCGGGAACCGCCTCATCCTCGCCGGCGTGGGCATCGCCGCCGCGCTGCACGCCATGGTCAGCTTCCTCATGACCCGGGCCGACATCCGCACCGCCGCGGAGGCGCTGATCTGGATCAACGGCTCACTCAACTCCGCCAGCTGGGATCGTGCGGGCGTGCTGGCCCTGACCCTGATGGTCCTGGTCCCGGTGGCTGCCCTGCTGGCCGGGCCGCTGCGCATCCTCGAACTGGGGGACGACGCCGCCGCAGGACTCGGCATCCGCGTGGGTGCTACCCGGCTGGGACTCGTGCTCACCGCCGTCGCGCTGGCCGCGGTGGCGACGGCGGCCGCCGGGCCGGTGGCGTTCGTCGCCTTCCTGGCCGGCCCCATCGCCCGCCGCTTCGCCGGCAAAGCCAGCTTCCCGGCGTCGGCCCTGGTGGGCGCCCTGATCGTCCTGGCGGCAGACTACTGCGCCGCCAATATCGCCCCGCTGCTGCTGGACGGCACCGTCCTGCCGGTCGGCGTCGTCACCGGTGCCCTCGGCGCCCCGTTCCTGCTGTGGCTCCTGGTCACGTCCAACCGAAAGGATGCCTGATGGCTGCTCTGCAAGCCCGGGACCTCACGCTGCAATATGACCAGCGCCGGGTCATTGAAAACCTCACGGCGGAGATTCCCGAGGGCAGGGTGACCATGATCGTGGGCGCCAACGCCTGCGGAAAATCCACCCTTCTGCGCGGCCTGTCCCGGCTCCTGAAGCCCGCCGCCGGCACGGTCACCCTCGACGGCAAGGACATCCACTCCCGCCCGGCCCGCGAGCTGGCCCGCACCCTCGGCCTGCTGCCGCAGCATCCGACCGCCCCGGACGGCATCACCGTCCGTGACCTCGTGGGCCGCGGCCGGTACCCGCACCAGGGCTTCTTCCGCAGCTGGTCGGAGAAGGACGACGCCGCGGTGCAGCGCGCGCTGGAAGCCACCGAAACGCTGGAGCTCGCCGGGCGGAACGTCGACGAACTCTCTGGCGGGCAGCGCCAGCGGGTGTGGATCGCCATGGCGCTCGCCCAGGAAACGGACGTGCTGCTGCTCGACGAGCCCACCACCTACCTGGACCTCGCCCACCAGGTGGAGGTACTGGACCTGGTCACCGACCTGAACCGGCAACGCGGCACCACCGTGGCGATCGTGCTGCACGACCTCAACCTCGCCGCGCGGTACGCGGACCATGTCATCGCCCTCAAAGCCGGGCGGATCGTGGCCGAGGGTGCATCGTCCGATGTGATTACCGAGGAGCTGGTCCGGAGCGTTTTCGGGCTGGAATCCCGCGTGGTGCCGGACCCGGTATCGGGCACCCCGCTGATCATCCCGCTCGGCAGGCACCACACCGACCCAAAAGTTCTGACCACGACCCTGGAGATGGCCTCATGAGTGCAGTACAGAACAGTTCCGCGCCCGCGTCCGTTGCGCAGCGCCCCGGCGTCGCCACCGAGCCGATGACGCTGGCGTTCCATGTCACGGTCTCGGCCGTGCAGGAGCTCAGCCCCAACTTCCGACGCGTGACGTTAGGCGGCTATTCGCTGCGCGACTTCGGCGTCCACGGCGACAGCCTGGACCTGCGGATCAAACTCATGATCCCGTCGCTGGCGCCGGACGGCAGCCGGCTTCCGCTGCCGAAGTTCCGGATGGAGGAGAGCGGCTGGTACCGGGAGTGGCTGGCCATGGATCCGGCCACCCGCGGCTCCATGCGCACCTACACCGTCCGGCAGGCCCGGCTGGACGCTGTGTACCCGGAAATCGACGTCGACTTCGTGATGCATTTCGACGCCGACGGCAACGGCGGTCCCGCGGCGAACTGGGCGTTGACGGCCACGCCGGGCGACACCCTGACCCTGATCGGGCCGAACAACCGCGCGGCGCACTGCGTCACCGCGGAAACGTACTCGGGCATCGAATGGCGCCCCGGCCTGGCTGGGCGCGTGCTCCTGGCCGGCGACGAGACGGCCGTCCCCGCGATCAGCGCCATCCTCGAAGGCCTGCCCGCGTACATGACCGGGCACGCCTTCCTGGAAGTGCCTGAGGCCGGCGACTTCCTCGATCTGGAGTCGTCGGCCGGCGTCGAAATCACCTGGTTGGCACGCGGCGCCTCGATTGGCAGGTCCCGGCCGCACGGTGAACTTCTTCAGGAAGCGGTGCGGGCGGCGGTTCCCGTGCCGGGCTGGGTGGGCATCAAGTCCGCCGACGCCGCCGGCCCGGAGCCCGACGACGTGAACGTGGACCAGGAGATTCTGTGGGAAACCCCGGCCCGGCTCGATGCCGCCGCGGTCAGCGCCACGAAGAACCCCGGCAAGCCCGCCGGCGCCCTGCCGTTCTACGCGTGGATCGCCGGTGAGGCGGGCGTTATCAAGGACATGCGGCGGTACCTCGTCCGCGACGTCGGGATCGACCGCAAGCAGGTGGCGTTCATGGGGTACTGGCGCCAGGGCAAAGCCGAACTTTAACCCTGGGTGTTGGGCTGGATCCGCCTCCGCAGGTCTTGTCGCTTGCCCCGGACGCTCTCTCAGCTTTTGCGGGTTTTTCCCGGAGGCTCTCTCACCGGAAAGCGAACGGTGAAAGAGCGTTTAGTGGATTCCTGCAGGAACTGAGAGAGCACCCATGTTCATCTTCGGTTTCCCTGGGCGTTGCTGCGGATGTGTACCTTGTCCGGGTGGGTGTTTCTCCATTGCTTCCGGACCGGGGCCGGCGGCTGTTCGTTGCCCTCGGGGATTCCTTCACCGAAGGCGTGGGCGACCGCAGTTCCCGGATGCCGAACGGCGTGCGCGGCTGGGCGGACCGTGTGGCGGAGAAGCTCGCCAAGGCAGAACCCGGCTGGCACTACGCCAATCTGGCCATCCGAAGCAAGCGGCTGCGCCACATCGTGGATGAGCAGCTGGAGCAGGCCCTGGCCATGGAGCCCACGCTGATCACCCTCTATGCCGGCGGCAACGACATCCTGGACTTCGGCACCGACATGGACCACCTCCTGGCCCAGTACGAGGAACTGGTGGCCCGGCTGGCGGCCACCGGCGCCACCCTTGTCCTGTTCACGGGGTTCGACGTCAAGGTGTCAGCGGTGCTGGAGCCGCTGAAGAAGCGGAACACCCTGTACAACCGGCGGGTGCGCGAGGTTGCGGCCAAGCACGGGGCGGTACTCGTCGACTACTGGTGTTTCGAGGCCTTCCATGACCGCAGGATGTGGGACGCCGACCGGCTGCACATGTCCAAAGCAGGTCACAAATACCTCGCCGCCCAGGTCCTGGACCATCTGGGCGTGCCGCACAAGATCAGCCTCAAGGAATGGGAACCGCCGGCCAGGATGACGCTCCGCGACTGGGAGCGGCGGCAGCGCCGCTGGGTGAATGACTGGGTGCTGCCGCTGTTTGGCCGGAAGCTCCGCGGCGTCACACTGGGCGACAACCTTAGCCCCCGCTGGCCGCAGCCGGTGAAGGTCCCCCGTAAAGGCGGCCTGAAAAAGCTGATGGAGCCGCGCGACTAGTCCAGCAGGTTCTCGAACCCCGGTGCAGTGCGGTTTGCGGCGAATTCCGTGACCTCGAAGTCGGCAACGCCGTGCACGCTGAACGGGTCCTTGGCCAGGGACTCGTCGAGCGTCGGCCGGTCGGCTTTGGAGAGCAGCACACCTCCTGTGCGCGGAACCTTGCGGCCGGCGGCGATGAAGACGCCCTCGTCAAAGGCATCCTTCAGCCAGTCCACGTGGGCATCCAGGTGCTGGTCCACGATCTCTTGGGCAACCTTGTAGGTCAGGGAAACTACGTACATGACCGCCAGCCTACCGTCAGGGCCCCGGCCCCCGGCGACTCGCCGCCGCGGTGACCGGCCTTGAACCGTCAAGCGTCAGTTCTCCTAGGATGGAGTAATGACCGAACCGCGCTGGCTCAACCCCAATGAACGACGGGCCTGGCTTGCCCTGCTGAGCATCAACACCATGCTGCCCGCGTCGCTGGACACCCAGCTGCACGCCGCAGGCAAGGTATCGCTGTTCGACTACAACGTGCTGGCCATGCTTTCCGAGGCCGAAGGGCGCTTCCTGCCCATGAGCGAGCTGGCGGCCAGGACCAGCGCCTCGCTCTCCCGGCTGTCCCATGTGGTCACCAAGCTCCAGAACCGCGGCTGGGTGGAACGCCGGCCGCATCCCGGTGATGCCCGCGTCACCACGGCACACCTCACCGAAGAGGGCATGTCCACCATCGTGGAACTGGCCCCGGGCCACGTGGAATCGGTGCGCTCGCTGTTCCTCGACGCCCTGACTGAGCGTGACGTGGCGGACTTGGCCCGCATCGGCGAAAAGATTGTGGGCCGCCTGGACAGCGCCCACTGGATCCTCCGCGAGCCTCAGCAGTAGCACCCGCGAGCCGCGGCGTTCTTGGTTGCTTCCGGCAACGGGTGGCAGACTTGCTCCCATGGATTTCACGGCCCGCTACGTCGCTCTTGGAGACTCCTTCACGGAGGGCGTCGGCGACGACGACCCGACGCGGCCCAACGGGGTCCGCGGTTGGGCTGACCGGGTGGCCGAGCAGCTGGCCTTGGCTGACAACGGCTTCGGTTACGCCAACCTCGCCATCCGTGGCCGCAAGCTGCGGCAGATCCTGGCCGAGCAGGTGGACGCCGCCATCGCACTCAGGCCCACCTTGGTGACCCTGTACGCCGGTGCCAACGATATTCTCCGGCCTAAGATCGACATCGACGACCTTCTCGAGGACTACGAAAAAGCCGTCGGTAAGCTGGCAGCCACCGGCGCCACCGTGGTGCTGTTTACCGGCTTCGACGCGCGGGGCTCGAAGGTTTTCGGCACCATGCGGGGGCGTACAGCCATCTACAACGAACTCGTGCGCGGCATCGCCGGCGACCACGGCGCCCTGCTGGTGGATTACTGGCGCTTCAACGAGTACTACGACTGGGGTATGTGGGCGAAGGACCGGATGCACATGTCTGCCGCCGGCCACGCCAACATGGCCAAGCGCGTCCTGACAGTCCTCGAACACGAGCACTCCATCGAGGTTCCGCCCATGACCCCCGTCCCGGAGCTCAGCAAGGCTGAGGCGCTGCGGGCCAACGCCCGCTGGGTCCGGGAATTCGCCGCGCCGTGGGTGGTGCGGCGGGTCACGGGGAAGTCCTCCGGCGACAACCTCCAGCCCAGGTACGCCCAGCTCACCCGGCTCTAGGCACCTCACCCGGCCCGCCAGCCGGTTCGGGCCGAGATTACCGCCGGAACCCGCCCGTCGCCAGCAAGTCACCATTTGCCCGGACGGCCAGCGCCTCGATGTCCCACATGGCGGCCGCGTGGTTGAGCATGGAGACCCCGCCGGCCACGATTGCCGTCGCCAGCACGTCGGCTGTGACCGCGTCCGCTGCCGCCACGGAAACCTGGAGGAACTCCACGGTGCCGGCGGTGGCGCTCCAGATATGATCCCCGCGCTCTGCGGAACCGGAAGTGGCCAGCGCCACCCGGGTCCCGCCGTCGGCCGTCTCTCCGCCGCCCAAGGGGAAACCGGCCAGCAGCGTCCTCCGGTCCGCAGGGTCGACGATCCCCGCCCGCCAGGGCACATCGGTGCCGGGGCCCGGGGAGCCGCTGACCAGCACGTCCCCGCCGGCGTTCAGACACCAGTGGGCCATGCCGAGCGCCAGCAGCGATGTGCCCGCCTCCCTGATGGCGTGCCCCTTGACGATTCCGGAGAGATCCAGGGCCCCGTCCGGACGTTCCGGCGTGAACGCACCCTCAGTGCGGAGCCTCCATTCCGCCGCCTCCTCGTACCGCGCGCGCATTTCCGCCGACGCCGCCGGCAGCGCGAGTTCGCCGCGCACCA
This sequence comes from Arthrobacter sp. NPDC057013, assembly GCF_042674585.1. Lineage (NCBI taxonomy): Bacteria > Bacillati > Actinomycetota > Actinomycetes > Micrococcales > Micrococcaceae > Arthrobacter > Arthrobacter sp. NPDC057013. Next base: position 47,080 of record NZ_JBHUSE010000029.1, read on the forward strand.
GCCGGCTCGCCTCCGAATCGGGGCGGTAGAGGCTGAAGATGCTGTCCAGTTCCGTGAAAAGGCGTTCGACGACGGCGGTGGCCGCTGCCAGCTCATCCGCCGCAGCCTGGGGTGCTTTGTGCGCGTCCGTGGGAACGGTCAGGCTGATGACAGTGCCCATGCAGCTGAAGGTCCGGGCCCGGAGACGGTGTGTGGTCTCAGAAGTTTGCTGCATCGAGGGCCGCCTGCAGGGAGGTGAGGTAGGCATCGCTGGTCACGGTGGCGCCACCCACGGTCTGCACGTTGGCGGACTGTGCCTGGAGCACCTCGTCCCGAAGAATCGGCGCAGCGTAGTTGCTGATCTGCACGGACCGGCCCTCGGCGTCGGTCAGTTTCAGGGCGGTGACGTCGGTGATCTGCCCGGACTTCACGGTGACCTGGACCTGCACAGTGCCGAAGCGGGTCTGGACCACCTCGCCGTCGTACGTGCCGCCGGCCTTGGCCGCCGCCCCGGCGGCACCCTCGGCGCCCGAGGTGCCTGTGGATCCCGAACTGCCCGTCCCGGAACTTCCCGCCGTCCCGGACGACGCCGACGATCCCGACGGCGCTGTGCCGCTGCCGTCCGTGGTTCCCATCCCCGACGCCTGATTTCCCGTTGCCGCTGCCGCGACCGCGCTGCGGGTATCGGCCACATGGACACCTGATTGCCAGCCGGCCAGGAGGATGCCGGCCGAAGCCAAGGCGGCTGAAACCGCTGCTCTGATTCTCACCAGTCGAACCTTTCGTGATGGAGCTGATCTTCGTGGACGCCGGCGGCGCGGGCGGCGTTGAGGACGTTGCCCGCCCACCGCGAGGGGCCGCATACATAGACGTCGGCGCAGGCGATTTCCGGAACGTAGTCCGCCAGCGCGTACCCGGCACGGTGTTCGACGGCCGGAAGCCAGCTGTCAGGTGAGCCGGGGTCCCGTCCGCCGGTGAGGTGGAACAGGGTGGCGCCGCGCTGCCTGCAGAGTTCGAGGATTTCTTCGCCCAGGTAGAGCTCCCGGTTGCTGTGCCCGCGGAGCAGGACCGTCGCCTGGCCGGGGGCGAAAGGGGTGGTCTCAAGGAGCGCACGCAACGGCGTAATGCCGATGCCGGCCCCGATCATAACCACGCGGTCCTTGCTCCGTGCTGCTGAGCTGAAGAGTCCGTACGGCCCTTCGACGGCGACCTTCGTTCCGCGCCGCAGCCTTAGCAGTTGCGCCGAGCCCCGGCCCAGATCACGAACCGTGATCCTGAGCCGCCCGTGCCCGTCAGGTCCGGTCCGCCCCGGCTCCGCAGACAGGCTGAACGGATGCGGATGCCACCACAGACCCGGGGCGAGGAAGCGCCAGATGAAGAACCGCCCGCCGTTGCCGGCCAGCAAGCCGAGCTGCAGGCCGCTCATTTCGATGTTGACTACCCCGGGGGCCACAGAGGTGACGCGCTCAACCGTGAGCTGATGCCTGAAGGTTGCCCGTACAGGCTGGATGACCCGGTAGTGCAGCAGGGCCGCCCCGGTGGCGATGCAGATCGCGAGCCAGTACCCGCGCTGCCAGCTGCCGACGGCGAACAGCCCGCCCACGCTGAACTGGTGCGGCAGCGAGGTGAGAACGGCAGCGTACGTGAGCAGGTGCACGGCGTACCAGAATTCGTACGGGAACCGCCGGCGGACCGCCACCAGGGACGTCACAACAACAGCGAGGAAGAGGGCCAGGGAGATGAACGCGAGCCACATGTCCGGCACCAGCACCCAGAGCGCCACAGCTTCACTGACCGGGTCGAGCCCTTCTGCCATCCCGTAACCCACCACGATGAGGAGGCCGTGGGCCAGCAACAGGTACAGCGAGGGCTTCCCCAGCTTCCGGTGAAACTCCAGGGCCCGGTCGTGCCCCACCGCGGCGTCGATGAACGGGATTCTGGCCGCCAGCAGCAGCATGAGCAGCACGAGGTCCATGCCGGCAAGGCCGGCAACGATGCCCAGCGCCGTGACCAGGCCGGCGGGCGAGGCCGCCGTTGCCAGGCCGCCGTCGGCAAGCCAGAGCGCAACTGAGGAGGCCAGCGAGGACCAGGCCGCCACTGTCAGGGCATCGGCACGGAGGAGTCTGCGCCGGTGCTGGCCGGCGAAGCGGCCGGACTCCCGAACCGGAGCTGGCCGGCGGTCCGGACGTGTCGGTGTGCCGGTCCCGGGAGAGGGCAAGAGCTGTGTGTTCATGGCTCAAGATTCCGCCTCGAGCCTTTGACTTTGCTGTGAAGAGCCTTCTTTCCGGATATGTCTTGAAGGAAAGCCCTGCCAACAGTTGGTTGGGCTGCCCTATAGCACCGTTTCCCACCGGATTGGTCTTTAATTCGCGTGTCTCGTAGACTTGGTTGGCGCTAGGTGGCGCGGAGCGTGTGCAATTGCTCCGGTTTGCGGTGGCTGTAGGCAGTATTCACAGCCCCTTCAGGCCGGCAGTTAGGGGCTCAAGTTGCGTGCATTCCTGTATTCGCCAGCATCCCGGCACTTCGCAGTGGCTTCCATTGCCAGGTGTTCGTGGCTCATCGTATTCCGCCGCAGTAAACCCGGTTCGCCGGAGTTGGGTCGCGCGGAGGCGTGAGGCTGGATCCGGACGCCGCCTGCCGCACGGTGAAGCAGAACTCTGCCAGCCGTTTCATTCATTTTTTTAGAGGAGAGTCGTCATGGCAGCACACTGCCAGGTGACCGGAGCCGAGCCGGGCTTTGGACACAGCATTTCGCACTCGCACCGCCGCAACAAGCGCCGGTTCGACCCGAACATCCAGAAGAAGCGCTACTGGGTTCCGTCCCTGCGCCGTAATGTCACTCTGCAGGTCTCTGCAAAGGGCATCAAGACCATCGACGTACGCGGCATCGACGTTGTCGTCGCCGACATCCTGGCGCGAGGAGTGAAGCTCTAGTGGCAAAGGACAAGGACGTACGTCCGATCATCAAGCTCAAGTCGACCGCGGGCACGGGTTACACCTACGTAACCCGTAAGAACCGTCGTAACGATCCGGACCGCCTGGTCCTGAAGAAGTACGACCCCAAGATCCGCCAGCACGTCGAATTCCGAGAGGAGCGCTAAACACATGGCTAAGAAGTCCAAGATTGCTCGCAACGAGCAGCGCAAGGTCATCGTTGAGCGTTACGCTGCAAAGCGCCTCGAGCTGAAGAAGACCCTGGTTGACCCGAACGCGACTGACGAAGCACGCGAAGCTGCACGCCTCGGCCTGCAGAAGCTGCCCCGCAACGCCTCCCCGATCCGTCTGCGTAACCGCGACATCATCGACGGCCGTCCGCGCGGTACCTTCCAGAAGTTCGGTATCTCCCGTGTTCGCTTCCGCGACATGGCTCACCGCGGTGAGCTCCCGGGCATCACCAAGTCTTCCTGGTAATCCAGCACCGCTGATTCCAGCTGCATGAGGAGGGCCGGCAACCAAATGGTTGCCGGCCCTCCTTTGCGTTAACGGGCTGCTTGATGGCCCCCGGTTGACTTGATGGGCCCCCGGTTGACGGGGGTGACGCACCACACAGAATGGAATTACGACGGCGATAGCAGCCTTTTCGACTCCCGCGCCTCATTCGCCGCGAACCGCGGTTTTGGCCGGGTGTCCGGCCGATTTGCGGTTGGGTTCGGGGGCGTGTAATGTTCTTCGAGTCGCCGCCGCTGAAGCGGAAAGATGGCGACCGACTCCCTTTCAAATGGCCTGG
>NZ_JBHUSE010000030.1:0-35638 GCF_042674585.1 Arthrobacter sp. NPDC057013
AAAATACAAATCACAAACATACCCCACCGTTTAACACCCCCCCCCCCCCAACAATCGTCCCCCCCCCCCCCCCATCGCGGGGGGGGGGCCCCCCCCCCCCGCCGCCCCCACCGCACCCCAACAGATCGACCCACCGAAACAGATCAGCTCATTGAACAGATCAGCGGGAAATAACCAATGAACGTACCCATTCTTCAGATGCGCGGGATCACCAAGACCTTCCCCGGCGTCAAGGCGCTCCAGGATGTCACCCTGGACGTGAACCGCGGCGAGGTCCACGCGATCTGCGGCGAAAACGGGGCAGGCAAGTCCACCCTGATGAAGGTGCTCTCCGGCGTCTACGCCCACAACACCTTCGAGGGGGACATCCTCTTCGAGAACGAACCGTGCGACTTCGCCTCCATCAGCGACAGCGAGAAGCGCGGCATCGTGATCATCCACCAGGAGCTGGCCCTCAGCCCGTACCTGTCCATCGCGGAAAACATCTTCCTGGGGAACGAAATGGCCTCCCGCGGCTGGGTCGACTGGCGCAAGACCAACCTCGAGGCGGCCAAGCTGCTGGCCCGGGTTGGCCTGGACGAAAACCCGGTCACCCCCATCCAGCACATCAGCGTGGGCAAGCAGCAGCTCGTCGAAATCGCCAAGGCGCTGTCCAAGGAAGTGAAACTGCTGATCCTGGACGAGCCCACCGCCGCCCTGAACGACGAGGACTCCGACCACCTGCTGGACCTGATCCTGCACCTGAAGGGCCAGGGCGTCACGAGCATCATCATCAGCCACAAACTCAACGAAATCCGCAAGGTGGCCGACGCCGTCACCATCATCCGCGACGGCAGGTCCATCGAAACCCTCCGCGTGGACCAGGGCGAGATCACCCAGGAACGCATCATCCGCGGCATGGTGGGCCGCGACCTGGACAGCCTCTATCCTGAGCGCGAACCGCAGATCGGCGAGGAAGTCCTGCGCATCGAGGACTGGACAGTCCAGCACCCGCAGGACCACAGCCGCACGGTGGTGCACAACGCCAGCCTCAACGTCCGCAAGGGCGAAGTGGTGGGACTCGCCGGCCTCATGGGCGCCGGCCGCACCGAACTGGCCATGAGCGTTTTCGGCCGCACCTACGGCCGCGCCGTGTCCGGAAAGGTGTTCAAGTACGGCAAGGAAATCAACACCTCCAGCGTCCCCGAGGCCATCCGGCACGGCATCGCCTACGCCACCGAGGACCGCAAGCACTACGGGCTGAACCTCATCGAGGACATCAAACGGAACATCTCCATGGCCGCCCTGCCCAAGCTCGCCAAACGCGGCTGGGTGGACAGGAACAAAGAAACCACAGTAGCCAACAGCTACCGGAAGAGCATGAACATCAAGGCCCCGTCAGTGGCGGCCATCACCGGGAAACTCTCCGGCGGCAACCAGCAAAAGGTGGTCCTGAGCAAATGGATGTTCTCCGACCCCGACGTGCTGATCCTGGACGAGCCCACCCGCGGCATCGACGTCGGCGCCAAGTACGAGATCTACACGATCATCGCCGAACTCGCTGCCCAGGGCAAAGCCGTCATTGTGATCTCCTCCGAGCTCCCCGAACTCCTGGGCATCTGCGACCGGATCTACACCCTGTCCGCCGGCCACGTCACGGGTGAAGTCCCGATCGCCGAGGCCTCCCAGGAAACCCTTATGCACTACATGACCCAAGAGAAGGAATAACGAACATGTCCGCCCTACGAGAATCCCTCGGCTTCCTGGCAAGCCGCCTCCGCCAGGTCGGCATCTTCGTCGCCCTGATCCTGATCGTCCTGCTGTTCCAGGTCCTCACCGACGGGATCCTGCTGGAGCCGCAGAACGTCACCAACCTCGTCGTCCAGAACAGCTACATCCTGATCCTTGCCATCGGCATGGTCATGGTCATCATCGCCGGCCACATCGACCTCTCCGTCGGTTCCATCGCCGGGTTCATCGGCGCCGTCGCCGGCGTCATGATCGTCCACTGGGGCTGGGCCTGGTGGGCGGCCATCCCGGCCTGCCTCCTCGTCGGCGCCCTGGTCGGCGCGTGGCAGGGCTACTGGATCGCCTACGTCGGCATCCCCGCCTTCATCGTCACCCTGGCCGGCATGCTCATCTTCCGCGGCCTGACCCTGATCACCCTGAAGAACCAGCAGATCACCCCGTTCCCGGATGAACTGCGTGCCCTCGGCGGCGGCTTCCTGCCGGACATCTCCGGCGGCACCTCCGTGCTCGAATGGCTCACCGTGATCCTCGGCGTGGGCGGCACGGCGGCCCTGCTGTTCCAGTCGATCAAGGAACGCCGCATCCGCCGGAAGTTCAACCTGGAAAACGAGCCCATGGCCTGGTTCGCCACGAAGACCGTGTTCATCGCCCTGCTGATGCTCGTCATCACGTTCCTGCTCGCCAGCTACCGCGGCACCCCGATCGTGCTGATCGTCCTCGCGGCACTGGTTATCGCCTACTCCGCGCTGATGAACAACAGCATCTTCGGCCGGCACACCTACGCCATCGGCGGGAACCTGCACGCCGCAGAGCTCTCCGGCATCAAGACCAAGGCTGTGACGTTCCGGCTCTTCGTGAACATGGGTGTCCTTGCCGCGCTGGCCGGCCTGATCTTCACGGCCCGCCTGAACTCGGCCCAGCCGGCCGGTGGCACCGGCTTCGAGCTCGACTCCATCGCCGCAGCCTTCATCGGCGGCGCGGCGGTCCAGGGCGGCATCGGCACCGTGGCCGGAGCCATGATCGGCGGCCTCATCATGGGCGTCCTCAACAACGGCATGTCCATCCTCGGCCTCGGCACGGACTACCAGCAGCTGATCAAGGGCCTGGTGCTCCTGATCGCCGTCGGCTTCGACATCTTCAACAAGAACCGCGCCGGCGGCGGATCCTCCATCGCCAAGCGCTTCAAGCTCAGGACCACCCCGCCTGCGACCGAAACCAAGGCACCTGCAGGAACGAAGGTACCGGTCAAGGCACCGGCCGAGCCGGCCACGCCCGTGGCGGCCGGCACCCGGGACTCAGGCAACGCCTGACAAAGCGCCTGCCCAGACGGCAGGGCAGCCAGCAGAGCCCGAGCGCTGAACCCCTCCCCCGGTTTACACCGCGGGAGGGGCTCAGCATTTAAAGCAGACGTCGACGGCGGTTCAGCCCGCCGGGGCGCCCAACGGACGGGCGCCCCGGAGTGATCGTGGTCGATGCGCCAGGTCACGGATTCCAGCACGGCTTGCTCGGGCTCGTCCCGGGGCGTTCAGGCCCGGTTACCGAAGGTGCGCGGACGCTTCGGCATCACTTTGCCGGCGGTGCCGTGGAGTCCCGCACCACGAGCTTGGGGTTGAGGACCGACGCCGCTCCGGAGGGGCCGTGGGCCATGTCGGACAGGAGCATCCGGATGCAGCGCGCGCCGAGTTCTTTGAAACCCTGGTTCACGGTGGTCAGCGGCGGGACGAAGTAGCCGGCCTCCGGCTGGTCGTCGAAGCCCACCACGCTGATGTCCTCCGGAACGCGCAGGCCTGCCTCGCTGAACGCGCGCAGTGCCCCGAGGGCCATCTGGTCGTTGGCAGCGAACAGCGCGGTGACGTTACCGGCAGCAGCCAGTTCCAGCCCGGCACGGTAGCCGCTTTCGGCGCTCCAGTCGCCCTGGAGCAGCACGCCAGCCGGCAGTCCGGCCTGGCCAAGGGCACGGCGCCAGCCCTCGGTCCGGGCCGCGGCGTCAATCCAGTCCTGCGGACCGGAAACGTGGGCGATTGACGTGTGGCCAAGGTTGACCAGATGCTGCACGGCGAGGGCTGCTCCAACGCGCTGGTTTACGGCAGCGACGCTCAGGCGTTCGTCCGCGCCGAAGCCCACGGCAACCAGCGGGACGGACACGGTAATGGTGCGCAACAACTTCAGCATGGTCTCGTGCGGCACAATCACCACGATCCCGTCCACGGACTGCAGCAGGAAGTGCTCGAGGGCATCGCGGATGCCGGCGGGCGTCACCTCGCTGACGCTGGCCATGCTGACGGCATAGCCCTCGTTCCGGGCTGCCTGCTGTACGCCGAGAAGTGTGTTGGCCGGGCCGTAGTGGGCGGTCCCGGCAGCCAGGACTCCGATGGCCTGGGAACGCCGGGTGACCAGGCTGCGGGCGGCAGTGTTGCGCCGGTACCCCAATTCGGCAATGGCGCGTTCCACACGTTTGCGGGTTCCGGCACTGACATTGGGATGCGCGTTCAGGACGCGCGACACCGTCTGGTGGGACACGCCAGCAAGACGCGCCACGTCCTCCATGACGGGAGGACGCGGCGCGGGGTTGGCTGTCACTGTAAAGGGCTTGCTGTCACCGTAAAGGGCTTGCTGTCACGTGGCGAAGATGCTCCAGGATGCCTCATGCGTGGAGCCCGGCTCCAGCCGAATCAGGTCCACGCCGCTGTTGAAGGCATCGGGCGGGCAGGTCATGGGTTCCACGGCGAGGCCCAGCCGGTTGGGGGCCGGCGGCTGCTTGTCGGCGGTGTGGATCTGCAGCCACCGGCAGGTGCTGTCCCAGACCATTCCGACGCCGGTACCGCCCGGGTCCCGGACCAGCACGCGGGCCTGGCCGCCGCCGTCGAACGCGATGTCCGTGAACGCGTGGTCGATCTCGGTGTCGCCGATGGCGCGCGGCGACCGGAAATCAAACCCGTGGCCTTCCACGGTGCGCGTTTCCTTCGGCAGCAGCCGGTCCGGGGTGACCTCGAGGAACTCCCCGGCGGGGAGCTCGAGGATCCATTCATCGAGGGGCGCCGGGCCGGCCACCAGGTAGGGGTGCGGGCAAACGCCGTAGGGCGCCGCCCCGGCGCCAAGGTTCGACGCCGTGACCCGGCTGTGCAGGCCGCCCCCGGACAGCCGGTATTCGACGCCGATCCGCACCGTGTGCGGGTAACCCGCCGTGGGCTCCGGCGTGCAGAACAGCGTCACCGAGGACTCATCCTGCGACTCCACGTCCCAGTCCAGCGGGAACACGAGCCCGTGCAGCGCATTGCCGCGGTCGGTCTCGTTGACCGGCACCTCATGTTCAGCCCCGTCGAACGTGTACCGGCCGTCGGCGATCCGGTTGGGCCAGGGCGCCGCGACGATGCCCCGGTAGTCGGGAATGGGGCCGCCCTCCGGGAACGGAACGATGAGGTCCCGGCCCCGGTGGCGCAGCTCCCGCAGCGCACCCGCGTGGGCGGTGATGGTGGCGGTGTACTCCCCTGCCTGGATTTTGTATTCGGTCACAGCCCTATTCTGGGTCACAGCCTGCCGGCCAGCCTGTAGTAGGCGGCGTTCCAGGCCAGCTCCTTCTTGAACTGCTTGAGCGTGGTGCCCTCGTCGATGGTGAGCAGCTCGGTCTGCGCGATCTCGGCGAAATCCTCGAACACATCCACGCCCACCTGGGTGGAGAGGACGGTGTGGTGCGCGGCGCCGGCAGTCAGCCAGGCGGCAGCGGAGGTGGCGAAGTCGGGCTTCGGTTCCCAGAGGGCGCGGGCCACCGGCAGGTTGGGCAGCGGCTCGTCGAGGTCGACGACGTCCACGGCGTTCGCCACCAGACGGAACCTGTCGCGCATGTCGGACAGGGCGACGACGACGCCGGGCCCGGCGTCGGTGTCGAAGACCATGCGGACCGGATCCTCCTTGCCGCCGATTCCCAGCGGGTGGATCTCGACCCGCGGCTTGCCCGCGGTCAGCGAAGGGCAGACCTCCAGCATGTGCGCACCGAGGATCTTCTCCTGGCCGGGCGCCAGGTGGTAGGTGTAGTCCTCCATCAGGGAGGCGCCGCCCGGCAGCCCGGCGCCCATGACCTTGGCCGCGCGGATCAGGATGGCGGTCTTCCAGTCGCCCTCGGCGCCGAAGCCGTAGCCATCGGCCATGAGCCGCTGGACGGCCATGCCCGGCAGCTGCCGCAGCTCGCCGAGGTCCTCGAAGGAGGTGGTGAAGGCGGCGGAGCCGTTGGCTTCGAGGAAGCTGCGCAGCCCGAGTTCGATGCGGGCGCTGTAGCGCAGGGACTCGTGGCGGGCACCGCCGGAGCGCAGCTCCGGTGCCACGTCGTAAAGCCGCTCGTACTCCGCGACCAGGGTGTCGACGTCGGACTCCGCGGCACCGTGGACGGCGTCGGCGAGTTCGTTGACGGACCAGGTGTTGACCGAGACGCCGAAGCGCAGTTCCGCCTCGGTCTTGTCGCCCTCGGTGACGGCGACGTTGCGCATGTTGTCCCCGAAGCGGGTCAGCTTCAGGTTCCGGACCGCGGCCCAGCCCGCGGAGGCGCGCTGCCAGACGCCCACCTGGCGGGCCACCTCCGGGTTGGACACGTGGCCCACGACGGTCTTGCGCGGAACGCCCAGCCGGGACTGGATGTAGCCGAACTCGCGGTCACCGTGCGCGGCCTGGTTCAGGTTCATGAAGTCGAAGTCGATGTCCGCCCACGGCAGTTCCACGTTGGCCTGGGTGTGCAGGTGCAGTAGCGGCTTGCGGAGCAGGTCCAGTCCCTGGATCCACATCTTGGCCGGGGAGAACGTATGCATCCACGCCGTCACGCCGATCACCGAATCGTCCGAGTTGGCCTCCAGCGCGGTGCGGCGGATCGCGTCCGAATCCGTCAGCACGGGCTTCCAGACGAGCTTGACCGGGACCTCGGAGCACTCGTTCAGCGCGGCAGCAATCTCCTGCGACTGGGCCGCCACCTGCTTCAGTACGTCCTCGCCGTAGAGGTGCTGGCTGCCGGTAAGGAACCAGACCTCGTAGTGCTCGAGGGAGGTGTTGTTGGCGCTGGACATTGGTGTCTCCTTTGAAAGTCGTGGGGGCCGCGCGTGGCGGCGGGTGTTGCTGGGGCGGGTGCCGAACCTAGCGGCCGTAGACGTTCTGGTAGCGGTCGTAGAGCGACTCGATCTGGCCCTGGTCGATGGGCAGCGGTTCGCCGAGCTGGCGCGAGATGTGGACCGTGCGGGCCACTTCCTCGCACATCACTGCAGCCTTGACCGCGGAGCGGGCGTCCTTGCCGATGGTGAACGGGCCGTGGTTCTGCATCAGCACGGCCGGAGAGTTGGATCCTCGCAGGGTTTCCACGATGCCGCGGCCGATCGAATCGTCGCCGATGAGGGCGAACGGGCCCACCGGGATCGGGCCGCCGAACTCGTCGCCCATCATGGTCAGCACGCACGGGATCTCCTCGCCCCGCGCGGCCCAGGCCGTGGCGTAGGTGGAGTGGGTGTGGACCACGCCGCCGACGTCGGGCATGTTCCGGTAGACGTAGGCGTGCGCCGCGGTATCCGACGAGGGCGAGAGGTCCGGGTTTTCCCACTGGGCCGGGACGCCGTCGGCGTCTGCGCTCAGGCTGCTGACCGGGGTGCCGTAGAGGTCGGTGACCACCATGGCTTCGGGGGTCAGGGCGTCGTAAGAGAGGCCCGAGGGCTTGATGACCATGAGGTCGTAGCCGGGGATCCGGCCGGATACGTTCCCGGCGGTCCAGACCACCAGGTCGTACCGGGTCAGCTCGGCGTGCAGTTCGCACACCTCGCGGCGGACGCGGGCAATGGTTTCCAGCAGGGCGCTCATGCCGAAACCTCCTCAGTGGTCAGGGATTCGGGGAGCAGGGACCGGGTACTCACGGACCTGGCGGTGTTGCGCTGGATGGCCTTGAGCCGGTGCATGACGTCGTTGGTTCCCCTGCCGAAGTAGTCGTGGAGAGTGCGGTATTCACGGAACAGTTCGTCGTAGGCGGCGACGTTTTCCGGGATGGGGGTGTACACGTCGCCGGGGGCGGCGCCCATCGCCGCGGACGCGGCCCGGACATCGGCATACTTTCCGGCGGCAACGGCGGCGTGGATGGCCGAACCGAGCGCCGGCCCCTGGGTGGAGCCGATGGTGGAGAGCTGGAGGCCGGTCACGTCCGAGTAGATCTGCATGAGGAGCCGGTTTTTCAGCAGGCCGCCGGCCACGATGAATTCCTTGACCGGGACGCCCGAATCGCGGAAGGCTTCGACGATGGTGCGGGTGCCGAAGGCGGTGGCCTCGAACAGCGCCCGGTAGATGTCCTCCGGGCGGGTGGCGAGGGTCTGGCCGACCACCACGCCGGAGAGTTCGTGGTCCACCAGCACGGAGCGGTTGCCGGAGTGCCAGTCGAGTGCTATCAGGCCGTGCTCGCCAATCGCCTGCTGTTCGGCGAGGCGGGTCAGGTATTCGTGGATGCCCTGCCCTGCCTGGGCGGCGGCATGGTGGTATTCCGGCGGGACGCCATATTTGGTGAACCAGCCGAAGATGTCGCCCACGCCTGACTGGCCGGCCTCGTAGCCCCAAAGCCCGTCCACGATGCCGCCGTCCACCACGCCGCACATACCCGGCACCTCGTGGAGTTCGGCGCCGTTCATGACGTGGCAGGTGGAGGTGCCCATGATCGCCACGAGCTGGCCGGGTTCCACGGCCTTCGCGGCCGGGGCGGTGACGTGCGCGTCCACGTTGCCGACGGCGACGGCGATGCCCTCGGGCAGGCCGGTCCAGGCTGCCGCTTCGGCGGTGAGGTAGCCGGCGGCGTCGCCCAGCCGGCCGATGGTGTGGTCCAGCTTGGCGCTGACGAAGTCCTTGAACTGCGGGTTCAGGGCGGCGAGGAAGTCACCGGACGGGTAGTGGCCGTCCTGGTAGATGCCCTTGTACCCGGCGGTGCAGGCGTTGCGGACGTAGTTTCCGCACAGCTGCCAGACGATCCAGTCGGCGGCCTCCACCCAGTGGTCCATTTCGGCGTAGGCCTCGGGGTCCTCCTCCAGGAGCTGCAGCCCCTTGGCGAACTCCCACTCGGAGGAGATCAGCCCGCCGTACCGGGGCAGCCAGGACTCACCCAGTTCGGCGGCCAGCGCGTTGATGCGGTCCGCCTGGCCCTGCGCCGCATGGTGGCGCCACAGTTTCACGTACGCGTGCGGGCGGTTCGCGAAGCCCGGCACTTCGTTGAGCGGGGTTCCGTCGGCCTTGACGGGCACCATAGTGCAGGCCGTGAAGTCCGTGGCGATCCCGACGACGGCGGCCGGGTCGATCCCGGCGTCAGCGACCGCGGCGGGAACAGCATGCCGGAGCACGTCGCGGTAGTCGTCAGGCACCTGCAGCGCCCACTCCCCGGGCAGGCGGGCTGCTTCATTGCCGGCCATGTCTGCCGGAAGGGCTTCGGTGACCACCGCATGCGGATAGTCGAACACGCCACTGCCGAGTTCCTTGCCGTCCCGGACCCGCACAACCACGGCCCGGCCGGACAGGGTGCCGAAGTCCACCCCGATGACATAGTTTTCGCTGCCGTCTGCTGTGACGTCCATGAATCCTCCAAATGATGGCCCGCTGCTTTCGGGCTGACACTATTGTGAGCGCTAACAACTTACTGCGTCAAGTGCTGCGGATCACCGGTTTGGGGATCAGTCTCCTCAGGCAGGGGCGGCAGTGCTCCGGCGGACCACGAGCTCGGGCTCCACCACCGTGGTGCTGACCGTGTCCCCGTTCGCGATGGCGCTCAGCATCAGGTCCATGCAGCGCCTGCCGAGTTCCTCGAAGTCCTGGCGGACGGTGGTGAGTGGCGGCGTAAAGTAGCCCGACTCCGGCTGGTCGTCAAAGCCCACCACGGAGACATCCTCGGGGACCCGGACGCCGGCCTCGTTGAAGGCGCGCAGCAGGCCCAGGGACATCTGGTCGTTGCCCACGAACAGCGCGGTAGCGGTCCGTTCGGCGGCCAGCTTCCGGCCGATCTCGTAGCCGCTGCCGGCACTCCAGTCCCCCTCGACCACCAGGCTGTCGTCCAGCCCCGCCTCGCGCAGCGCCGCACTCCAGCCTTCGGCACGCGCCACGGCGTCGATCCAGTCCTGCGGGCCCGCCACGTGGCCGATCCGGCGGTGGCCCTGCTCGATCAGATGCCCGACGGCGAGCTCGGCCCCCCGCTTCTGGTCCACCATGGCGCCGCTCACCGCCTCGCTGCCCAGGGAGCCCACGGCCACCACCGGCACGCCGGGGTTCAGTTCGGCCAGGGCCAGGAGCGTCTCGGAATGCGGCACGATCACCACGATGCCGTCCACGGACTGGTCCAGGAAGTGCCGGATGGCATCGAAGATCCCCTCGCGGCTCACCGAGCGGAGGGCGGCGATGCTGACGAAATAGCCGGCATCCCGCGCGGCCTGCTCCACCCCCAGCAGCGTGTTGGCCGGGCCGTACTGGGACAGCTCACTGCCCAGCACACCGATGGTCTGCGACTTCCGCGTGACCAGGCTCCGGGCCGCGGTGTTGCGCCGGTAACCCAGCTCGGCGATGGCGGCCTCGACGCGTTCACGCGTGGCCTTGCTGACGTTGGGATGGTTGTTAATCACCCTGGACACCGTCTGGTGCGAGACGCCGGCGCGCTCCGCCACGTCCTCAAGCCGGGGCAGCCGGGCATTGCTTTTTGCCATGGGGTAATTGTGCGCGACCCACAGCCCTGAACACGAATAGACGCGGCACGGATGGACGCGGCCGGACGTAAACTGATGGGAGCAAAGGAGCGCTGGCGATGGACGGCAAAGTTCATCATTCGGGGGGCGGATTGTCCGCACGGCACATGCTGACGGGACTCCTGCTCCTGCTCGCCCTCCTCTTCAGTTACCTGCCCGGCGCCACCCCTGCCCGCGCCGTATCGCTCAACGGCCACGACATCTCCTGGCCCCAATGCCCGACGGCGGTGGGCGGCTTTGGCCTGCCGCTTCCGCCGGCGTCGTCCCAGTTCGTGGTGATCGGCCTGACGAAGGGACTGCCCTTCACGGAGAACCCGTGCCTGGCCAGCCAGGTTGCCTGGGCTTCCATTAACCGCAAGCCGGCGCAGGCCTACACGATGGCCGCCTTCCCCACGGCCGCCCAGCTCGCCGCCTACCGGGCACAGGGACCGTGGTCCGCAGCCACCCGGGCGGGGCAGCTCTCCAACGTCGGCTACGCGGAAGCACGGTTTGCGGTGGCCAGCCTGGCGCGGGCCCGGTTTGCGCCGCGTGTGGTGTGGATCGACGTCGAGCCCCGCCCTGCCCAGCCGTGGCCCACCGCGAGCGTCGCGCAGCAGCGCGCAAACCGGTACATAGTCGAGGGCCTGATGCGCGGTCTGCGCGACTCCGGCTATTCCTACGGCCTGTACTCGTTCGCCTCCGGCTGGACCAGCATCACCGGCTCCTGGCGCCTCTCCGGCGTACCGGTGTGGGCCACCGCCGGCCGGCTGGACTTTCCCGGCGAAGCCCAGAACCTCTGCCGCACCGCCAGCTTCTCCGGCGGCCACGTGTACCTTTCCCAGTGGTACGACGACGTCCGGGACTACGACCTCACCTGCGACCCGTACGCCTTCACTCCCCTGCCGGTCCCGGCGTCCACACTGTCGCGCTCGACCGGCGACTTCAACGGGGACTGGAACACGGACATCCTGGCCCGCGTGACGGCCACGGCCGAGCTGCGGCTGTACCCGGGGAACGGCCACGGGGGCCGGCTGCCCGGCGTGCGCATCGGCACCGGCTGGAACGGCTTCAGCGCCCTTGAAACACCCGGCGACTTCAACGGCGACGGCCCGCAGGACGTCTTCGCCAGGGAGGCCGCCACCGGATACCTGTGGATGTACCGCGGCAACGGCACCGGCGGGTTCCTCCCCCGGATTAGGCTCGGCACGGGCTGGAACAGCTTCAGCGCGATCGTCGGCCCCGGCGACTTCAACGGCGATCAGCGCGTGGACATCCTCGCCCGCGAATCTGCCACCGGCTTCCTCTGGCTGTACCGCGGCAACGGCACCGGCGCGTTCCTGCCGCGGATCCGCGTGGGATCCGGCTGGAACGCCTTCAATGCCGTCCTGGGTCCGGGCGACATGAACAACGACGGTGCCGCCGACGTCCTGGCGCGGGAGGCGGCCACCGGCGTCCTGTGGCTGTACCGCGGCAGCGGCACGGGCGGCTGGCTCCCCCGCGTCCGGGTGGGCGCCGGCTGGAACGCCATGACCGCCGTCGTAAGTCCCGGCGATTTCAACGGCGACCGCAACCCGGACCTGCTGGCCCGCGACGCCGCCGGCGTCCTGTGGCTCTATCCTGGGCTGGGCACCGGGCAGTTCGCCTCCCGGGTGCGCATCAGCGCCGGCTGGAACGGGCTCGCCCCGCTGTTCTAGCGCGGATTCTGATCGATCGTTTCACCCGGCTTCTGATCGATCGTTTCACCAAAAGGGCCGTTTTCCGGCCAATTCCTTTTATTTACTGGGCCGTAGCCTTGGAACGGCCACCCCCTTATACCCGTCCCATTGAGGGGGTATGCACGGCATTCATCCAATGTTTTCCCAACCCCCTGCCCGCACTGTAGTTGCGCGGGGCAACGACAAGCGCAGCCAGCTTCCGCAAGGCCAGGACTTCCCGGTGCAGAAACCGCCGGGGAAAGACCCTGGGAAAGCTCGAATAGCGGGGCCCAGCAGGCCACTCTTTTTTGCCCCGAAGGAGGCGCATAACCATGTCAGATGAAACCGCAACCACAAACGAAGTGCCGGCAAACACAGTGCGGACAAACACAGTGTCCCGCCGCAATGTCTTGCGGATCGGTGCGGCCGGAGGTGCCGGCGCGGCCCTCGTCGCCGCTCAGGGCTGGGCCGGCCCCCTGCTCGCGCAGAAGGGCCTCCTTTCGCCTGACGGCGCGTTCGGCGCATCGTCCACCGCCCTCGGTGACCTGTTGTTCTATATCGAGGCGTTCCCCACCAGCCCGCTGATCATCTCACCGTTCACCGATCCCCTGACCATTCCCAAGGCCCTGGCTCCGACGCCGGCTGTGGGGGATGCCTTTATCAAGGGCTACACCGAGTGGAGCGACCCGCCCGGCCCGGGCCAGGGCCAGCAGAGCTCCTTCAAGAACGAACGGCACCAGATCTGGCCTTCCACGCTGGGTTATCCGGACCCGCTCGTCTACAAGATCGACATCCAGCTGCGGCAGCACGCGTTCACCACCTCGCAGGTGTTGCCCATCGATGCGAACGGCCGCCCGACGATCTCCTTCGACGAGAAGCGCAAGACGTACCCGGCCGGAACCAAGCGCACGCTGCCGCTGAGCACCATCTACGGCTTCAACGGGACCTTCCCCGGCCCGATGATTAATGCCGAATACGGCAAACCGGCCCTGGTCCGGTTCGAGAACCACCTGGATGAGAACCCGCTGAATCTGGACCGCCAGGACTTCGGCTCGCCGGACTGGTCCTTCCTGACCCACCTGCACAACGGCCACACCGCGCCGGAGTCCGACGGCAACCCGCACTACAGCATGGTGAGCGGGCCCAAGTATGAGGGCTACCTGCCGAAGTCCTTCTGCGACAACCTGTACCTGAACTGGCCCGCCGGCGGCGACGACCGGGAAAAGCAGAGCTTCTTCTGGTTCCACGACCACCGGATGGACCACACCGGCTCGAACGTCTACAAGGGCATGGTGGGCCTGTACCCCATCTACGACCCGAAGAACGGCATGGACATGGGCGACGAGCGCCAGGGCCTGCGGCTGCCGGGCGTCCGCAAGGACAACCCGGACGGTTCCTTCGACGTGGACTACGACGTCCCGCTGGCGTTCTACGACTGCCGCCTGGATGACGGCGTCACCATGCACAAGGACATCCACGACGTGCAGAAGGAGTTCCCGGATGCCAAGAACCCCGCCAAGCACCCCGAGTGGTGGGGCAAGACCTTCTACAAGCATTTCCCCAACCACGGGTTCGTGGGCGACATCTTCACCGTGAACGGCACCGCCTACCCCGTCATGGAGGTCAAGCGCCGCAAGTACCGCTTCCGCTTCCTGGACGCGTCCATCGCCCGGATCTACGAGTTCAAGCTGATGAGCTCCACGAAGGGCCCGAAGACCTCGGTTTCGCTCGGCTACAAGGGCGACGAACTCGAGGGCCAGTACCGCATCCCTGACGGCCAGCAGTGCATGCAGTTCACCCAGATCGCGTCCGACGGCGGCCTGCTGCCGTTCCCGATCAAGCGCGATTCCTTCGAGCTGTGGCCGGCCAAGCGGCGCGAAGTGGTGATCGACTTCACCAGGTACCAGGACGGCACGCCGACGACCAAGGGCGACGTCATCTACCTCACCGACGTGATGAAGATGCCCAACGGCCGGATGTGGAGCAACTCGTCCCGGTTCGCGCCCGACCCCGCTTACAAGGTCCCGGTGCTCAAGTTCGTGATCGGCGACGACGCTCCTGATGACAGCGTGATCCCGACAGGGATGATGCGTGAGCTCCCGCCGCTGCCGAGCAACTGGCAGACCATGCTGGACAACCGGCTGATCTTCGAGGTGGAGCGCGGCTCCGGCGGCGGCGAAACGGAGTGGCTCATCAACGGCAAGCCGTTCACCCCGAACACCGTTGCCACCAGCCTCAAGAACCGCGCCGGCCGTACGCCGCTCGCCCAGCAGAAGAAGGGCAGCTACAACCTGTGGGAAATCCGCAACGGCGGC
Organism: Arthrobacter sp. NPDC057013; assembly: GCF_042674585.1. Lineage (NCBI taxonomy): Bacteria > Bacillati > Actinomycetota > Actinomycetes > Micrococcales > Micrococcaceae > Arthrobacter > Arthrobacter sp. NPDC057013. Next base: position 14,440 of record NZ_JBHUSE010000030.1, read on the forward strand.
GGCGGCTGGGTCCATCCGTTCCACCTGCACATGGAGGAACACCGGGTGGTGATGCGCAACGGCAGGGATGTCACCCGCGGCGGCGACAAGGGCCATCCGGATGACGTGTCACGCGAGGACCTGGTGGCCCTGGATCCCGGCGAGTCGACCATCATCTACCGCGGCTTCCGTGACTTCGTTGGGCCGTACGTAGCCCACTGCCACAACCTGGCGCACGAGGACCACGCCATGATGTTCGGCTGGGAGATCACGCCATGACAGCGGTACCAGCGGGCACCGCCAGCTGGAGCAGCGCCGGCGCCGAGGCGCCGGCGGCCCGCCCCGCGGTCCCCTGGCTGACGGTCATCCCGCTGGCGGCGATGATGTCCTTCGCCGACGGCTTCTGGATGGTGTCGCTGAGGGGCGCCGTGGGGGCCATTGAGCGGACCCAGGAGCCGTTCATCAGCTGGCTGCGGGAGTCCACCGTGCTGCTCCCGGTGTTCGTGCTGGCTGTCATCGCGGCCGTGACGCTGTCCATGCGGTGGTTCGGGCCGGTGCCGGCGGGAAGGAAGGCTTTCTTCACCACGGCCCTGCTCATTGCCGCCGCCGGCACCCTGGCCGGGGCCCTCACGCTGGCCGCCAGCCAGGCCTGGGACTACGTCCTCCAGCATGACCTGATGAGCCACCTGCACCATTCGAACTCCGCACAGTCCGTGGATCAGCTGGACCAGTCCTCGCTGGGACTCCAGCTGGCCGCCTTCGGCTACGGCGTGGGCCTGCTCCTGGTCTCCAACGTCGTGGTGACTGGCTGGACGGTGGCGATCCGGGGAGGGCGGCTGGACGTCAGCCGCCGGCCGAAGGCGTCGCCCGGGCGTGCTCCCCGCCGTGCGCGGGCCGACCGTGAGCGGACGGGCACCACGGACCTGCGGCTGACGCTGGCCGCGGTGGCACTGTTCGGCTGCGCGGCCATCCACCTGGCCGTCATTCCGGACCATCTCAACCACTGGGTGGTGGCCAGCGCTTTCTTCCTGACCCTGGCCATGGCGGAGACGGCCGGCGGGGCCCTGCTGCTGGGCCGGCCCGGCCAGAACGTCCTCGTTGCCATCGCCGCAGCGTCCGCGGTTCCACTGGCGCTTTGGGTGTGGTCCCGCACATCCGGGCTGCCGTTCGGTCCCAACTCCAACGTGCCCGAGCCGTTTGGCCTGGCCGACATCGCAGCGTCCCTGCTCGAGCTCGGGACCCTGGTGATCGCCGTCGTCATATTCCGCGCCAGGCGCAGGGCCAACGGCGAGCCGGAGAGGCGGACGACGGCGTCGGCCCACCTCCGCGCACTGGCTGTGGTGGGGGCAATCGCCATCGGTTCCCTGGGCCTGGCCGGGGCCGTGCCCGGCTTGCTTGGCAACGTGGACACCTCAGGAAACACCACCCACAGCACCACGCATTAGAAAGACTTTTTCCGTTCAAAGTCCGACGACGGCGGCCCCCGGGTTTCGGGGGCCGCCGTCCTCGTGCCTGGCGTGCCGTGGCGGTTACAAGCAATTTACATTCCCGAAACCCACGGCAGTTTCCGGAGTCCTATGTTGTGGGGACAAACGGCATTCGTCCGGGTCTCAGCAAGAAATGCCACCCACCGATTTTCCTGAGTGGAGTTCGAAATGAACGCTGGAGATGTTGCCTGGATCCTCGCAAGTTCCGCACTGGTGTGCATGATGGTTCCCGCCCTGGCCCTCTTCTACGGGGGCATGGTGGGATCGCGCCGGATCCTGAACATGATGATGATGTGCTTCGGCGGGGCCAGCCTCGTGGCCGTGCTGTGGGCACTGTTCGGATACTCGATGGCCTTTGGCAGTTCCGTGAACGGCCTCGGCCTGATCGGGGACGTCACAGAGTACGCAGGCCTCGAGCCAATGCTGAAGGATAATCCCGATGCCGCCCTGCCGGCGGCGCTGTTCACGTCCTTCCAGCTGTTCTTCGCCTGCGTCACCACCGCCCTGGTTGCAGGCGCGGCCGCCGGGCGGATGAAGTTCGGCGCCTGGATGGTGTTCGCCGGCGTGTGGGCCACGCTGGTCTACTTCCCCATCGCGCACTGGGTCTTCGCGTTCAACTCCGCGGACGGCTCGGTGACGGGCGGCTGGATCGCCAACGGCATCAAGGCCATCGACTTCGCCGGCGGCACAGCCGTGCACATGAACGCCGGTGCCGCCGCCCTCGCCCTGGCACTGGTCCTGGGCCGCAGCTCCGGCTGGCCCAAGATGGAACACTCCAAGCCCCACAGCCGGCCCCTGGTGCTGGTGGGCGCCGGCCTGCTCTGGGTGGGCTGGTTCGGGTTCAACGCCGGATCCGCGCTGACCGCCGGCCACTCCGCGTCGGTGGTGTTCCTCAACACCGCGGTGGCAGCATCCGCCGGCCTGCTCGCCTGGGCCGTCGTTGAACGGATCAGGCACGGCGCCACCACCAGCATGGGTGCCGCGTCGGGGCTGGTCTCCGCCCTCGTGGCCATCACGCCCGCCTGCGGCGCGGTCAGCCCGCTGGGCGCCGTGGCCATCGGCGCCATCGCCGGTGCTGTCTGCTCGCTGGCGATCGAGTGGAAGTTCCGCCTCGGCTTCGACGACTCCCTCGACGTGGTGGGCGTGCACCTCGTGGGCGGCATCATCGGGACCCTGCTGATCGGCATCTTCGCCACCAGCAGCGCACCCAACGGCGTCAGCGGCCTGCTGTACGGCGGCGGGTTGCGGCAGCTGGGCATCCAGGCAATCGCCACAGTCGCCGTGCTGGCCTACTCCTTCGGCCTGACCTGGGTGATCGCCAAGGTGGTGGACATGGCCATGGGCCTGCGCATCCACGAGGAGGACGAACTGCGCGGCATCGACATCGCCGCCCACTCCGAGTTGGCCTACCTGACCGATGAGGACCCCGTGAACCTGGGCGCCTCACCCCGGTCCTGAGGCGGCGCCTAAGCCGGATCCCCTGCGAGGACGGCCAGGTTCTTCGTGAACGCCAGCGGCCCGATGGTCTCGGGGTCCGCGGCGAGATCGAACTGGGCCGTGTACCCGGTGTTCAGGTACAGATTCTTGGCCTCCGGCTGGCGCGGGCCCGTGGTGAGGTACACGCTGCGGTACCCCCGCTCCGCGGCCAGCCGCTCCAGTTCCGCCAGCACCCGCCGGGCCAGTCCCCGTCGCCGGTGCGCCGAGTGCGTCCAGATCCGCTTGAACTCGGCGGTTTCCGCGTCATAGCGGCGGTAAGCCCCGCCGGCCACGGACTCGCCGTTCTCCTGGACGATCAGCAGGGCGCCGGCCGGGGCCTCGAATTCCTCCGCCGGGTACCTGTTCAGTTCCTCGGCGGCCCCGCCACGGCCGAACAGGTCGCCGTAGCGGGTGTCGTACTCGACGGCGAGCTCGTCCAGGAGCGGCCGGACCCGGGGGTCGTGCATGGGCAGTTCGAGGACGGTGAGGGTGGAGGGTGACACGGCAGTGAGGATCTTTCTCGCGAGGGCGTCGTTCTCCCGGAAGGGTGCCGCGTTGGTGCCGGGCCGGGCAAACGCGCCGGCTCCCCAGCCCGAGGTCCCGGGGCCGATGCCAAACAGGCGGCTCCGGGTCTCGCCACCGCGGCCAACGATCCGGTGGCCCGAGGTGATCAGAAGCCGGCCGGTGGAGTGGCCGCCGTCGGACGTCAGCAGGTGCTGCTCAGCGCCCAGGCCCGAGCCGTGCAGCGAGCGGAGCAGCGGGTTGGCGGAACGGGCCACGGCGGGGCCGGGGAGCCGGGCCTCGATCAAGGCCTTCGTCCGCAGGCTCACCGGTGAGTGCGCGGACGTTGCCACGAACTCGCCGGTGCCGTCGTCGGCGGCAACCGCAAGTCCCGGTCCCAGGAAGTGCAGCAGCCCGGCGCGGTGGACGGCCAGCATTTCCCGCAGGCGGCGGGGCGGCGGGCCGGAATCCACGAAGCTGAAGAACCCGTGCCACCACCCGTGCACTTCCTCCTGCGAGCGCGCGTTGAGGCGTTCGGGCGGGACGATCCTGCCCAGCTCCATGTACACCTTCAGCAGGGCCATGAACAGTGCCAGCGTTTCCGGGTGGTCAGGTCCCGTCCGCAATTCGAGGTCATGCTCGATATAGCCGGCCACCGCTGCCTGGACCTCGTCGTGGCCGGAAAAGAGCTGCCCGCTAAACGGCTTGTCGAGCCGTTCGAGGTCCAGGTGCAGCCCGGGATCCGGCACGGCCGCGGCGACAAGCTCGCGGCGGCCGCTGCTGTACCAGTCCAGGACGGCAAACTGCCCGGCAAACTCGTCCCAGCCCAGCGCCACCCGCTCCGGGCTGCCGGTGAACAGCTCCCGGTAGTAACCGTAGCCGGCGTCCTTCGCAATCAGGGGCCAGAGGTGGCTGCGGAAATCCAGTTCGCCGTGCTCCGCCAGGAGCGCGGCCACCGCGTCCGCGGTGAAGAACCGGGGCGCCCCCGCCGGTTCGCCGCGCAGGGCCACGGAGATCTTGGAGTGGAACGGCACGCCGCGACGTGACCCGGCCCAGAGCCTTGGCTCGGCCCCGGAGGGGAGGTAGCGCAGCCCGCCGTCGGCCGTCTCTTCAAAACGGCCGCCGCGGCCTTCGGTGAGCAGCACCAGGAGGTCCACGAAGGCCAGGCCCATGCCGGAGACAATGACGTCCTGGCCCGGGGCGAGGGGGGAATAGTCGACGTCGGTGGTGTAGCTGGGTGCCGCGTGGAACCCGCCGTTCCGGGCCGCGAAATCGGACCAGGCGGCAGAGCGGGCGTCCGGCTCGGCGTCGGTGTGCCCCAGTGCGGTAATCACGACGTCGGCCTGCAGCGTGCCGCCGCCGGCCAGCCGGACGCTGTACCCGCCGTCGTCTTCGCCCTGCGGTTCGACGCTCAGCGGATCAACGCTCAGCGGTTCAACGCTGACCGCGGTGTCGCGGTGGACGGTAACGCGGACGTCGCTGCCGAGGGAGTGGACCGCACGGCGGAAGAACCATTCCAAGTATTTGCTCTGCAGCTGGCGGGTGGGAAAGGTGCCGCCTGTCAGGGAGTGCAGCTGGTCCCGCAGGTGCGGCGGGAAAGCCGGCACGTCGGTGATGGAACCGTCCAGGACGCCGGCAGCCCAGGCCGCGAGCCCCGGCCCGTCGATGGCCGGCCCCTCGCAGACCACCGATGAGTCGGTGAACATGGTGACGTCGGCCGCGGTTGAATTCAGCATGAGGCCAGGGTTCTGGTCGTAGCGCCAGATCCTGCCGGAACCCGGCTCATGCGGCTCCACGATATGGATCTGCAGCGGACCGTCCGCCAGCTCGGGCCTATTGGCAGCGAGCCGCTCGAGGATGCCGGCCGTGCGCGGACCACCGCCGATGAAGACCACGGATGGGTGCTGCGCTGGCATCGGATACTCCTGGTGGAAGGGCCCCTTGGAAAAGGCCACTGAGAAAGGGCTTGGGCCCTCAATCTAGGGTCTGGACAAACCCTCGGTCGAGGGCCCTGTCACGGCCGTTCACCCGGCGTAATGGGGCGTAAATGAGAGCAAGAAATCGTCTTGTGACGCCCCACTAAGCCGCGTGAACGAATGCAACAGACGGCTTTGCCGGACCCCCCGGGCGCACCTAGATTTGCAGCCAACTACCCCCGAAATACCAACCGGAAGAAGCGAGATGGCGCATGAGTTCAGCAGCAACCAGGACGCCCCAGTCCGCAACTGAGGCACCGTCCCCCACTGACACACAGGCCGCCAGCGAGACGTCCGTAACCGGAGCACCGGCAACCGCTGAGACACAGGCTGCCGGGTCGGGCGCTGCCGGATCAGGCGCTGCAGGATCGGGCGCCGGCGGTTCCGGGCCCGCCAGGCCCCCTGCCCCCGAACTCCGTGCCGCCGTCGACTACGCCGACTACCGTCTGGTTCCCGCCCGCCGCCCGTGGCGCTGGGTGGGCACCGTGCTGGTGGCACTGGGCGTGGCCGCCGTCGTGTGGTCCCTGGCCACGAACCCGCGCTGGGAATGGGGCGTGGTGGCCCAGTGGTTCACCGCCAAGTCCGTCGTGAACGGCCTCCTGGAGACCCTCAAGCTCACCGCCATCTCCGGGGCGCTCGGCTTCATCCTCGGCTTCATCCTCGCCCTCATGCGCCTGTCCGCCTCGCCGCTGCTGGTCTCCGTGTCCTGGACGTTCTCGTGGATCTTCCGGTCCACGCCGCTGCTGGTCCAGATGCTCCTCTGGTACAACCTGGGCTACCTCTACGAGAAGATCAGCCTGGGCATCCCGTTCACTGACATCCGCTTCTTCGAGGCGCAGACCACCACCCTGATCAGCCAGTTCGCGGCCGCCGTGCTGGGCCTGACACTGAACCAGGCCGCCTACTCGGCCGAGATCATCCGCGGCGGCATCCTGTCCGTGGACCAGGGCCAGCTCGAGGCGGCAAGCGCCCTGGGCATCCCGGCTTGGCGCCGGTCCACCCGAATCGTGCTGCCCCAGGCCATGCGCGCCATCCTGCCCACGGCCTTCAACGAGATCATCGGCCTGGTCAAGGGCACCTCGATCGTCTACGTCCTGGCCTACTCGGAGCTCTTCTACACCGTCCAGGTCATCTACAACCGCACCCAGCAGGTCCTGCCGCTGCTGCTCGTGGCCACGCTCTGGTACGTGGTGATCACCTCCGTGCTCAGCGTGTTCCAGTACTACATCGAACGCCACTACTCCAAGGGCGCCGTGCGCACCCTGCCCCTCACCCCGCTGCAGAAGGCCCGGAAGTTCTTCGCCACCCACGCCGCGGTCACCACCACCGGAAGGAAATGATTCCGATGAGCACAACACTTGAGGCCCCCGCCGCCACCCGCGGGCTGGTGGAAATCGCCAAGGTCCGGAAGTCCTTTGGGCCCACCGAAGTGCTGAAGGGCATTTCCCTGACGGTTGAGCCCGGCGGCGTGGCCGTCATCGTCGGCCCCTCCGGTTCCGGAAAGTCCACCCTGCTGCGGACCATCAACCACCTGGAAAAGGTGGACGCCGGGTTCATCGCCATCGACGGCCAGCTGGTGGGCTACCGGGTCAAGGGCAACAAGCTGCACGAACTGCCCGAGAGGGACATCCTGAAGCAGCGCACCGAAATCGGCATGGTGTTCCAGAACTTCAACCTGTTTCCGCATCTCACGGCGCTGGAGAACGTGACCGAGGCGCCCGTCGTCGCGCAGGGCAGATCACAGGCGGAGGCCCGCGGGCGCGGCCTGGAACTGCTGGACCGCGTGGGCCTGCGCGACCGCGCCGGCGCCTATCCCCGCCAGCTCTCCGGGGGCCAGCAGCAGCGCGTCGCCATCGCCCGGGCACTGGCGCTGGACCCGAAGATCCTGCTGTTCGACGAGCCCACCTCCGCCCTTGACCCCGAACTGGTCAACGAGGTGCTGGACGTGATCCGCGAGCTGGCCAAGTCCGGCACCACACTGATCATCGTCACGCACGAGATGGGTTTTGCCCGCGACGTGGCGGACACCGTGGTGTTCATGGACCAGGGCCAGATCGTCGAACAGGGCAAACCCCAGGACATTTTCACCAACCCGCAGGAAGAACGCACCCGGAGTTTCTTCTCCAAGGTGATCGAGCCCGCCTTCAATATCTAAGGAAACTCCCCATGGCATTCTTCTCCACCCCGCACCACGGCACCGGCCGCCTGCGCACGCTGGCCGCGCTGCCCGCCGTCGTCCTTTCCGCCGCCCTGGCCCTGTCCGCCTGCTCCGATCCAGGCGCCGCCGCTTCCGGCGGTTCAACCGGTGCCGCATCAGGTGCGGCCACGACGGCGGCCCGCAACGGCGTCGTCTACAACACCTCACCGGACCAGCAGCGGATCCGTGCCGAAAAGGATGCCCCGCTGGCCGCGAAGGTGCCGGCGCTGATCGGCAAGGACGGCAAGCTCACGGTGGCCACCACTGCCGGTTCCATTCCGCTGTCCTTCCACGCCACCGACGACAAGACGCCCATCGGCTCCGAGATTGACCTCGCCCAGCTGGTGGCGGACAAGCTGGGCCTCGAGCTGGACATCCAGGTCACGTCCTGGGAGAACTGGCCCCTGAAAACGCAGTCCGGCGACTTCGAAGCCGTCTTTTCCAACGTGGGCATCAACAAGGACCGGGTGAAGCTGTTCGACTTCGCCAGCTACCGTGCCGCGTACATGGGCTTCGAGGCGAAGAAGTCCTCCTCCTACAGCATCAAGGGCGCGGACGACATCTCCGGCCTGAAGGTCTCCGTGGGCTCGGGCACCAACCAGGAGAAGATCCTGCTGGCCTGGAACAAGGAGCTCGAGGCCAAGGGCAAGGCACCCGCCAGCCTCCAGTACTACTCATCCGACGCCGACACCATCCTGGCGCTGTCCTCCGGCCGGACCGACCTGAACATCGCGCCCTACCCCTCGACGGTCTACCGGGAAAACACCCGCGACGACCTGAAGATCGTCGGCAAGGTCAACGCCGGCTGGCCGTCGGAGACCCTGGTGGCCGCCACCACGCTCAAGGGCAACGGGCTGGCGCCGGTCATCACGGAGGCACTGAACTCGGCCATCAAGGACGGCTCCTACGGCAAGGTGCTGGCCCGCTGGGGGCTGTCCGAGGAAGCCCTGCCGGAATCCAGAACCGTGACCGAAGCCAACTTCGCGTCCACCCAGACGGGGGCTGCAAAGACCGGTGACTCGAAATGAAGTTCCAGGAAGGAGCGACAATGCCCACCCCTACGCACACTGAAACCGGCGCAGCCTTCGCCGCCGGATGGGAGCAGTGGCACGTTGCGCATGAGCGCCGCCGCGCCGATCCCCACGGCTTCCTCGCCGTCACCCACCTGCACTGGCTGACGGCGGAACCTGCCCGGCTTGAGGGTGTACCGGGTACCTGGAGTGTGAGGGACGACGCCGTCACCGTGGTTTTGGAGGCAGGCGAAAGCCTGCTCCGGGACGGTAAGGAATTGAACGGCCGTGAGCTGAACGGCAGCCCGGCTGGGAACGGACGCACCGCCGTCGTCTTCGATCCCGTCGCCGAACGTGAGGGCATCAACCTCACGGCGGGTCCCGCCGTCGTCGAACTCGCCAAGCGCGGCGGGGAATACATTGTGCGCCCCCGGCACCCGGAGAACACCTTGCTCACCGGGTACCGCGGCACTCCGGCCTACGCGCCGGACCTGCGCTTCGCCGTAGGCGGTGTGTTCGTGCCGTTCGACGAGCCCCGGCCCACCACGGTGGGCGCCGCCGTCGAGGGCATTGTGCACGTGTACGAAGCACCCGGCGAGATCCGGTTCCAGCTGGACGGCCAGGACCTGTCGCTCACGGCCTTTAACGGCCACGCGCCGGGCACCCTGTCCGTACTGTTCACCGACGCAACGTCCGGCAAGACCACGTACGCGGCGAACCGCTCGCTCACGGTGGGGGCGCCGGACGCTGACGGCCGCGTGGCCCTGGACTTCAACCGCGCGGTGAACCTGCCATGCGCCTACACCGACCTCGCCATCTGCCCGCTGCCGCCGGCCGAAAACCGCCTGCCGGTGGCCATCGAAGCGGGCGAACAGAACCCCCACGAAAGGCAGACCGGACCGTGAGCCCTGCAGCCAATTCCTTCCTGGCCCTCGAACTGGACGGCGACGGGGCGCACCCCGCCGCCTGGCGGAAGGCCCGGCACACCCCCGCCGAACTGCTCGACGGCACGCGCGTCCGCGCCACGGCGCTGGCCGCCGAGTCAGCCGGGTTCCACGTGGCCACGTTCGCGGACGGATCGCTGGCCCCCGCATCTTCCGGGCCCGGCGGCCGCGACATCCCGGGCCGGCTGAACGCCCTGCAGCGCGCAGCTTTTGCCGGGCCCGTCACCAGTTCCATCGTGCTGGTGCCCGAGGTGGATACGGTCTACACCGAACCGTTCCACATCTCCACGCAGCTGGCCAGCCTTGACTACGTGTCCGGCGGCCGCGCCGGGTGGCTGGTGGCGGCGTCGGACCGGGTGGCGGATGCTGCCGCCGTCGGACGTTCCGTTGTCGCTGCTGACGGACTGGGCCGGGAAGCCGCGGATTCGATCGAGGTCGGCCGCCGGCTTTGGGACTCCTGGGAGGACGACGCCGTGATCCGCGACGTCGCCACCGGCCGGTACATCGATGTCGACAAGCTGCACTACGTTGACTTCGAGAGCGCCGCGGGCTATTCCGTCAAGGGACCGTCCATCATTCCCCGTCCCCTGCAGGGCCAGCTGCCTGTTCTCGCCCCCGCCGGCCTGCTGGACGGGGAGCAACTGAGCGGGGACCAGCCGACCGCCGGCGCGGCGGACGCCGTCCTTGTGTCCGCCCCCACGCCCGAGCTGCTGGCCGGCGAGATCGCCGAGGCCCGCGCCGCGGCCCCAGCGGCCGCCGTCATCGCCGAACTCGACGTCGTCCTCGACGCCCGCGGGCAGACCGCCGCCGGGCGGCTCGCTGAGCTGGACGCGCACACGCCCTGGCAGAGCAGCCGTGCCCGTTTCGTTGGCACCGCAGCGGAGCTCACCGAGCTGCTGGCCTCCGTCCTGGAGGCGGCCGACGGCGTGCGCCTCCACCCCGCAGTCCTGGACGTTGACCTGGAGGAGCTGGCCCAGCTGGTGCTTCCTGCCCTCCGGCGCCGGGGCCTGCTCGCACCGCAGCAGCCGGGATCCACCTTCCGGGACCTGCTCGGGCTGCAACGCCCGTCAAGCCGGTATGCCGCCGAATCCGTGCCTTCCGCGGCCGATAACTAGGGAGAGACCCATGACAGACGCACACATCGGCAACGGCTTCGTGCCCTCGGGCCAGCTGCAGCTCGGCATCTTTTTCCAGGGCGTGAACTCGGGCACGGTCTGGAAGGCGCCGGAATCCGGATCGCAGACGGACTTCGAATCGTTCCGCCGCATCGCCCAGACCGCTGAACGGGGCCTGTTCGCTGCGTTCTTCCTCGGCGAGGGGCTGCGGCTCCGCGAGCACCTCGGCCGCCCGCACGCGCTGGACGTGGTCGGCCGGCCGGACGCGCAGACCATGCTGGCCGCCCTGGCTTCCGTGACCAGCCGCATCGGCCTGGTGGCCACGCAGAACACCACGTACAACGACCCCGCCGACCTGGCGCACCGCCTGTCCAGCCTGGACCTGCTCTCCGGAGGCCGCGCGGCCTGGAACGTGGTCACCACGGACAACGCCTGGACCGGTGCGAACTTCCGCCGCGGCGGCTACCTGGACCACGCGGACCGGTACGTCCATGCCGAGGCGTTCGTCAACACGGCCAAACGGATCTGGGACTCCTGGGAGGACGGCGCCATCGCCCAGTCCGCCGGGGCCCCCGCCTGGGCAGCACCCGGTTCGGCCTTGCCGGTGCACCACGAGGGCAAGCACTACACGGTTGACTACGTGCCCAGGCTCCCGCGCAGCGCCCAGTACCGGCCGGTGCTGTTCCAAGCCGGCGACTCACCGGAGGGCCGCGACTTCGCTGCCCGGCAGGCCGACGTCATCTTCTCCGCCCACCCGAAGCTCGACGACGCCCTGGACTTCCGCCGCGACATCGTGGAACGCACGGTCAAGGCCGGCCGTGGTGCGAACGACGTCAGGATCATGCCGGCGAGCGAGTTCATCCTCGCCGCCACCCCACAGGAGGCGCTCGAGAAGAAGAACTGGGTGCGGAGCCTGCAGATCGGTCCCGAGCAGGCCATCGCCTACCTCGAGCAGTTCTGGGGACGCGAGCTCCAGGGCTTCGATCCCGACGGCCCGCTGCCGGACATCGACCCCGTGGTGGAGGAGACCTCCGAGACCCGTGGCAGCGGCTTCCACGGCGCCAAGGCAAAGCAGCTGGCGGACCAGTGGCGGGCCGAGGCCAAGGACAAGGGCCTCACCATCCGGCAGTTCGTCTCTGCCCGGACCAGCCGCGGGGACTCCAGCTTCACGGGTTCCTACACCGAGGTGGCGGATCGGCTGGCGGAGTATGCCCACACCGGTGCCGTGGACGGCTTCAACATCTCGCCGTGGCTGATTCCCACCGGTCTGGACGACATCGTCAACCACCTCGTCCCGGCACTGCAGGAGCGCGGCGTCTACCCGACGGAATACGCCGGCACCACGCTGCGCGAGAACCTCGGCCTGGCGACGCCGGTCCGGCGGGAAGCCTGCGTTGGGAACACTGCCGGGAGCACCGCCGTCGGACTGGAGGTCTAAGCAAATGGGCAGCGCCCGGGACAGCCAAACCCGCGACGCCGAAGCGGGCGAAGCGGCAGTCGCCGCGAGTGACAGCGGCGAGCCGGACAGCGTCGAGCCTCGCGGGGCCGCTCTGGGGGCTGGCGGAGCCGCTCTGGGGGCTGGCGGAGCCGCTCTGGGGGCTGGCGGGGCGGACTCGATCCGGCTGCAGCTGACCGTCCGGGAGCTGCTCCTCTAGTAACCGCATCGATTGCTCCGCAGGTGCCCTATTCCCCCTCCAAAACGGCACCTACGGAGCAATCGATGGGAGTTTTGTCCCGGCAAACTCGAAGACCGGTCCGAGCAGGCCAACGCCGACGCCGCCGCCCGCAAACCGGTGCAACGGGCTCGCAAGGAAATGCCGGCTCTTGCGCCCTGGTTACGGGATTCGGTTCAGGAAGCCTTCGCGCCTTCCCCGCCGCTCCAGTTCAGCGCGGGCTGGGTTTCGAGGCCGTTGAAGGTGTAGAGGTGGATGCCCTCAAGTGCAGGTTCCAGGGCGGACAGCTCGGAAACCAGGGACCGGGATGAGTAGCTGCCGGCGTTCAGGAGCCTGCGGGCGAGGGGCCCCTTGCGGCTCAGGAATTTCAGCGAGGGACCCACCCCGATCTTGGTGGCCAGCGAGACCAGCTTGGCCCGCGGGACGGCCCCGGCAACCCCCGCCCAGATGGGGAGGTCGACGCCTTCGCGGCGCAGCAGTTCGGCGTACCAGCCGATTCTGGGCGCGGAAAAGCACATCTGCGTCACCACAGTGGAGGCCAGGTGCTGTTTCTGCAGCAGCGCGTCAAGCATCTGCAGCTCATTGCACTTCGGGTGGCCTTCCGGGTATCCGGCGACGCCGATGGCCATGGTCCCGCCGGTCAGGTCGGCGATGTCCTCCATGAGCACGCCGCTGTTGCCGTAGGGACCTGCGGCCTCGGCAGCATCCCCGCCGATGGCGAAGACCTCCGTGATCCCGGCTGCGGAGCAGTCACGGAGCAGGCCCGCCAGCTGGGCGCGGCTTCCGATGCTTCGGGCCGCCAGATGCGGAATCACGTTGTAGCCCAGCTGGCCAAGCTGGACCGCGGCCCGCACGGTGGCCTCAACCCCGTGGTGCGGCAGGCACGTCACCGTCAGCGTTGATCCGTCGGGGACCTGCGCCCGGACTTTGGGAATGATGCCGTCCGTGGGGATGATCTCCAGGCGCACAGGCAATTGGTTCGTCATGAGCAACTCCAGGTCTGGTTGGATGGGCTGTCAGCGGAGGATAACCGTGCGGTTCCCGGACAGGATGATTCTTCCTTCGGCGTGCCAGCGCACGGCATTCGTCAGCGCCTTGCACTCCGCGTCCTTGCCCACGGACACGAGGTCAGCGGGAGTGTAGGTGTGGTCCACCTCGATCACCTGCTGCGCAATGATCGGCCCCTCATCAAGCTCCGAATTTACGTAGTGGGCCGTGGCGCCGACCGTCTTTACTCCGCGCTCATGTGCCTGATGGTATGGCTTGGCGCCCTTGAAGCTGGGCAGGAAGGAATGGTGGATGTTGATGGCCTTGCCGGCGAGCCGTGCCGTGGCGGAGTCGCTGAGAACCTGCATGTAGCGGGCCAGAACCACCAGTTCGACGGCGGACGCCTCCACCAGTTCCAGGAGCTTGGCTTCCGCTGCCGGTTTGGTCTCCGGCGTCACGGGGATGTGGTGGAACGGGACCCCGTGCCAGGCCGCGAGCCCTTCCAGGTCCGGGTGATTGGACACGACTGCTGCTATCTCCACCGGCAGTTCGCCGCTGCGGGCGCGGACCAGCAGGTCGTTGAGGCAGTGATCGTACTTGGACACCATCACCAGGATCCGCTGCTTGCGGTCATGGCGCTCGAGGCGCCAGTCCATGCCCCACTGTCCTGCCAGCGGCGCGAAGCTGTCCCTCAGCTGTTCGACGGCGCCCGTGTCACCCGGCGAGGCGAAGTGGACCCTCATGAAAAACTGTCCCGCCGTCCGGTCGCCGAACTGCTTGAGGTCGACGATGTAGCACTCCTGCCTGAGCAGGAATTCCGCGACCGCCTGGACGATTCCCAGGGAATCCGGGCAATGGAAGGTGAGCACAAACTCCACACCGGCCCCGGGAATCCGGGCCCCGCGGGCCTGGCGCACCGCCGTCGGGCTTTCCTCTGTCCTGATCATCCCTGAACGCTTTCCTTCTCCTCGAGACGCCGGTCCGCTTGCCCGCGGGCGGCGGTCTCCTCAGCCTTCAGCTCATCCTGGAACGCGGCGTAGCGTGCCAGGTGCGCGGGCCGGCGGCGCAGAACCAGCCAGGCCGCACCGAGCAGGACGAACCAGACGGGCGTGACCAGCAGCGCGGTCAGCGTGTCCGGCTGGGTGGTCAGGGTCCACAGGACGAAGGCGAAGAAGGCGAAGACCACCCACACCATGGGAATGCCGCCGGGCATCTTGAACCTGGAGGCGGTGTGCAGGTGCGGCCGGCGGCGCCGGAAGGCGATGTAGCTGGCCAGGATAACCGACCAGACGAAGACGAAGCAGACGGCCGAAACGGTGGTGACCATGTCGAACGCCTTGCCCACGTCCTGGCCGGCGTACATGAGCACCACGCCGGAGAGCAGCAGCACGCAGGACAGGAACAGGGCGTTGTTGGGGACCTTGCGGCGGGACAGGCTGCCGAAGGCGGCCGGCGCGTCGCCCTCCTGGGCGAGGCCGTAGACCATGCGCGAGGTGGAGTAGATCCCGGAGTTGGCCGAGGACATCGCCGAGGTCAGCACCACCAGGTTGACCACCGTGGCGGCAGCCCCGAGTCCGGCCAGCGAGAACATCGCAATGAACGGGCTGTGGCCTGCAGCGAACTGGGTCCACGGCGTGACGGACATCAGGATGATCAGGGCACCCACGTAGAAGAGCAGCACGCGCACCGGGATGGAGTTGATGGCCTTGGGGAGGTTCTTCTCGGGGTTCTTGGCCTCGGCGGCCGTGGTGCCCACCAGTTCGATGCCCACAAACGCGAACACGGCAATCTGGAAGCCGGCCACGAAGCCCATGAATTCGTTGGGGAAGAAGCCGCCATGGCTCCACAGGTTGGTGAAGCTGGCCTGTCCGGCGTCGCTCTGGAATCCGGTGAAGATCATGAACATGCCCACCACGATCAGAGCGGCGATGGCGATGATCTTGATCAGGGCAAACCAGAATTCGGTCTCACCGAACGCCTTGACGGTGGTGAGGTTCAGCAGCAGCAGGATGGCCACGGTGGCCAGGCCCGGGATCCAGAGGGGCAGCCCCGGCCAGAGCTCCCGGGAGTACCCTGCGATGGCAATGACGTCCGCGATTCCGGTGATCACCCAGCAGAACCAGTAGGTCCAGCCGGTGAAGAATCCTGCCCACGGCCCCAGCAGGTCGGCGGCGAAGTCGCTGAAGGACTTGTAGTTCAGGTTGCTCAGCAGCAGCTCGCCCATGGCCCGCATGACGAAGAAGAGCATGAAGCCAATGATCGTGTACACGAAGATCACGGACGGGCCGGCCGCAGAAATGGTCTTGCCGGAGCCCATGAAGAGGCCCGTGCCAATGGCGCCGCCGATGGCGATGAGCTGGATGTGCCGGTTGCTCAGCTGCCGCTCCAGGCGGGGAGCCTCGCCGGCCGGAGAACCGGCTGGGGAACCGGTTGGGGAACCGGTTGGGGAGGCTGGAGGATGAATCGTCATAAGGAACTCCATCGTTCAAGTGGCCTTGGACGGCCACACTGATTCGGTTCCTCCCCGCTCTGTATGGGACCTGAGAGATTCCGCGGACAGGGCCGTCCGCTTGCACCGTCGGTGAGACAGGACGCGCCTGCCTGCTTTCCAGAGTTGCCTCGCCGCGGCGGTACGTGGGCCTGAGAGTTTCCTGGGGAGGATTTGCTCCTACGGCGCCTGCTGAACGTACCGGCAGGGCTCTCCCGCCGCAGATCGTAAGCTTTTTCAATTATGTTGGGAAAATAATGCGTCCCGGCGGCAGCCGCCGTTCCGGCCCGTGCCGGCCAGCGCGGCCCCGCTGGCCACCGGATCAGTGTGGTCTCGGTCACGAAGAAATGTCAAACGGGGCCCGGATTTGGCAGAGACGGAAATGTCCTGTAGCTTGTGAGCCGAATCACCCCACATCTTCATAGCCTTTCGAACCGTGGCGGGAGAGTCCTCCCAGTCATTCACCGGGCAGGCGCCGTAGGAGCAAATCCTCCCCAGGAATCTCTCAGGCCCCCGTACCGCCGCGGCCAGGCAACTCTGGAAAGCAGTTCGGGTAACCGGGCTCACCGACGGTGCAAGCGAAGAACCATGTCCGCGGAATCTCTCAGGTCCAATACAGAGCGGGGAGGAACCCAATCCATGCCGTGCCACCAGTGGCCGGCCAGACCTGGAGTTCCTCATGACGATTCAATCGCATCCATCAACGTTCGCCGACCGGCATATCGGCGCCCGCCGCCAGGCCGATATCGACAGCATGCTCAAGAACATCGGCTATGACAGTGTCGATGGCCTCGTTGATACCGCCGTCCCGGCGTCCATCCGCCAGGAGAATGCCCTCCAGCTCACCGCAGCGCTGAGCGAGGTTGAGGTCCTGGCCGAGCTCCGCCGCCTGGCCGCCAAGAACAAGACCGCCGTCCAGATGATCGGCCAAGGCTACTACGACACGGTGACGCCGCCGGTGATCCGCCGCAACGTCCTCGAAGCCCCCGCCTGGTACACGGCCTACACCCCGTACCAGCCGGAGATCTCGCAGGGCCGGCTCGAGGCGCTGCTGAACTTCCAGACCATGGTCCAGGACCTGACCGCGCTGCCGGTCGCCAACGCATCGCTGCTGGACGAAGCCACCGCCGTGGCCGAGGCCGTGCTCCTGATGCGCCGGGCCAACAAGAACGCAGGGGCCAAGGACGGCAAGACGGTCCTGGACGCCGACTGCCTCCCCCAGACCATCGCCATCGTCAAGGGCCGCGCCGAGGCCCTCGGCTTCCAGGTGGAGGTCGCAGACCTTTCCCAGGGACTGCCCGACGGCGGCATCAACGGCGTCGTCCTCCAGCAGCCCGGCGTTTCTGGCCGCGTGTGGGATCAGTCAGGCGTCATCGCCGCCGCGAAGGAACGCGGCGCCCTGGTCACCGTGGCCGCCGACCTGCTGGCCCTCACCCTCATCACGCCTCCCGGCGAGCAGGGAGCCGACATCGCCGTCGGAACCGCCCAGCGATTCGGGGTGCCGCTGTTCTTCGGCGGCCCGCACGCGGCGTACATGGCGGTGCGCACCGGCATGGAGCGCACGCTCCCTGGCCGCATCGTGGGCGTCTCGAAGGACAACGCCGGCGCCCCCGCCTACCGCCTCGCGCTGCAGACCCGCGAACAGCACATCCGCCGCGAGAAGGCGACCTCCAACATCTGCACCGCCCAGGCGCTGCTCGCCATCGTGTCCTCTTTCTACGCCGTCTACCACGGCCCCGACGGCCTGAAGGCAATCGCCGAGACCGTCCACACCAAAGCCCGCGTCCTCGCCGCCGCGCTCACAGCAGCCGGCCGCGAGCTCGTCAACGACTCCTTCTTCGACACCCTCACCGTGCGTGTGCCCGGCAAGGCCACCAAAGTCATCACCGCGGCGGAAGCCCGCGGGATCAACCTGCGCCTCATTGACGCGGACACCGTGGGCGTTTCCATTGATGAAACGACGACGGCGGAGGTACTGTCCGCTGTCGCCGTCGCCTTTGGCGCCGGTCCCGTGGGTGACGCAGCAGGCTTTGAACTCCCCGAAGCCGTACTGCGAACGTCCGGTTACCTGCAGCACCCGGTGTTCAACACGCACCGCTCGGAAACCCAGCTGCTGCGCTACATCCGCAAGCTCTCCGACCGCGACCTGGCGCTGGACCGCACCATGATCCCGCTGGGTTCCTGCACCATGAAGCTGAACGCCACGGCGGAGATGGAGGCCATCTCCTGGCCGGAGTTCGCCTCGATCCACCCGTTTGCCCCCGATTCCCAGACCGCCGGCTGGCGCGAGCTGATCGATGGTTTGGAAGCCGACCTCGCCGAGATCACCGGCTATGACCAGGTGTCCATCCAGCCGAACGCCGGTTCCCAGGGCGAGCTGGCCGGGCTGCTGGCCATCCGCGGCTACCACCTGTCCCGCGGCGACGAGCAGCGCAACGTCTGCCTGATCCCGGCCTCCGCGCACGGCACCAACGCGGCCTCGGCCGTGCTGGCCGGCATGAAGGTGGTCGTGGTGGCCACCGCGGCCGACGGCACGATCGACCACACGGACCTGTACGCCAAGATCGAGGCCAACAAGGACGTTCTCTCGGCGATCATGATCACCTACCCGTCCACGCACGGGGTCTACGACGCCGACGTCCGTGAGGTCTGCGACGCCATCCATGCGGCCGGCGGCCAGGTCTACGTGGACGGGGCCAACCTCAACGCCCTCGTTGGGCTGGCCCAGCCGGGCAAGTTCGGCGGCGACGTCTCACACCTGAACCTGCACAAGACGTTCTGCATCCCGCACGGCGGCGGCGGACCCGGCGTCGGACCTGTTGCGGCGAAGGCGCACCTGGCCCCGTTCATGCCGGGGGATGCCAACAACGCTTCATCCGAGGGTGGCGCAGCCGGGCACGGCGTTGCGATCAGCGCCTCGCGCTTCGGTTCCGCGGGCGTGCTGCCGATCTCCTGGGCGTACGTGAAGCTCATGGGCGGCGTGGGCCTGACCGAGGCCACCAAGTCCGCGCTGCTCGCGGCGAACTACGTCGCGTCGCGGCTGAACGAGTTCTTCCCGGTCCTCTACACGGGCGAGGGCGGGCTGGTGGCGCACGAGTGCATTCTGGACCTGCGCGAGCTCACAGCTCGGACCGGGGTCACCGCCGAGGACGTGGCCAAGCGCCTGATCGACTTCGGTTTCCATGCCCCCACGCTGGCGTTCCCGGTGGCCGGCACCCTGATGGTGGAACCCACCGAGTCGGAGGACCTGGCCGAGATTGACCGGTTCATCGACGCGATGATCACCATCCACGCCGAGATCGAGCAAGTGGCCAACGGCGACTTCACCGTGGAGAACTCCCCGCTCCGCAACGCGCCCCACACGGCAGCCGCCGTCGTCAGTTCCAGCTGGGACCGCTCCTACCCGCGCGAGCAGGCCGCCTTCCCCGTTCCGTCGCTCCGGCAGGACAAGTACTTCCCGCCGGTGGGCCGCATCGACGGTGCAGCCGGCGACCGGAACCTGGTCTGCTCCTGCCCGCCTCTCGAAGCCTTCGAGGAAAACACAGCAGCTTTTGAAAACTAAGGACCAACGATGACCGAGAACTACACCGCCCTTTACGACCAGCACAAGATAGCCGGCGCCTCCTTCACCGACTTTGGCGGCTGGCAAATGCCGCTCAAGTACACCTCCGAGCTCGCCGAGCACCACGCCGTCCGCAACGCGGCGGGCCTGTTCGACCTCTCCCACATGGGCGAAGTCTGGGTGACTGGCCCGGACTCCGGCGCCTTCCTGGACTACGCCTTGGCCGGCAAGCTGTCCGCGATCGCCGTCGGCAAGGCCAAGTATTCGCTGATCTGCGACGCCGACGGCGGCATCATCGATGACCTGATTTCTTACCGCCGCGGCGAGGAGAAGTACCTGGTGGTCCCGAATGCCGGCAACGCACCGACGGTGGCCGCTGCCCTCGCCGAGCGGGCCGCGAACTTCGACGTCGCCGTCGAGGACGCCTCAGCTGAAACCTCGCTGATTGCGGTGCAGGGGCCCAACGCGGAAGCGATCCTGCTCCAACTCGTCCCGGCCGGACAGCACTCCCTGGTGACCGAACTGAAGTACTACGCGGCTGTCGAGGTGGGGATCACCTTCAACGGCACTGTCCAGAACCTGCTGCTGGCCCGCACGGGCTACACGGGTGAGGATGGCTTCGAAATCTACGCGCCCAACGAGGATGCTGCCGGGTTGTGGGAGGCGCTGCTGGACGCCGGCGCCGCGCACGGGCTTATCCCGGCAGGCCTGGCCTGCCGGGATTCCCTGCGCCTGGAAGCCGGGATGCCGCTCTATGGCAACGAGCTCTCACGCCGCGTCAACGCCTATGCGGCGGGTCTGGGTCCGGTGGTATCGCTGGCCAAGGAAAGCGACTTCGTAGGCAAGGAAGCGCTGGCCGCACTCAAGGCCGCCGGCGTAGGTTCCACCATGGGCCAGAAGCTCGTGGGCCTCAAGGGCCTGGGCCGCCGCGCCGCCCGCGGCCACTACCCGGTCCTCAAGGACGGCACACTGGTCGGCGAGGTCACCTCCGGCCAGCCCTCCCCCACGCTCGGCTACCCGGTGGCGATGGCTTATGTCGACGTCGAGCATTCAGGAATTGGCACGGTTCTGGACGTCGACCTGCGCGGCAAGGCCGAGCCGTTCGAAGTCGTCGCACTGCCGTTCTACAAGCGCACCAAGTAACCGGAACCTCAAAGGAAAAGCACATGAGCAAAGTTGTTTCTGAACTGAAGTACTCCGCCGAGCACGAATGGGTTGCTGCTGACGGGTCCGGGCCTGTGGGGGTCGGAATTTCCGCTGTGGCGGCCGACGCCCTGGGCGACATCGTGTACGTGGACCTGCCTGAGGTGGGGTCCACCGTCACGGCAGGCGAAACCTGTGGCGAGGTGGAATCCACCAAGTCCGTCTCCGACCTCTACGCGCCGGTCACGGGTGAAGTAACCGAAATCAACGACGGCGTCGTCGCGGACCCCGCCCTGATCAACCGCGACCCCTACGGCGCCGGTTGGCTGTTCAAAGTGGCCGTCACCGACGAGGGCCCGCTGATGTCGGCCGAAGAATACGCATCAGCAAACGGCGGCGAACTGTAACTCCCGGCAGCTCCACGCGCAGCACTTCAAACCCTCCCCAGCCCGAACCGACCACAACTATCCAGTTAGGAACCGACCATGGCTGTTGGAGTCTTTGATCTCTTTTCCATTCGGATTGGCCCGTCGTCCTCGCACACCGTTGGACCCATGCGGGCTGCTGCGGTGTTTGCGGAGGAATTGAAGTCCGCCGGGGTGCTGGAGGGCGTGGCGTCGCTGCGGGTGGACCTGTACGGCTCTCTCGCTGCCACCGGGCA
>NZ_JBHUSE010000031.1:0-30371 GCF_042674585.1 Arthrobacter sp. NPDC057013
CCCCTGGTCCGCTCCTCCTACCGCGCCGGCCGGCTCTGGGCCACCGCCATGCGCAAAAAAGGACGCGACATCCCCGCCGAACTCGCCCACATCGCAGACGGCATCCAGGACTCCGGAACCACCCGCCAGGAAGCCAGCTCCCTGCTCGCGAGGCCGGCCTGAACTCCGGCCTGACCGGACCCCCAACCGCGGTAGCGTTATTGCATGACGGCAACCTACCGGTACGACGTGGACGTCCTGCATCTGCTCGTTTCCCCGGTGCATGCCTACTTCGGCCGGGCACGTGACGGTGCCGCTGAGGTGCCGACAGCGGATGCCGGCCGGGTTGAAATCGTGGCGGGCAAGGGCATTGTCGGGGACAGGTTCTTCGGCAAGGCCGCGCACATGGACGCCGCGGTCACCCTGTTCGCGGTGGAGGCCCTCGAAGCCATTGCCAACGAACTCGGCGCCGGACCGTTCGACCCGCTGCTGACCCGGCGCAATGTGATCCTGCGGGGTGCGCACCTGGCCCCGCTGCTGGGCCAGGACTTCGCGCTGGAATCTCAGGGGGACGTGGTGCGGTTCAAAGGCGGGCGGCCCGCCCACCCCTGCGCGTGGATGGATCGGATGCTCGCACCGGGCGCCCACGCCGCCATGAGAGGGCGCGGCGGAATGCGCTGCCGGGCGCTATCCGACGGCGTGCTGCACCGCGGGCCTGCTGTGCTGGTCAGTCCGGTGCAACTGGAGCCCGAACAGGCCGGCAATCCGAGCCTGCTCCGGCCCGGCCGGCTGCCGTAAAGCGACGACGGCGGGCCAGCCAACACTGCTGCCGTTACCGTTGCGCGTTCTCGAGGGCCGCCAGGTGCTCGGGGCGAACCAGGGCGGCGCGCTGCTGGTACTCCGGGTGCTTGCGCAGCCACAGCTTGACGTACGGGCAAACGGGCACGACGGCGATCCCGGCGTCCAGGGTATCGTCCAGCGCATCCTGGACCAGGCGCGCAGCCAGGCCCTGCCCGGCGTAGTCCTCGCTGACGGTCGTGTGGTAGAAAATCCGCTCCGGCCCCTGTCCCCCGTCATACGGCAGGTAGTGCGCTTTCCCAATGACGGTGCCGCCGTCGCTGAGCTCGTAGCGGCGGCGCTGCGGGACGTTCCGGACGGTCAGGGTTGTTGCTTGTTCCAAGGGTCTCCTCCTGGGGCGGATGGTCGGTTAGCCGCGGGGCCGAAGCCGGGCGTTGGGCAGTGCTGGGGCAGGCAGTGGCGCCGGATACCCTTCCGGGAAAGGCCCGAAGCGGGGGAACGGGGCACCGTCCGGGTAAGTATCGCCCGGCGGAGGGTCGGCTGGCTCGGCGCCGATCTCTGCCTGCCAGGCCGCACGGTAGGCGACCACTTCCTCGTGGGTGCGCCCGACGAAGTTCCACCACATGACGATCTGTTCACCGAGCGGCTCTCCGCCGAGGATCAGCAGCCGGGCAGGCGCCTGCCCGGCCTCCAGCGCAATCCTGGTCCGGCCGGGGCGCAGGTAGTGCAGGTGGTCAACCGCCATGGCCGTCCCGTCGACGGAAACGTCACCGGTGTCGAGCAGGATTCCGTGTTCGAAGGACGGGTCAAGGTCCAGTTCGAGCCGTCCGCCGGCGTGCAGCACCGCCTCGGCACCGAGCAGCGGCGGAGTGTAGGTGGTGACGGGCGAGGACGATCCTGCCATTGAACCGAGGAAGACCCGCAACTCGCTGCCTTCTCCCTGCACCGGCTCCGGGGCATAGTGCTGGAAGGTCGGGGCCATGTTCCTGGTTTCCTCGGGCAGGGCATACCACAGCTGGGCGCCGTGGAGGACACCGCTATCCGGGGTGGAGAACTCCTGGTGCGAGATCCCCCGCCCGGCGACCATGAGGTTGACTTGTCCGGGACGGACGATTGCCTCGTACCCGGCCGAGTCGCGGTGGGCGACGTTGCCGGTGAACAGCCAGCTCACCGTCGCCAGGCCCGTGTGGGGATGGCGCGGGACCTTCATGCCGCCCGACTCCGGGACGAGGTCCGGGCCGTAGTGGTCCAGGAAGCACCAGGCGCCGATGAGGCTGCGCTGCTTCTGGGGCAGGGTCCGGCGCACCGGCATGGCCCGCGGGCCGCCCAAGGGAACGTTCCGGGGGGCCAGGAATTCCACCGCTTCCGCATGGTCCCCCTCGGTGCAGACGATCTCCTCGGGGAAGGTTTCCAGATTGCTCATGCCGGCTCAGATTCATCCAGGAAAAACGGGTGGAACATGGGACTCCTTAGCAGGCCTCGCGCCGGCGGCCCGACGCCGTCGAACAAAACCGACAGTTCATGCATTTGCATACACTTTATCCGGTTTCAGTACCTCGTCAAACCTACAGGGCAGGGCGGGGAAAGTAACCCCAAAATTTTGTTGACGCTTCAAACCCATGGAAGGACACTGGGTGGGAGCTGCGAAGGAGCAGTGCGTGTCTCGCCCAATCGAGGAAGAAGAACACAATGACCGACATCACCATCATCGGAACCGGCAACATGGCGCGCGGGCTCGCGACCCGCGCCATTGCAGGCGGCAAGAGTGTCCAACTGCTCGCCCACGAGGACAAGTCGAAGGCCGATGCCCTCGCGGCCGAGCTTGGGGGCCAGGTGACCACCGGCGTGGTGGGCGATGACCTCAGCGGCGCTGTCGTGATTCCCGCCGTGTACTACGATCCCGCCAAGGCCGTGGTGGCAAAGTACGGCAGCGGACTCGACGGCAAGGTGTACGTGGACATCACCAACCCGGTGGACACGTCCACCTTCGAAGGACTCAGCGTCCCCGAGGGCAGCTCTGCGGCCGAAGAGCTCCAGAAATCCACCGGAGCCAAGGTGGTGAAGGCCTTCAACACCACCTTCGCCGGGACACTGTCCTCCGGCGGCGTGGCCGGCCAGCAGCTCGACGTCCTCATCGCGGGTGACGACGAGGACGCCGTGCGGGCCGTGGCGGAGTTCGCCTCGGCGGGCGGCCTCCGGCCGATCGTCGTCGGACCCCAGCGCCGGGCCCGCCAGCTCGAACAGGCCGGGTTCCTGCACATACTGCTTTCGGCCAACGACCAGCTGCCCGAGTTCCAGTGGAACTCGGCGCTGAAGGTGGTCCCGGCCAGCTAGCCGGCAGGCAGCTAACTCTTCGGCAGGCCCGCCGGGTTCAGCTCCGACTTGGCGACGGCCTCCGAAGAGAGGCCCCAGCGGTCCAGGATTTTGCCGTAGGTGCCGTCCTCGATCAGGTGGTTCAGGCCGGCCTGGGCGGCTGCGGCGAAGCCGTTGCCCTTCTTGGTGGTGGCAGCGATGCTCGCCTTCAGCGGCCAGCCACCGTCCACCAGGCCCACCAGCTTGGTCTTCTCGTCGGTGGCTGCCTTGTAGGCGGCCGTGGCATTCGGGCCGAACGTCAGGTCCGCGCGGCCGGACTGCAGCGCCAGGTTCGAGGCGGAGTCGTCGTCGTAGTACTGGAACTCGACCGGCTTCAGCCCCTTGGCCTTGTTCTCCTCGTCCCAGCGCAGCAGGATGGATTCCTGGTTGGTGCCTGAGCCGACGATGACGCGCTTGCCGGCAACGTCGGGGGCGGATTCGACCTTGGTGATGTCGCTGCCGCTCTTGGCGTAGAAGCCGAGCTTGTCGTCGCGGTAGCTGGCGAAGTCGAACTTGAGCTTGCGCTCCTCCGTCACGGTGACGTTGGAGAGGACCGCCTCATACTTGCCCGATTCGACGCCGAGGGGCCAGTCGGCCCAGGCGGTGGGCACGATCTCTGCTTCCAGCCCCAGCGTCTGGGCCAGCGCGACGGCGATGTCCACCTCGTTGCCCACCGGAGTCTTGTTGTCCGTGGCATAGACCGCAAGCGGCGGAGCGAACGGGCTGACCGCAACCGTCAGCTTGCCGTCCTTCTTGATGGCTTCCGGAACCAGCGCCGCGGCTTTCTCGTCCACCGCGACGGGGAACCTGTCCTGTTCGGGCGTCAGGTTAAAGGTCTTGGCAGTCGATGTGGCGGTGTTTGTGGCGGCCGGCGCGTTCGCGGACGCTGCGGCGCCTGCCGCCGCAGCTCCGGGATCGGAGCAGGCGGAGAGCGCCAGCAGGCTCGTGGCGGCGAGGGCCAGGCCCACGGCCGGCTTGAAGCCAGGCTGAAGTGCGCCCGTGCGGGACTTGAGAGACTGACGGACCATGGTTGCCCCCTGGGAGTAGCAATAAAAAGCAATGAATGCGAAAGGTTGTGGCAGCAACTATCCGGCGGCAAAAAGAAGCGGTCAAAGCGCGGGGAAACCGGAAGATACACGGCGTAACCGCGATTCACACGGCGTTCGAAGTCGTCATTCAGCCTGCCGGACAACCGGGGACCGCGCCTAGCATCGAGTATGAGCGATCAATTCACCACCGAACGTGACAGCTACGGCAGGCTCCTCGCAGATCGTGAAGTGTGGCGGCAGGCGGGCACCCTCGCCGCAGCCGGGGAGCTGACCGCGCGGTGGCTTGAGGGCACCAGCGAATACCAGCCCGGAACCCTCGCCCCGTGCTTCGACGACGAGACCCTGCCCATCGCAGGCCAGCTGGCTGAGCTCAACCGCAGCGGGCTGTTCACGAAGGAATCCCAGCCCGGCTTCGGCCCCGACGCGGGCCATGCCCAGCGCGAGTACGTCACCGGTTTCTGCTCCGCGGAGTCGGCGGCCCTCCTGCTGCGGCTGTCGGCACGGACGGAATTCATTGCCATCGCGCACGCACCGGGAGAAGTCAGCCAGGCCTCCGTTCCGGTCACACTGCACGACGGCGAATTGGTCACCGTTCTGGGAAGCAGCGAAAATCCGGTTGAGTCGGAGCAGATCCAGGACTGGGCCCGCGAGAGTAACGAGACGCTCGCCCTCGTGCTGGCCGACTCCTGGTACGTCGAACTCCTTGACCCGGTCTGGGGCCGGCAACAGCACCTCCTGCCCGCCGTCCTGGATACTCTGCAGTCCGCCCCGAACGAGCTGTAAGACCCCGATTTTTAACGCTCTGCGACGCCGAATGAAGCTATACGACCGTCCGGATGAACGATTGCGACGCCGCGTGAACGCCTGCGTCGGCAGCCATTGTGGCCGACGGATTGGCCTCCGTACTCTCAATCCAACGCTCAGCGCCATCCCCTCCGCTCCATCATCCGAAAAGGAAACATCATGTCTTCGTCACCCGAGAACCCGGGGTCCACCCGGATCGCCGCGGGCCAGCCAAGCGGCCGCAAACGCCCCAGCGGGCTCAAGATCGCCATCGCCGCCGGCATCCTCGCAGTCCTGGCCGCAGGCGTCGCCGTCGCCACCACGGCCGCCAACAACGCCACCCCCGGGTCGGCCAACGCGGCCGCCGTCACCAGCCCCGCAACCGAGCTGAAGCTGGGCTACTTCGGGAACATCACCCACGCCGCCGCGCTGGTCGGCGTCCAGAAGGGCTTCATCGCCAAGGAGCTCGGCGACACCAAGCTCAGCACGCAGGTCTTCAACGCCGGCCCGGCCGCGATCGAGGCGCTGAACGCCGGCGCGATCGACGCCACTTACATCGGCCCGAACCCCGCCATCAATTCGTTCGTCAAGAGCAAGGGCGAATCCATCAGCATCATCGCGGGGGCAGCTTCCGGCGGTGCCCAGTTGGTGGTCAAGCCAGAGATCAAGACCGCGGCCGACCTCAAAGGCAAGACCCTCGCTTCGCCCCAGCTCGGCGGCACCCAGGACGTGGCGCTCCGCGCCTGGCTCGGCAAGCAGGGCTACAAGACCAACACCGACGGCGGCGGGGACGTTGCCATCAACCCCACCGAAAACGCGCAGACCCTGAAGCTGTTCCAGAACGGCAAGCTCGACGGCGCGTGGTTGCCTGAGCCGTGGGCGTCGCGTCTGGTGCTCCAGGCCGGCGCCAAGGTCCTGGTGGATGAGAAGGACCTGTGGGACGGCTCGCTGACCGGCAAGCCCGGCGAGTTCCCCACCACCATCCTGATCGTGAACAAGAAGTTCGCTGCCGAGCACCCGCAGACCGTGGAAGCCCTGCTCAAGGGCCACGTCGAAGCCGTGAAGTGGCTCAACAGCACCCCGGCCGCCGAGAAGGCCAAGGAAGTGAACGCGGCCCTGAAGGAAGCTGCCGGCAAGGCCCTCCCGCAGGAAGTCATTGACCGCTCGCTGAAGAACATCGTGTTCACGGTGGACCCGCTGGCCGGAGCGTTCAAGAAGCTTCTGCAGGACGGCGTCGACGCCGGGACCACCAAGCAGGCCGACCTCAACGGCATCTTCGATCTGGCCAAGCTGAACGAAGTCACCGGTGAAAAGACCTCTGCCGCAGGGCTGGGCAAGGAGTAACCTGACACGACAGGCAAACCGGCAAGACAAAAGGATCCGGCGGGAACATTCCCGCCGGATCCTTTTGGGTTAATCCGAACTCTTACAACGCCGTCGAATAGTCCGCCGAGTATGCCGGCACGGCCGAGTACTCAGGCACGGCGTACGGGTCCTCCTCGTCTTTCAACGCGTAGTGAAAAACCATTCCGTCCGGGCTTTCCTGGCTTCCGACATATTCGGCGGCAGCCCATTCCCCGCCGGCCACGGCTCCGGCCCAGGCATGGGCCTCTTCCCAGTGGACGGCCGAGGCCCTCCGGCCCGGCTGCAGGCTCATGGACACCGCAACGCGCACCGAAGGCCGGCCCCCGGAGGAACGGGGGCAGGTGAAGCCGACGATGTCCACGGAAACTCCCGGGGTGGCCAGGCACGGCCGGCGGGCCATGGTAGTGGCCGCGGCATCCAGGCCTCCGGACCCGATCTCCTGACTCGCCAGTGCGTGCACCTGGCTCCGGAACGTGCTGAGTTCCGCGCCGCATTGGGTCCGGATTCTGTGAACCAAAGCTGTGATCATGTGCCCCTCGATCCAGGGAGGGCGTTGCGCCGCCCCGTCGATGATTATGGACTTACACAACCACCGAGTAACTTGCTTCACAACGCCCGGCGAAACCCGCCGTCTTGCAACGCAACACTGCTTCACTTTCCGCAGTTGGGCGTAACAAACACCCAGTTCAGACGTGCATCCGCGCCACAAAACGGAACCTGTCCCCCCGGAACACCGACTCGGTCCACTCCACGGGCCGCCCGTCCTGGGTGAACCCGAGGCGGTGGACCAGCAGCATGGGGGCGCCCATTTCGACGTCGAGAAGCTGCACCTCGGCGGGCCCGGCCAGCTTCGTCTCCACGGTGTCCTCCACCTCGGCGATCCGGATTCCGTAGTCCTCGCGCAGGGCCGCGTACAGGGAGCCGCGTTCCGCCACTGTCCGCTCGAGGTCCGGGAGCGGCCCGGCAAGGAACGCGATCTCGTGCGCCAGCGGCTCGCTGTCCACCAGCCTGATCCGTTCCACCCGGTGGATGTCCGTTCCGGGTTCCACCGCCAGCCGGCGCGCGGTTGCCGGATCGGCCGGCAGCACGCTCACATCGATGATCCGGGCCGCAGCGGTGAGGCCCTGGCTCGCGGCGTCGTCGGAAAAGGACGTGAGCTGCCGGACGTGAGTCACCTTGGGTGGGGCCACATAGGTACCCCTCCCCTGCGTCCGGTCCAGGCGGCCCTCGGCCACCAGTTCGCCGATGGCCTGCCGGACCGTAGTGCGGGACGTCCCGTACTGCTCGGCGAGGGCGCGCTCGGTGGGGATCAGCGTTCCGGGCACCGCGTCCTCGATGAGGGTAAGGATCTGCTCCTTGAGTACGTAGTACTTGGGCAGGGCGGCGGCCGCGGAGGTTTCCATGAATCTGATGGTACCTATTGACACGAAAATTGGTCTAGGCCAAAATGATTGAAATTGGTTTACACCAATTTCAGTTTGCGGTAGAACCCAAGCCCAATCCCCCAATCCGACTTCCAAGGACCCAAAGATGTCGTTCCTGCAAGACCTGCGCAAGACGCCCCGCCTCGGCCTCTTGGTCGGCGGCACCGCCGCCACCATCGGCATAATCTACGGCTACGATCTGTCGAATATCGCCGGCGCCCTGCTGTTCATCACCAAGGAGTTCCAGCTCTCCACCAGCCAACAGGAGCTGGTGACCACCGCCGTCGTCGTCGGCGAAGTCCTGGGCGCCGTCCTCGGCGGCTGGCTCGCCAACAAACTGGGCCGCAAGGCCTGCATGGTGGGCGTGGCCGGAGCGTATGCCGCGTTCGCGGTGCTCAGCGCCCTCGCCGCCGACGTGCCCATGCTGCTCGTTGCCCGGCTGCTCCTGGGCCTGACCATCGGCGTTTCCGTGGTGGTGGTCCCCGTCTTCGTGGCGGAGTCAGCGCCGCCCAAGGTGCGCGGCGCCCTGCTCGTGGCATACCAGGTGGCCACCGTCATCGGCATCATCATCGGCTACCTGGCCGCGTACGTCCTGTCCTCCACCGAGAACTGGCGGCTGATGCTGGGCCTGGCCGCCGTCCCTGCCCTCGCGGTCCTCGCCGTCACCCTCCGCCTCCCCGACACCGCCCGCTGGTACATGATGCGCGGCCGGACGGGGGACGCCCGCCGCACCCTCAGCTCGATCGAGCCGGATACCGACGTCGACGCCGAACTGGCGGACATGCGCCGCGCCATCGGCGAAGAGCGCGGCGGCGGCCTGCGCGAGATGCTCCGCTCGCCGTACCTGAAGGCGACCGTGTTCGTCGTCGGGCTCGGCTTCTTCATCCAGATCACCGGCATCAACGCCGTGGTCTACTACAGCCCCCGGATCTTTGAGGCCATGGGCTTCACCGGCAACGCCGCCCTTCTGCTGCTGCCCGCCCTGGTCCAGGCCGCCTCCCTGGTGGCGGTATTCGTCTCACTGTCCCTCGTGGACCGCGTGGGCCGCCGCCCCATCCTGCTCGGCGGCATCGGCATGATGATCGCGGCCAACGCCATCCTGGTGGGCGTCTTCATGGCCGGGCGTGACTTCGGCGGCATCCTGACCGTGGTGGGCTTCCTCGGGGTGCTGCTGTTCACGGTCGGCTTCACGTTCGGCTTCGGCGCGCTGGTCTGGGTCTACGCCGGGGAGTCCTTCCCCGCCCGGCTGCGGTCCCTGGGCGCCAGCGCCATGCTGACCTCGGACCTGGTGGCCAACGTGATCGTGGCGGCCTTCTTCCTGACCATGCTGCAGCAGCTGGGCGGCGCCGGCACGTTCGCGGTATTCGGCGCGCTGGCCATCGCCGGCTTCATCTTCGTCCACCGCCTCGCCCCCGAAACCAAGGGCCGGAACCTCGAGGAAATCCGCCACTACTGGGAAAACGGCGCCCGCTGGCCGGAAGCCAGCGGCAGCACCGGCAGCAGCAGCAAGCCGGCGGCCAAGTGATGCCGCGCGTCCTCGGCCTGGATATCGGCGGTTCCAAGACCCACGCCATCCTGGCGGAGGTTGGAACGGACGACGGCGGGACAAGAGTTCCCCGGCAGCTCGCCGAATGCACGGCGGGCAGTGCAAACATCGCCTCCGTCGGACGGGATGAGGCCGCCGCGGCGCTGGACGACCTCGCCGGGCAGCTCGGCATCGGTGATCCCGCAGGCCACCGCATCGACACCGTGCATGCCGGTGCCGCGGGCGCTGACACGCCGGCCGCCCGGGAACAGCTGGCCGGCCTGCTCTCCCGCCGGTTCCCAGGAGCGCGGGTCCTTGTGGACCACGACACCCGCATCATCCTCGCGGCCGCCGGCCTCACCGCGGGCACCGTCCTCATCTCCGGCACCGGCTCCGCCGCGTGGGCGAAGGCCGGCGACGGCAGAGAAGCGCGCGCCGGCGGCTGGGGCTATCTGCTCGGCGACGAAGGCAGCGGCTACGCCGTGGCCCGCAGTGCGGTCCGCAACGCCCTGCAGGACTCCGACGACGGCCTGCCCGCAGGGCCGCTGACGTCCCAGCTTTTGGCGCGGACCGGGGCCGCGGAACCCGGCGACCTGCTGGACCTGTTCTACCGCCGGCCGGAGCGCCGGTACTGGGCCGGACTGGCAGGCATCGTGTTCGGCCTCGCAGCCTCGGACGCTGCGAGCGCCGCCATCGCCGACGACGCCGCCCGGCATCTCGCCCGCCTGGCCCTGACGGTGAACCGGCGGCTGGGCACCATTCCGGAAAATGCCTCCGTGCTGCTGGCCGGCGGCATGCTGGTGAACCAGCCGTCGTTGGCCATCCAGGTGGGGGAGCTGCTGGCAGCCGGCGGCCACACCGACGTCCGCGTGCTGGACCGTGCGCCCGCCTGGGGCGCCGTGGAGCTGGCCGGCCAGTTTGCCGGCTCACCGCACCGGCCAGCCACCACCATTCCCGCCTGATCCACCCTCACCAAATACCCCGCTGATCCCCAAGGAGACCCATGACTGCCCCGCACACCGACATCACCGCCGCTTCCCCGCTTCCCGGTTCCCTGATGGCCGCCGAAATCCTGGAACAGCCGGAGTCGCTGGCCCGGCTGCTTGAGCACGGGCGCCCCGCGATCACCCGCCTGGCCGGCGTCCTCCGGGACGCGGACATCCGGTACGTCCTCCTGGCCGCCCGCGGCACCAGCGACCACGCGGCCCTGTACGCGAAGTACCTCATCGAGACGGTGCTGGGGCTGCCGGCAGGGCTGGCCTCGCCGTCGAGCCTTACGGTGTACGGCGCCGAACCGAAAATGGACGGGGTGCTGTGGCTGGCGGTCAGCCAGTCCGGCGGTTCCCCCGACCTCGTGGACTCCACCGCCGCTGCCGCCCGGGGCGGCGCCCTCACCGTGGCCGTCACAAACGCACCGGCCTCGCCGCTGGCCGCTGCCGCCCGGCATCACCTGGACATCCTCGCCGGTCCGGAGCACGCCGTCGCCGCGACCAAGAGCTACACGTCGCAGTTGCTGGCGCTGTGGCAACTGATCGACGCGTGGGCCGGAGGAAACGGCTCGGAAGCTGCCGGCCTGCCGCGTCTCGCCGCCGATGTCCTGGCCCGGCCGGAGATACTTGAGGTGGCAGACCGCTACCGCTTCGTAAACCACATCATCACCACCGGACGCGGCTTCTCCTATCCCACCGCACGGGAGGCGGCACTGAAACTGATGGAAACGTCCTACCTGGCCGCACACGCCTTCTCTGGCGCGGACCTGCTGCACGGGCCCTTCGCCATGATCGACGCCGACCGGCCCGTCATCGCCGTCGCCTCGCCCGGCGCCGGCGGCCGTGCCCTGCATCCGGTGCTGGACCGCCTCGCCGAACGCGGCGCGGACGTCTGCCTGGTGGGCGATGCCAGGGCTGCCCGCCCGCTGAACCACGTGGTGCCGCTGCCGGCCGTGCACGAGCAGCTCTCACCGATCCTGGAGATCATGCCCCTGCAGCGGCTGGCACATGCGATGGCGGCGTCCCGCCACCGGGACCCCGATGCTCCCCGCGGCCTGCTCAAGATCACGGAAACCTGGTGAGTCCCACGCTCATTTCCGCTTTCCGGGTCATCCTGCCGGACACCGTGCTGGACCCCGGCTGGGTGGAGACCGACGGCGGCCGGATCACCGCTGCGGGTCCCGGGCTGCCCACCCGGACGCCCGACGCCGATTTCCCGGACGCCACCCTCGCGCCCGGCTTCGTGGACGCCCACATCCACGGCGGCGGCGGCTTCAGCTTCAACGACGCCGACCCCGCTGCCGCCGCGGTCCGGATCGCCGACGTGCACCGCTCGCACGGCACCACCACCCTGATGGCCAGCCTGGTCACCGCCCCGCTCACGCAGCTTGAGAAGGCGGTGGCCGCGCTCGCCGCACTTGTGGAGGAAGGCGTCCTGGCCGGGATCCACCTGGAGGGCCCGTGGCTCAGCCCCGACCACCGGGGCGCCCACACCGAGGACCTTCTGCTCGCCCCGGAACCGGCCGCCGTCGACCGGCTGATGCTGGCCGGGCGCGGCACCGTCCGGATGGTGACGATCGCGCCTGAACTGGAAGGCGGCCTGGCCGCCATCCGGCAGATCACCGGCTACGGCGCCGTCGCGGCCATCGGACACACCGGCGCCGGCTACGACCTGGCCCGGCAGGCGATTGCCGCTGGGGCCACCGCGGGGACGCACGTGTTCAACGCGATGCGGCCGCTGCACCACCGGGAACCCGGCCCGGCACTGGCCCTGCTGGAGGACCCCGCGGTGTTTGCCGAGGTGATTGCCGACGGCGTCCACCTCCACCCGTCCCTGGTCCGCTTCATTGCCGCCAGCCCGGCGCGCGCCGTCTTCGTCACCGACGCCATGGCCGCGGCCTGCGCGCAGGAAGGCAGGTACCAGCTGGGCGGGCTGGACGTCCGGGTGGCCGGCGGCGAGGCCCGCCTGGTCAGCGACGGCACCATCGCCGGCAGCATCCTCACGCTGGACGCGGCCGTCCGGCACGCCGTCCACGACGCCGGCATCCCGCTCGCCGACGCCGTCCGCGCCGCCAGCCAGAACCCGGCGGACATGCTGGGACTCTCCGACGTCGGCCGGATTGAGGCCGGGCTCCAGGCGGATTTGGTGGTGCTCAGCCCTAGGCTTGAGGTGGCTGCCGTGATGAAGGCGGGCCGGTGGCTGATGCTGGCGGACTCCGCTGGTTGAGCTTGTCCCAACCTCAGTCCCGATGCGTGGCTAGCCAGGTGGCTCCAACTGCCAGCCTCGCCGACAGCAGAGGGCGGGAGAATCCGAGGGTGTTAGCAGTGAAGATCGGGCTTCTTCTCATGACCATGGGCCGATAACCGCCGTTATGTAAGGTAGAACTCTGCGTATCTCATCAGATGAATCACTTCGCCCACCCCCAGCAGGTACGTCGCGAGGCTCTCGGCACCCTACTTGCGCCGATTTCGGTGTGATTGACTTCGTCGCCGCCCCAATTTGCCGTCACAGGCAGCCTAGCGTCGCTGCCCCTAGGCCAGGTTGGGAGCTGGAACTGAGCTCGACATGTTCAGCTGACTAATTCCGGCGTCCACGTTGCCAGCCGAATACCTCTTATCGGTGACTTTCGGCGCTCTAGGATTACGCACACGTCTCACGAGAATCCCAACTAAACTGGTCTAACCTATCCAAATCGCCGAGAGTGAGCGATGACCAACCTGGATGGCGGGTGCAAACCAAGCGGCGCGATATATCTGAGGCCACAATGGATTTGGCGGTTCTCGATTTGGGGTCGAAGACGATGCCGCGGTCCTCATTCGCGATCAGAACATAGCCCGTCACTGAAGGGCCAGACTTGAACTGGACTATCTCGGTCGGGCCAAGCTGCACTGGAGTGGTCAGCAGCATCAGTCCGTAAGTGGAAATCAATATGGACCCAGAGCGGTAGACAGCATTTCGGAAGTCCGGCTGCGCCGCGCCTCGAATTGCTCTGTGCCGGTCGCGCATTTCCCTTTTCAACCTACTTAGCTTCTCAACATTCTCGCAGGCGGCACCCTCGGCTGACTGGGACAATGCGCGCGCTTTAATCCAAATCTCGTATAGGCCAGCATCTTCTGGTCCTGCCTTGTGATCGAGCCATTGATCAAAGGAGATCAAGCGCTCCCGGCTAGTTACGCTCAGCCTCCAGTTGATGTATGCAAAACCGAGAAACACCAATGAAAATACAAGTGAAGCCGTAAGGGCGTGCATGAGAGCGCATGCCAGAGTCAAGATCGAGAAAAACCTGCGAACAGGAGCGGTGTAGGTCGAATCTAGAGCCACGGTCGGGCCGGCCAGCAACATGCCGATCAAAAATAAGCTTGATGCAGATAGTAGAACTACCATTGCTAAGGAGCCCAATGGCAAGTTGGTTACTATCGCCAGCGCAAGGTTCTTGTCCCCTCTAGTTTGAACCAACACATTAATAGTTACGTAGACTACCGCCAAGGCCGGGATTATGGGCACTAAGCCGGAAACCACACGCTTCTGGTGTTCTACCGTTTGCTGGAACTCGAGGGCCTGATCTCGCCGCTTACCCGACGACGCAGTCTTTGGAACAAGAAGGCGAAGGAAGTTCTTTACAACGGAATTCTTGTCGCCGTTTCCTCGTATTGCAGATCTAGTCATTTCTTCCCGAGCTAGTACTTCATCAGAATCCCGATGACGACCAATGTTTTAAGTTGCTTAGCATGCGTTCTGGGCGCTAGTGGATAAATTCTATAGGTGCGTCCACTGTCGGCGAGCCCGCCCGGCCAAGGGAGAGACTCCCCTGCACATGAACAACACTCGACTGTCACGCGAGGTGCACCCTCCTAGCCACCGCGCCGTTCTCAGACACTGTTCCGCTCTCCCGTAGACTTTCCTATGGGAATTCACAATCAACGGGAGCTCGGAGGAGGCGTAATGGCTGGGCTGGGGGAACACATAACTGCAATGGTCCGAAGCCACGCCTCGGGTGACGACTCATCCTTCTACTCTGTCGCACTCCAGATTGCCGCCCGCGAAGCCCGCCAGGGTCATCATGTTCTCGCAGATGGCATCAAGAAGGCCGTTGATGCTTCACGTCAGGCCACGCCAAGAGACAACGTGACTAAGCTGGCCAAACCCCGCGGTGATTTGGCTGATCTCATCGAGGTGACCCATCCGGATGTTACTTTGCGGAACCTCGTCGGCCCTGCGGATCTCGTTGAGCGGCTCAGACAAGTTATAGCTGAACAGCGTCAGCGAAAGACTCTCCTCGATCACGGATTCGATCCCACGCATCGGCTTCTTCTGGAAGGCCCCCCAGGGACCGGGAAGACGATGACCGCTGCTGTGCTCGCGCGCGAGCTGTCCCTGCCGATGTTCACCGTTCGGCTTGACAGTCTCCTAAGCAAATACATGGGAGAGACTGCAGGCAAGCTACGTCTTGTATTTGACGCCGTCGCCGAACGTCGCGGCGTCTACCTGTTTGATGAGTTCGATGCCCTAGGCGGCGATCGTTCGGGAAACGACGTTGGGGAGGCTAGACGGATTCTCAGCTCCTTCTTGGTCTTTCTCGAGCAGTCGAGTCCAGAAAGTATCGTCGTGGCCGCTACCAATCATCGGTCGATCCTCGACAGAGCGCTCTTTAGAAGATTCGACATGGTTCTGACTTACCACCTGCCCGACAAGAACCAGGCACGCGCCGTCATCAAGGGCCGCCTCGGATCGCTCGCGAAGGGAATGCGTTGGGAAAAGGTCGATGCACATGCAGAGGGTCTAAGCCACGCTGATCTGGTTAAGGCCTCAGAGGCAACAGCCAAAGCGGTGCTAATGCGCGGACAGACCGTCATCGGGGCTGCTGACATGGTCCGGGCCCTCGACACCCGTCGAATGGCTAGCAGTGGCTGAACTTCGACACCTCACTCATCTATATGTCGCAGACAGGGCACGAAACGAAGAGTTCTCCCGCGGTGGACAAGGGAACCCGAAGATACGCCCCGTTGAGTACAGGGCGCACGGAATCACTATTAAGGGCCAGCTTCAGGAAACTTTCTCAGACATTGATGAAGCTCGCAGCAACGTCCGCCTCAGCGCTGACGAGCTCCAAGCCTTGGGCAGCATAATCACTCTGGAAGGGGAGGATGCCGCTTACCCCTTGAAAATCGAGTCCTTACAAACATTCTCCCGCCATACCGTTAGGCCCAAGGTGCCGCAGTGGCTGCTCTTGTCAGTTCAGCCGGGTACTGTAGACCAGCCAGAGCGGGCCGTAGTTTGGATCGCCGACGCCTACCGCCCCCAGTTCCTCAAAATTTTCGAGGACTATCTGGCGAAGAAAAGTACCCAGGCTGCAAAGGACAAGTGGGAGACTCCCGACGGAAACCCGGCCAATCGTGCCCTCGTCGCGAACATCTCCCGAATTCGTCAGACCATCCTGGATGATCTTTGGCAGTCCAAAGGTGATCCGCCTAAGCAAGGAAAGCACTGGTGGGAGCTCTGGCTCGACCCCGCAGAGAATAAGGCCGACTCCCTGCATGCTCTGGCGACAGCATGGAATCTAAGGTTGCTCAATCGCTCTCTCGCGTTCAACGACCGGGTCGTCGTTTGGATTGAGGCAACATGGGCCCAGCTCGAGACACTCCTTTTCACCAGCATTCCTATTGCCGAAATTCGACGGCCGGAGTTCGTCGATACAGTAGAAGATCTGTTTCCAGAAGAACAAGATGAGTATGTCGATGACCTTGCTTCGCGGATAAGCCCAGCGCCGCCAGACGCTCCTGCGGTTTGCCACCTTGATACAGGAGTAGCACGTAGCCACAGGCTGATTGCCGGCTCACTGGATGAGGAAGATCTGCACACGGTGATCGGCACATCCGGCTACGACCTGGCAGGGCATGGCACTTCCATGGCCGGACTCGCGCTCTTCGGGCCCCTCGATGATCTACTGGCCGGGACTGGGTCTGTGCAATTGCATCACCGACTTGAGTCAGTTCGCGTGTTGCCCCAAAGGGGGGAACCGATGACTGACCCCTTGGATTTTGGAACCGTCACGGTTGATGCTGTGGCGCGAACTGAGGCAACCAAGCAACGTCGCCGAGTCTTCTGCATGCCCGTCTCCACCGCCCCCGACCGTCCTGGTGTACCCACCCTGTGGTCCT
Source organism: Arthrobacter sp. NPDC057013 (assembly GCF_042674585.1). Lineage (NCBI taxonomy): Bacteria > Bacillati > Actinomycetota > Actinomycetes > Micrococcales > Micrococcaceae > Arthrobacter > Arthrobacter sp. NPDC057013. The sequence goes on from NZ_JBHUSE010000031.1 coordinate 16,424, forward strand.
CAACGGTGGACGCACTTGCCGTCGGCACAGACATCGTTCGTGACGGCGAACAAATACAGCTGCTTACGCTGCCGGATGCCAACGCTAGCAGGCTGATGATGATCGCTGCCGGGAACGTCGACAGCTATCAGGCCGACCATCGTACTGAATCCGACACCTCTGCAGTCGAAGATCCGGCGCAGGCGTGGAATGCACTTACCGTTGGAGCGCATACGGAAATAGTCACTTTACCGACGGATCCAGCCTTTCAAGGCTGGACGGCAATGGCCGCCGAGGGCGAGCTCTCGCCCCACAGCCGGACATCACTCCTGTTCGGGAAGAAGAACTGGCCCATCAAGCCGGACATTTGTTTTGAAGGCGGCAACGTCCTTACCGACGGGGCAAACGGGTTCCATGAGCGTCACCCAGCCTTATCTTTACGGTCTACGGGCGTCCACAGCGATCTTGCTCTTACCTCTGCGAATGCTACGAGCGCAGCCACTGCCCAAGCATCTCGCCTAGCCGCAATTGCAATGGCCCATTACCCCGAATATTGGCCGGAAACGATACGCGGCCTGCTAGTTCACGCGGCGGAGTGGACCCCTGCAATGAGGGCCGAGTTGGATTCCACGGGAACGAAGAAGGAACCCAAACTCTCACTACTCCGGCGGTACGGATGGGGCGTACCCACCGAGGACGCGGTCCTGCGGTCATCTCGACAATCTGTAACCCTCGTTACTCAGGACACGTTCGTCCCCTTCGAGGGCGCTGAGTATAAGATGCGTAAGTTCCGGCTGCATTCGATGCCATGGCCAACTGAGGTGTTGGAGAGTATCGCGGCCGACGACGTGACTCTCAAGGTTACCCTCTCGTACTTCGTTGAGCCCTCGGCATCTAGAAGGGGGTGGCGACAGAAGTATTCGTACGCCTCGCACCTCCTCCGGTTTGAGCTCAAAGCGCCCACAGAAACCGAGAATGAATTCATTGCACGAATCAATCGGGATGCAGAAAATGATGAAGACCCTACGTCGGCTTCCTCATCGAGCACGGCTAGATGGATGATCGGACCAAATCAGCGAAATCTTGGATCTCTGCACCAGGACATATGGGAAGGCTCAGGCCAAGAACTCGCCGCCAGCGGAGTACTCGCGGTATATCCGGTTGGTGGATGGTGGAAACGGAATCTCCGAAAGGATCGACTCGATTTACCAGTCCGATATTCGCTGATTGTCTCAATCAAAGCGCCTGAGCAGGATGTCGATCTTTACACGCCCATCGCTACCGAGATTCAGCTTCCCATTGAGATTGAAGGCGTTTAGGCTCGCAAGTCGGCGATGTTACTTTCCCTGGGGTTGTAGGTCAGTCCGCCCACGAAACTGACCCTGTCAGCGATAATACGGCCCAAGGGGAGCTGCGATGGGCAGGACTGTCTGTCCCGTGGGGAGCCCAACGCATTGTGCCTTGGCGTGAGCAAACAGATCTCAGCGTAGCGCTCGAAAAAGCCACGACTACTCCTGCGCCAGGCGTCGCTGCTCGGATGTCTTGACGTTCTTCTGGGAAGGCTTTAGCACTCAAGCTGACAGGTCGACGGGTTTGGAGGCATCGGTGGCTGGACAACGCATCGGGTATGTGCGCGTAAGCACCCTCGACCAGAACGAGAAACGTCAGCTTGAAGGCCAGGTCCTGGACGGGGTCTTCACCGACAAGGCCTCAGGCAGGGACACGACCAGGCCGGAACTGGCCGAACTGCTGCACTTCGCCCGTGACGGGGACACCGTCATGGTGCACAGCATGGACCGGCCCGCCCGCAACCTCGATGACCTGCGTGCCCTGGTCCAGACTCTGACGCGTAGGGGCGTACGGGTGGAGTTCGTTAAGGAACAGCTGCTCTTCACCGGGGAGGACTCCCCCATGGCCAACCTCATGCTGTCCGTCCTGGGGGCCTTCGCCGAATTCGAACGCTCCTTGATCAGGGAACGCCAGCGGGAAGGTATCGCCCTGGCCAAGCAGCCCGGGGCCTACAAAGGGCGGAAGAGAACCCTCACGCCGGAACGGGCGGCCGAGCTGGTGCAGCGGGCGGCCAATGGAATTCCCAAAGCCGTCCTCGCCAGCGACTACGGCATCAGCAGGGAAACGGTGTACCAGTACCTCCGCCAGGCCAGGCCTTCCTGAACCTCTCACCGGCAATCCTGTTATCTCGCAACAGCAACCACGCCAGATTGACGGAATCTCGGTTATCGGCGTTCGAGCCAGGGAGCAGAAGTAGCTGCGGTGACTCCACTCTGGGTACGGATTAGAGGCTCCGAGGGGAACAGTTCCGGATCGCCGCCGGCGAACGCCTCCGCCTCACTGAAGACCCCGCACCGCGCGGCCACTCCTTCGAATTCCGGCTAAACGCAGAGGACGTGGGCCGCGGCTTCCTCCCCTCCCCCCGAACCATCGGCGAATTCAACGGCCCCACCGGCCCCGGTGTCCGCCTGGACACCAGGGTGCGCTCGGTGTCCCTCGTACCGCCGCAGTTCGACTCCCTCCTGGCGAAACTGATCGTCACCTGCGCGGACCGGCAGCAGGCGCTGCGTAGCGCCCGGCGCGCCCTGGCCGAAATCACCACAGGGGTGACCACCGTGCTGCCGTTCCACCGGGCCGTGCTCGACTCCCCGGACTTCACCTCCGAGGCCGGCCTGGGCACCACATCCGTTGGATCGAAACCGGCTTCGCGGACCGGATCCCCGCCGATCCCGGCTACGGCATCACCAGCCCCGAAGGCGAACGGCGCACCATCACCGTCGAGGTGGATGGGCGCAGGCTCGCCGTCGGGCTCCCGGCCGACCTGCTGGAAGGCTGGGCCCGCTCGGGCCAGGCACCTCCCGCGGCGGTAACGGCTAATTCAGCCTCCGACGGCGGTACGCCTCCGGTTCCGCTGATCCCGGGGAACTGCGCGCCGACATGGCCGGCACCGTGGTGAAGTGGCTCGTCGAGCCCGGCACCGAGGTGGGCGCAGGGGTGGGCGCAGGGGACCCCGTCGTCGTCCTCGAGGCCATGAAAATGGAAACCAGCTCCCAGCGCACCGAGCCGGAACCCTGACCGGTATCCGAACGGAAGCGGGCGGGGTGGTTAGCGCCGGATCCGTGCTTGCACTCATTGGTTAGATGCAGGACGCCCGTTCCCCTCAGCACCAACCCCGAGGTGATGAGGGAGCGGGCACCGGAGGGCATCTGAGGGCCTGGAATCTCAGGGGTGCGGGACCGATGCTCTATGGTTCCTATATGACTCTGCAGGATGTTTTGACCCAGATCCACTCGGGACCATCCGGGGCCAAACATGCCCACACCGGGGATTGGATCGCCTCGACGCTTCGGGACCGAATCGCATCTGGGCATCTTGCCCCCGGAATGAAACTCCCGGAAGAGGACCTCTGTGAGGCCCTCGGAGTCTCTCGAAACACGTTGCGGGAAGCCTTTACCGCGCTAGCATCTGAACGCATTATTAGCCGAATCCCTAATCGGGGCGTATTCGTGGCCCAACCAATGGCGGAGGACGTCCGGGAAATCTATCGCGTGCGGCGCTACGTGGAACCCGCTGCCCTCCGCTGGTCAACGACGTCAAATTTCAGCGCGCTACGGGAGGCCGTCGAGAACGCCCAGCTAGCACGGGCTGCAGGATCTGCAACCGACATGGGGACAGCAAACCAGAACTTCCACGCCACCGTCGTCTCCCTTGCCGGTAGCCCCAGGCTCAGTGCAATGATGGCGCCCGTCCTGGCCGAAATGCGGCTGGTCTTCCATGCGATGGCCTTCGACCCCGAATTCCATGCTCCGTACATCGCGGAGAACGCGCACGTCGTTGATCTCCTCGAACGAGGGAAACGGTCGGACGCAGCCGAACTGATGAGGACGTACCTAGATTCAGCGGAGCAGGAATTGCTCGCCGTCATGCAACAGGCCTAAGGACCCCCGGCGCCAATCGGACCCCAACCCGGCGGATTGGCGGCGTTGCCGCGTAGCGGGAAACGTCGTCGATCCGTCGAACTTTTCAGCCCCGTTACTGTTTAGCGGCGAGGCAAACACCCCCTATTTGTGCCCATTTCGGGACTGTCCTCGTTCAGGGGACCCATTCGGCGTGCCCCTGAAACGTCTCAGTCCATCTGCATGGGCCGCACAACCATGGCCGATCCGTCATCCTGCAAAATAATTACGCAAGAAACTTGACCCTACTGTGGTGCACGTCATAGGTTGTTCAACAACATAGGGATTGTTCAACAACCCAACCCGCCAATGCATCAGGTACAGCATCCGGCAAAAATGACGGGCCGCTTCCGCGTCCGTTTGGGCATGTCCCTCCCAAAATCCTGAGGATGAATCGAATGGCTATTAATTTGTCGAGGCGCGGCTTCCTTGCCGTGAGCGTTCTGGCCGGCGTGACTCCGCTGATCGCGTCCTGCGCGTCGCGCGGGGTGGCGGCGGGCGGCGGTTCCAGTTCCACCCTTGTATATGTCGGTGCCGATTTTCCCGCCAACTTCGATACGGACAGCGCTGCCGGTGCGAACGTGGCCGGCGAGAACATAGTCGGAAACACCTACGGCGGTGACATCGTGGCGTTCGGCAAGACCCAGGTCAACGGCACCTCCATCGCCGATATCCTCGCGAGTGGAGTAACGGGCGGCATCGAGAACGGATTTGCCAAGACAATCGACGTCTCGGCTGATCAGCGAACCATCACCATTACTCTCAGGGACGACATTGTCTCGAATTTGGGCAACAGGCTGACGTCTGCCGACGTCGTCTGGTCCTTTCAGCGCAACTTCGCCCTCAAGCAGACCGGCCTGTTCATGGCCAACTCGATGGGGATCACAAGTGCTGACCAGGTGGTCGCCCTGGACGAGCGGACCGTCAAGTTTGCGCTCGAGAAGCCGAACACAATTTTCTTCAAGGTGGACGCAGCCAAGCTCTATGCAGGACTGTTTGACTCCGTTGCCGCCAAGCAGCACGCCACAGCCGACGATCCGTGGGCACAGGTTTGGCTTGGCAAGAACACCGCCGGCTTCGGACCTTACGCCGTATCGGCTTTCCAGGAAGGCCAGACGGTCACGCTCTCTGCCAACCCGCATTCCTTGACAAAGCCTGACTTCGACAAGGTCGTTTGGCGCTCTGTGCCGACCAGCGCGAACCGGCTCGCGCTGCTGCAGTCCGGTGAAGCGGACATCGCCATGAACCTCAGTCCGAGCCAGCTGCAGTCGGCCCAGAAGGCCGGGCTCACCGTCACGTCCTACAAGTCCAACAAGATCCAGGTCATGCCGCTCAATGCGCTCGACCCGAACCTGAAGGATCCCCGGGTACGCCAGGCAATCGCCTACGCTTTGCCTTACGCCGACATCCTGAGCAGCGTGTACCTGGGCACGGCGACCGGCTTGAACAGCCCCCTCCCGGAGGACTACCCGGGCCACACCGCCAAGTACAACGAGTACAAGACCAACCTTGACAAGGCCAAGAGCCTGATGGCGGAGGCCGCTGTCACCGGATTCAACCTGACTCTGACCTTCTCCAACGACAACTACGAAGATCCGCTGATCGCGCCCATCGTGGCGTCCGCCCTCAAGCAAATCGGCATCAATGTGCTGCTCGAGGGACTGCCGGCGTCGAGCTACTTCGACAAGCTGTACAAGCGCGGCGGTCAGGCCTACCTCGCCGCATTCTGGCCCTTCGTGGCTGACCCGGCCTACGCCCTCGGCGTCTACTGGAAGTCCACGTCTTACCTCAACGTCGGGTCCTGGAAGAACGCGGAGTTCGACACGCTCGTTGAAGAGATGCTGGTCGAGCCCGAGCCATCAGCCCGCAACCTGAAGGCCGACCGGGCCCAGCAAATCTGGATGCAGGAGCAGCCCTGGGTACTCCTGGCCAACCCCGGATGGCATGTTGCGCACTCAAAGCGCGTCTCCAACGTCACGTGGTATCCGAATAACGGAGTCCGCTTCGCAGACCTCAAGCTCGTCAAGTAGGGCCGTGTCTTGGCCCGCTTCCTGCTCCGTCGTCTTTCCCTACTACCCGTCCAGCTCTTTGGCTTGCTCGTCCTTGTTTTCCTCCTCACTCGACTGATACCCGGCGACCCCGCCTATGCACTCGCCGGGGGTCAGGCAACAGCCGAGCAGGTCGAGCGAATCCGCGAGTCGATGGGACTGGACCGGCCTCTGTGGGTACAGTTCTGGCACTACGTGGCCGGTGTCCTCCAGGGGGACTGGGGAACCTCCATCCAAACCAACAGCCCCGTCGTTCAGGACCTCGTGCAGAGGGCGCCCGCAACTCTGCTCCTGATGTTCTTCTCCCTGCTCATGATCATCCTGCTGGCGCTACTGCTGGTCGGGTGGCTGCTATGGCGGCCACACGGACTCGCGCGCAAGGTCGTCAGTGGATACGGGTTCCTCGCTGGCGTTGTCCCCGATTTTTGGGTTGGCCTTAGCCTGGTCTCCCTGTTCTATGTGCAGCTTGGCATTGGCGCATCGCCGAGCGGCCAGCTGGACGCGAGGATTACCGTCCCCCCGGTGACGAACGTCGGACTGTTCGACGCCGCCATCGCCGGGGATCCAGCTGCTGTCGCAAACGCAGTAGCCCACCTGGTTCTGCCGTGCATCACGTTGATCTTTGTCTACCTGGCACCCGTCATCCGGATCATGTCCGCAGTGACCGAGAAAGTCAACGGCTCGGATTTCGCCCGCTTCGCCGATTCCTGGGGCATCTCTCCATGGCGACGTGTTCGATACATTCTGCGTTTCGCGTCGCCAACTATGGTCACGACTCTGGCCTCCACCACCGTCTTCCTCGTCGGCGGAGCCGTCCTCGTCGAAACCGTCTTCTCCTGGGGCGGTGTGGGACAGTACGCAGTGGCCGCTGTGACCCGCTCTGACTACGTCGGTGTGCAGGGCTTCGTTCTCATTGCCGGATTGTTTACAGCCATGGTCTACCTCGCCAACGACCTTCTACACGCCGCAATCGATCCGCAATTGAGGAAAGTATGAAAAGCCTGATACCCACCACACCCGCGGGGAAGGTTGGCGTCGTTGGCAGCTTCATCTGCGTCGTCCTTGCCGTCATCGGCCCCTGGATTGCTCCCTACGACCCGGAAAAGCCCACGGTGGATGTCCTCCAGGAACCCAGCTTCGCGCACCCCTTTGGAACCGACGCATCCGGCCTCGACGTCTTCTCCGTCGTCATCGCGGCCTTCCGTACGGACCTTTCGATCGCCCTGGTTGGTGTCGGTGCTTCGTTTGTACTCGGACTCGTGCTCGGCTCCATCACTGGCTTTTCAGCCGCTGGCGGCCGGACCTGGCGGGTACTGGCCCGGGTCGTCGATGCTGCCCTCGATGTTTTCCAGTCGGTTCCGGTCACCGTCTTTGCGTTGGCGCTAACGGCGATTTTTGGTCGAGGAACCGGTGCGGTGATCACTGCAGTTATCTTCGTAACCACCCCGATCTTCGCCCGGCTGATCCGCTCATCCCTGCATTCCGTGGTACAGGGCGGCCTTGTGGCATCCTGCCGCGTCCTGGGCCTCGGAACGATGCGTACACTCACGCGGCATGCCCTCCCTAATTCCGTTGACAGCGCAGTGGCGAATATCTCGGTCAGCCTAGGTGTCTCCGTACTCCTCACCGCCGCACTGAGCTTCCTCGGGGCCGGTGTCCGTCCGCCCACACCCGAATGGGGCTACGTGATCTCCATGGGAGCTAACTACGTCGCCACGGGCCAGTGGTGGATTAGCCTCATGCCGGGCCTGGTGCTGTGCCTGTCAGTGGTCTCCTTTGCCTTGACCGGCGAGGCCGTCAGGGAACGGCTCGCCGCTGCTCGCCCAAGCGCGGCTGCCAGCGGAGAAATCGCCCTTCCCACCGGACAAACCGAGAGGACATCATGACCCAGTTCCACAGTTCACGGAGGGAAGACCCGGGCACTCACGTGTTGAGGATCGAGGATCTCCGCCTAACTGCCTCGCAGGGAGCCAGGGAACTGGTCAAGGGAGTATCACTTTCGGTCGCCCCCGGTCGAGTACTAGGGCTTGTCGGCGAGTCCGGCAGCGGCAAGACGCTTACCGGGCTGAGTTGCCTCGGGATGCTGCCGCAGGGCATCGAGCGCACGGGCGGCCAGGTCTTCGTCGCGGACCAGCCGATCCTGGATCTCGCCCCGAATAAACAGCGTCGTCTCCGCGGCTCCGTCGTATCAATGGTGCTGCAGGACCCGCTGAGCGGCTTCCACCCGATGCTCACGGTAGGCAAACAGATCTTCCACTCCCTGCAGGATCATGGCGTTGACAAGGAATCCGCACGGGCAAGGGTGCTCGAGGTGCTCGGCCAAGCGCGCCTGCCTGAGCCGGAAAAGGTGGCAAACCGGTTTCCGCACCAGTTGTCCGGTGGCATGCGCCAACGGGCAATGATCGCCCTCGCACTTGCCAACCGACCCAGCCTCCTGCTCGCTGACGAGCCCACAACCGCCCTGGACCCGACGGTTCAGGCGGGAGTACTCCGTCTCCTTCGCCAGCTCGCCGACGAAGGCCTCGGTGTTCTCTTCGTTACACACAACCTCGGTGTCGTCGCGGGACTATGCGACGAGGTCAGCGTCATGGAGCACGGGCTCATCGTCGAATCGGGCGACGTTGCACCGGTCCTGGAGAACCCGCAGCACCCCTACTCGATAGCGCTGCTCAATGCCTCGCCCCGCCTCTCGTCGCCGCACGTTCTGCGGGCTCCCGCCACGGCAGCCCGGACGAATGAACCCGCTGCCATTTCCGTCCAGGGCGCCAGCCAGCGGTACGGCTCCCGGGGTATTTTCGGCCGGGGAGCAGTTGTTGACGCCCTGAGTGACGTCAGTTTTGAGATCCCGCGCGGCAGCACCACATCTATTGTCGGCGAATCCGGGTCAGGCAAGTCGACGTTGACGCGTCTGCTGGTGGGCCTCGAGAAGCCTACAGCTGGGCGCGTCACCGTAGCAGGTCAAGACATGGCGAGGCTTGACCCGGCGTCGGAGCGGGAGTTCCGGCGCAAAGTCCAGCTGGTATTTCAGGATGCCAGTCGAAGCCTGGATCCCCGCAACACCGCCGAAGAGCTCCTCCTCGAGGCGCTGCGCGTCGCAGACCGGAACGCCTCGCCGTCGGCGGTCCTTGAACTATGCGATCGCGTGCACCTCCCCCGGACCATTCTCGGACAGCGCACCACACATCTTTCCGGGGGCCAGCGCCAGCGTGTGGCCATCGCGCGGGCGCTGGCGCCGAACCCGGAAATCCTCATCGCCGATGAGCCGGTCAGCGCCCTGGACGTCACCAACCAGCAACGCATCATGGACCTGTTCCAGGAACTCGTCGAGGAAAACAACCTCACCCTGATCATGGTGTCCCACGACCTCGCGCTGGTGAGGGACATGACCGACACGGTAATCACGATGTACAAGGGACGGCTGATGGAAGCCACGCCTGCCCGGGAGTTCTACCGCAAACCGCGCAATCCCTATTCGCAGGCCCTTCTCGATGCGATGCCCGACCCCGGGCGAATCGGGGAACTGCCAGCCGTCACCGTCCCGGCCCTGCCGGCTGCGTTGGCCGAAAGCAGGTAACTCACATGTGCACCCTCCTTGCCGCACAATCCACGGCCGGACCGGTACTGGGCAGTAACAGCGACAATCCGTATCTCGTTGGCAGCCGGGTTTTCGCATCAACCGAAGGAGCTCATCCATTCATCGGAACGGAAGTGACCACCTATAGGGCCGCTGAGGCGGTCCCCTGGGACTCGGTGATGACCAGGGGCCTGAACGCACGTGGAGTCGCTTTCACGTATTCATACGTGCCCGCATCAAAGTCGGAATCAAATGGGGACAGAAAGCTAGTAGAGCCGCAGGCCACACGCGATGTACTGGGACAGGCGGCTTCGGCGGAGGAATTCGTTTCGTTATTGCAACAGCGAGCGTCCGGACTAAACGACGGGAACTACCTGGTAGCCGATACCAAGGGTGTTGTTGTCGTCACGGTCAATGGCCAACGCTCGACCCGGAGTACAACGGAACCCGGGCAAAACATCGCCTGCACCAATTCCTGGTTCGGCGGACAAGAGCCCGACGACGATGCTTGGGTAGGAGACAGCTTTTCCAAAGAACGCCTCGGCCAGGCCGCCGTCGTGCAGTCCATGCCGCTCCTCGAAGTACAGGATGTCCGTCAAGCCCTGCATTCGGTCCTCGCCCAAAATAATGACCAGGAACACGCCAGCAGCCATGAGGCGCGGACCGTCGATGCTCACGGCAAGGACAGCGGAACGATATCGAGTGAGATCATGGTCCCTGCTGAGGGCACCCTGTGGTGGTGCTACGGATGGCCCTCAGGCACGTCTCGCGGGTACGAGAGTTTTATTCGAGATTCCTGGGGTGAGTACCTGCCGTTTCAGGTATCGAAGGTGGACCATACAGGACTGCTAACCACAGAAGATGGCACAATAACTCTCTACGGAACGAAGGTACTGGCAGCATGACCAGCCTCCCCGCGCGCATGACGCCCTCAAAAGCCCGCGGAAAATTTCGCAGCGGGCTGGTCACTCCCACGGCTGGGTGGAGCGACGGTTTCACTCAAGCCAACTTAATCGCGGTCCCCGCTGACTACGCCGAAGAAGTATTGGAGTTTTGTGCACTCAATGCGCAGGCCTGTCCGGTAATCGACGTCATTCAGCCGGGTGAAGTTACTAGCGCACTGGCTGCTGGCTCCGACATCCGCACCGACATTCCCGCCTACCGGGTCTGGCAGAACGGTGAGTTGACTGGGGAGACCGATGACGTCACTTCAGTCTGGCGCGATGACCTGGTCGGGATACTCATCGGTTGCAGCTTCACCTTCGAGGCTGCGTTGGTCAAAGAGGGCATCCCTCTGCGTCATGTCGAGATGGATAGGAACGTTCCGATGTACCGCACCACCATCGAATGTACGCCGGCCGGGCGGATACACGGCCCAATGGTAGTTTCAATGCGCCCGATGCTGCCGGAATTGGTTGCAACGGCAGCCCGTATAACGGGTGAGGTGCCACAAGTACACGGCGCACCCATCCATGTCGGTTCTCCCGATACGATCGGCATTCTGGACCTCAACCGCCCGGACTTCGGTGATGCTGTGGAGATACGCCCGGGCGAGGTCCCGGTCTTCTGGGCCTGCGGCGTAACGCCGCAGAGCGCGGTCATGGCTTCCAAGCCAGAGTTCGCCATCAGCCACGCTCCCGGGCACATGTTCATCACCGACGTTCTGGAGAGCAGCTACCGAACGAATGCTCCATCCTGATTTGGCGCATTGAGAAAGCATGAACCTTACTTGGCGGACGCCGCATTAGTCTGTCGGCCTTGATCCTGAACGTGGGTCGTGAGTCTGGTGACAGGATCGAGGAGTCGAATGAGCTTTAGGGTTCGGCTGAGAGCACTTAGCCTGAAGTTACGTTGGCCTCTCGGCCGGGTTCGGTTGCGTTCCCGGCCGAGGGGCCACTTTTTTACCAGCATTTGCAGCCACTAAATTTTCCGTGTCGTGGATCACTCGCACCAGAGGTCGCTGTCAATATTGGCATGGCACGCACAACGCAGGCGATGCACGTAGCCCGGACGAATAGCCGGCGGGTCAACAAGGCCGGCGAGACGGTCGAGTACGAATCGGTGTTGCTTCGCCGGTCCTTCCGGCAGGACGGCAAGGTCAAGCACGAGACCCGGGCGAACCTCTCGGCGCTGCCCGCGCTGCTGGGGCGGGCCGGGCGGATGCGCGACCTTGCCTTCGCCCTGGTCTGCCGTGTCCCGGCTCGAAGCTGGTGACCACCCGCTGGTGGGCCGACACCACCCTCACCGGGGACTTCGGCGTCGACGGCGCCGCCACGGACGATGCCTGCGCCGCCATGGACTGGCTCGCCGCCCGGCAGGACGGCATGAAGCCGGGCTCGCCGCCCGGCACCTGTCCGAGGAAGCGAAACCCGGACCGTCTGGCACTGTTCGATCTGTCCTCGTTCTGGGTCACCGGGCACAAGTAACCGGACTAATCAGGTCCAAAGTACCTGGCTCATGGGTGGGGAGATAGTCCGGTTATGGCACACCCAACCTGACGCAAAGACCTGTACCTCTTGACCTTCGTCTGCGAAGGTCCTGGAACTCAATCCCACATGTATGAGGGTTGGAGGCAGAGGTGGCTGGTCAACGAATTGGGTACGTACGGGTGAGCACGTGGGTGCAGAACGAGAAACGTCAGCTCGACGGTTTGACCCTGGACCGTGTCCCTGCCGGACAGGGCGTCCGGCAGGGACACGGCCAGGCCACAACTGGCCGAACTGCTGGGCTTCGCCCGCGACGGGGACACCGTCGTAGTGCATAGCATGGACCGGCTGGCCCGTAACCTGGATGACCTTCGCGCCCTGGTCCAACGCCTAACGCGCAAAGGGGTGCGGGTGGAGTTCGTCAAGGAGAGCCTGGTTTTCACCGGGGAGGACTCCCCCACGGCTAACCTCATGCTCTCCGTCATGGGCGCTTTCGCCGAATTCGAACGGGCTCTGATCAAGGAGCGGCAACGGGAAGGTATTGCCTTGGCCAAGCAGCGCGGCGCCTATAAAGGGCGGAAAAAGACGCTTACTCCGCCAGCTCTGCCGTACGCTCCGGGGATTCCTAAATCAGTTCGCGCCATCGACTACGGCATCAGCAGGGAAACCGTGTACCAGTACCTGCGTCAGGCCCGGCTGGCCGAAACCACTCCCCTGCCAGCCGAAAGCTGAACGGCCCGCCTGACGGAACACAATTATTGGCCGTCTAAAATAGCCGGTTCTGTGCCTGCAGAAAGGCTGTTCCCGGCGTTTTCTCCCAGACTCCAGACGTCGAACCGCTCAGCGGATATCCCTATTCACTGTGGGGATGTCCGGGAAGGTGGAGTCAAAGGGCGCATAGGAGGGGGATTGACTCCTGCCCAGCCCCACCCCGGCACCCAGCTGACATCGCGGACCATTATTTCAGTCGCTGCCCGCCGGGCTCCGACGACGTCGGGGGGCCTCTCCCCTGCCCAGAGGCAGTGGGTAACGGGCCATTCGACCTGGAGCGCCTTGGTGGCCCCTCTCTGTGGGCCGAGACGTTTGCTGCGATCGCCTCTTGACGTGTGCGGGTGATCACATCTATGGTTTACCTAATCCTTTAGGTAACGCGATTGGGAACTTCGCGAAGCCTTTCCCTAAACGATTAGAAAGCAGTCGCGAAATGGCGAAGAAGCCCACGCTGCGGGACTTGAGCGAAGCCACAGGACTTTCTTCCTATACGGTTTCGCGCGCCTTGAGTAACGGCGCGGATGTCTCCGACGCGAGCCGGAAGCTGGTGCTGAAGGCTGCCCGGGAGCTGGGTTACGTCCCGAATCGTGCTGCGCAGGAGCTCCGCAAGAAATCGCGCAGTTCGATCGCGGTCATCACCGCGAGCACGTCGAACTACTACTACCTGGATTTGATGAAGGGCATTCAGCGTGTTCTGCGCGGATCGAGCCGAAACGCGGTTGTGGCCGACATCGCGGCAGAAGGGGTGTACACGCCCGAGGTGGAAGATGCCATTGTTCAGGATCTGATCCAGTCACGCACGGCCGGCATTATCACTACCCTGACGCTGAGCTTGGAGAACGTTAAGCTCTTGGAAAGCTGGGACATCCCCGTGGTTTTCGTGGACTCGGCACCGCCGAAGGACGCGGCGCAAGTCCCGAGCATCCTCACAGACAACTTTGCGGCGAGCATGAAGGCGGGGGCCCATCTGGCCCAGCACGGGTACACGGATTGGCTCTTCCTGGCCTATCCGGGCCGCTGGTCCACGCGTGCCGAACGGGAGCGGGGGCTCCGTGAGGCGGCGGACAAGCATGGGGCCGTACTGCAGGTACTGGAGACAGAAAACGACTCCGACTCCGCTTACAGGGCATTGTCTAGCTACCTGACCCCCGGGCGGGCACTGCCCAGTGCGATCATCGCCGGCAA
>NZ_JBHUSE010000032.1:0-30369 GCF_042674585.1 Arthrobacter sp. NPDC057013
ACTCAACCCACTCGGCGGTCTCTTCCGGATCACGATCAGGCAGCTGGTTAGTCAACCCGCTGAGGATATGGGAGGTATCTTCTCCTGCAGCCACGTCCAACCTCTCTTTGCGCGCATTCATCGGCGCACTCAGGTCCGGCAGGGTAGCTGCCCGGCGTGAACGCGTCGTGTGCGTCATATCGGTTACAACAGCCCGGTCATGTGCGCCGGGCAGGGTTCATTCTCGTGTGTTTGACTACCTATTTGTTCGGGGCGGTCGCCCCGTTAGGCATAGTTGTCAACAGTCACTGTAGCTCTGACGGCTTCCGGATGCGTAGCCGCGGCTGAACCCGCTGCCCTATTTGACCGTCATACTTGTTGTGTGACACACAATAAGCCGCACTGCGGCGCACGTAGCTTGAAGCCCACGCCCAAAGGGTGTTGGCTTGGAGTAATCGAAATCACTAGGCACAGGAGGAACACGTGAGCGAGGCCGACGCCGCCACTTCGGTAAATGTGGCGGAAAAATTGGGTTTCAAGGACGGGGATCTGATTCAGGAGTTCGGTTACGACGACGACGTCGATTTCGACTTGCGTGATGACATAGAGGATCTGACGGGCTCAGAGCTGCTTGATGAGGATGATCACGACGTCGTGGACGCCGTGATCTTTTGGTGGCGGGACGGCGACGGCGACCTCGTGGACACGCTGGTCGACTCGCTCACGACGCTCACCGAGGGTGGTGTGGTGTGGGTCCTCACGCCCAAGTCCGGCCGTCCCGGATATGTTTCGCCTTCCGACATCCAGGACGCCGCACCCACTGCAGGGCTGCATTGCACCACGTCCGCGGGCGTTTCCAAGGACTGGAGCGCCACGCGCCTGGTGACCAGGAAGAACAAGTGACCGGTCACGCCGCCGTCGCGTCGGTGGATCTGGCGGGCGTGCCCTCGGTTGGGCAGCAGGCGCCGGATTTCACCCTGGCCAACCAGTTCGGTGAGCCCGTCCGGCTTGCCGACTTCCGTGGACGCAACGTGGTGGTTGTCTTCTACCCTTTCGCGTTCTCCGGCATCTGCACCGGCGAGCTGTGTGAGATACGGGACAACCTGGCAGTCTTCGAGCATGCCGGCGCCGAGGTGCTGGCGGTCTCGGTGGACAGCAAGTTTGCCCTTCGTGCGTACGCCGAGCAGGAAGGCTACGGCTTCAGCCTGCTTGCGGACTTCTGGCCGCACGGCGCCGTCGCCGAACAATACGGCGTGTTCGACGAGGAAAGTGGCATGGCGCGGCGCGGGACCTTCATCATCGACGCGGGCGGAACGGTCCGCTACGTCGTTGTAAACCCGCGGGGCCAGGCCCGGGACCTTGCGGAATACCGGCGCGTGCTGGCAGAACTCGCCCAAGACTAGGTAGTGCCCGATGGACCAGCGGCGGACCGGCACCGGACTCACAGGTTTCGCCAGTCTGCCTCCAGCCCCGCGTGCCGAGTCATCGGCCGGTGACCTCGAGGTGCTGGGCGGGATCCGTGACGTGCTCGCGGGGCTGCCGCTGGCGCTTCTCACCGGGGCAGGCCTCAGCACGGATTCCGGCATCCCGGACTACCGCGGGCCGGACTCACCCCCGCGCTCACCCATGACCTATCAGGAGTTTGTTGGCGATGCTGCCAACCGGCAGCGGTACTGGGCGCGCAACCACATTGGCTGGTCCCACCTGAGGCGGGCCAATCCCAATGCCGGCCATGCCGCCGTCGTTCTTCTTGAGCAGCGAGGGCTCCTGACCGGGCTGATCACCCAGAACGTGGACCGCCTCCATGAGGACGCCGGCAGTGTCAACGTGGTGGACCTGCACGGACGCTTCGACCAGGTGATTTGCCTGGAGTGCCGCCGCACCTACTCGAGGAAGCTGCTCGCCGGGGTACTGGAAGAACTGAATCCGGACTTCCTGGATCATGCCACCAAGTCCGGCCTTGTCGAGATGGCCCCTGACGCCGACGCAACGGTGGAGGACCTGCGCCTGATCAGGGGTTTTGTGGTCGCCCGCTGCCCCGCGTGCGGGGGCGTCCTCAAGCCGGACTTTGTGTACTTTGGCGAAAACGTCCCCAAGGAACGCGTGGAGCGCGCCTACGCGATGGTGGATGAAGCCAAAGCCCTGCTTGTTGCCGGTTCCTCACTTAGCGTCATGAGCGGGCTGCGGTTCGTTCGCCATGCAGCCAAGCAAGGCAAGCCTGTTGTCATCATCAACCGTGGCCACACGCGCGGCGACGACCTCGCCACGATCAAGCTGGAAGCCGGAGTGAGCGAGTCGCTCGCCTGGCTGGCGGAAGAATTGCCGCCGCTCCCGGCGGCCTGGCCCGATTAGCGTTCGGCGGCATTCTTCGGGTAGAGTCTATGTTCGTTGGTTCGAGCGCTTCGGCGCGAAAACCTTACTTTGGGTCTTTAGCTCAGCTGGTAGAGCGCCACGTTTACACCGTGGATGTCATCGGTTCGATCCCGGTAGGACCCACCACCAAACCCCGTTTGACCAAGTTCTTGAGCCTGGTCAGGCGGGGTTTTTGTGTATCCCCGTGCATCGCGCTGCCGGCGGAAAATTGTCGGCGCCCGGCGATAGCCTGCGGTCATGGAACACGTACTTGTGAGGATTGCTGCCGACGGGCGGCCGGGGGCTGTCATCCGCGGCGGGCAGGAATGGACGGTGGGCGCGGAACCGCTGCGGTGGTTTGAACGCGTCAGCTGGTGGGAGGCGGAGCGCCGGATGCCGGTGGGGCTCAGCCGCGTCGACGTTGAGGTGTGGCGGCTTCAGACCAGACTCGGGCGGAATGCCGGCTCGGCACTGACCACCATGGAGATCATCCGTGACGGACTGGGCGGCGGTTGGCGGCTGCGGAGTGCCGTCGCGGACAATGCTGTGCCGGAACGCGTCGTCGCGAATGCGGCCTGAAAAGTAAAAAGGCCCGGGCTAAAAGGCCCGGGCATTGGATAAGCCTTCCACCGCGACTATTGGGGGATGCCGCGGTGGAAGGCTTGAACTGAATATACCGTGAACGTTCGGAAACACGAAAATGTTAAGCACTTGTCCATCCGCTGCGTGGCTCTCCGTACTCCACTCTCCGCCTACGGATCCCGGGTTGTCTTTAGTGGCAGGCCTGCAGCCAGTATGATGGTAGGTGTTCAGTTGACTGGACGCCGTGGCATCGTCGCCGGTTTCGCGCGCGATGCAATCTGCCGAACCCCGCCGTCCGAGCGCGTACCGAAAAGGAGAATCATGGCTGATTCCCGCACCCCCAAAGCCAGCGACGGACTGGGGAGCGCATCCCCGGCGCCGGCTGTGACGCGGGCTGCCGCGGTCCTGGAGTCACTTGCAGCATCCGCCACTGGCAGGCTCACGCTCAGCGACCTTGCCCGGGACCTCGGAATCCCCAAATCCTCCACCTCCAACCTCCTGCTGGCCCTCGAGGAGGCCAGGCTGATCAGCAGGCAGGGCGCCGAATACACCCTGGGCCGCAAGCTCGTTGAGCTGGGTGCCGCCTATCTGAGCCGGCTCGATGAGGTCCAGGAGTTCTATCGATTCTGTGAACAGGCCCCCACACTGTCAGGAGAAACAGTGCGCATCGCCATGCTGGACGGCACCAACGTCATCTACCTGGCGCGTTACGAGGGCCATCCGGCCGTCCGCCTGACGTCCAACATCGGCGACAAGATGCCGGTGTCGCTCTGCGCCGTGGGCAAGGCCCTGATCGCCAGGCTGCACGATCACGATATCGAGGCGATGTTTCCTGATGACGCGGAGCTTCCCGTGCTGACGCCTAAGTCACTGCGCACAGGAGCGGAGCTCAAAGCCCAGCTGGAGCAGATCCGCGAGCAGGGATTCGCGTTTGAAGACGAGGAATCCACCACGGGCGTGGTGTGCCTCGCCGTGACAGTACCGACCCGCGGGGCGCATGGCCCCAGTCTTGGCCTGTCCGTGACTGCCCTTAAGGCAACCTACTCGCAGGAGCAGGGCGCGCAGATGGTCAAAGAGCTGAATGAGCTGGCCAGATCCCTCGGCAACCCCATGGGCTAGAGGAACCTGCGGCCCTATTGGCTAGTCGTTCATCATGTTGTACGCTGTTCAACATAGTGACCGACGCAATAGTGCTGTCACTACCACCAGGCCAACGGGGGCCTGAGTGTCTTTGAGGGAGTGCTAGTGACAACTCGTACTGATTCACCGCTGGCTGATGCGGACGGCGCCGTCGTCGAACCGGAGCAGCTGCGAAGGGCAACGCTTGCCAGCTCCGTAGGATCCGCTCTGGAATACTACGACTTCTACATCTACGGCCTGGCCTCGGCCCTCATCTTCGGGCCGCTGTTCTTTAAGCCGCTCGGCGACGAGGGCGCGCTGATCGCATCATTCGCCACATACGGCGTGGGCTTCGCTGCCCGCCCGTTCGGCGGCATCGTCTTCGGTTACGTCGGCGACCGGTTCGGCCGGAAAATGGTGCTGATCCTGACCATCGGCCTGATGGGTGCCGCAAGCTTTGCGATCGGACTGTTGCCGACATTCGAGCAGGCAGGAATGCTTGGCGCGGTGCTCCTGGTCATCCTCCGGATCGTCCAGGGCCTCGGCGCCGGCGCGGAGCAGGCCGGCGCAACGACGCTGATCTCCGAAGTGGCTCCGCCCCGCCGTCGTGGTTTCTTCGCTTCCCTGCCGTTCGTGGGGATCCAGCTGGGAACCCTCCTGGGGGCCGGCACCTTCGCCCTCATCGCCACTGCCAACAAGGCCGTCCTCGAAGGCTGGCTCTGGCGTGTTCCCTTCCTGGCCAGCGTGATCCTCATCGCCATTGCGGTGTTCATCCGCCTGCGCCTCAAAGAAACCCCTGTGTTCCAGGAGCTGGAGAAGCACAAGAACGTGGTCAAGAATCCCGTGGGCCAGCTCTGGAAGCACTCCAAGAAAAACGTCCTGGTGGGCATCGGCCTGCGCATGGGTGAGAACGGAAACTCCTCCATCTACTCGGCGCTGCTGGTGGCGTTCCTGGCTGCCCCGGCGGGCGTTTTCCCGGGCGACAAGTTCATCGGTCCGGTGGGACTCCTGATCGCCGCCGGATTTGCCGCCGTCATGGTTGTCACCTTCGGTGCCCTGTCGGACCGCTTTGGCCGAGTGCCGGTCTACCGTTACGGCGCCCTCTTCCAGGCTGTCATCGCCTTCCCGGCGTTCTACCTCGTAACCCTGGGCAACGTGACCCTGGTATGGGTTGTCATGGTGGTCGGCATTGCCCTCGGCGTGCAGTCAATGCTGGGACCGCAGTGCCCCCTGCTGCCTGAGCTGTTCGGTTCCCAGTACCGGTTTACGGGCGTGGCCATGGCCCGTGAACTCTCCGCCGTGCTGGCCGGCGGCCTGGTCCCGCTGGTGGGGGCTGCACTGCTCGCGGCCACAGGCTACTCCTGGCTGGTCCTGGCAATCTACTCGCTGGTCCTTGCCCTGATCTCGTTCGTGAGCACCTTCTTCACGCCCGAAACCAAAGGCCGCGACCTTGTGGCCATCGAGGACGCCCGCTAGAAGCCACAGGGCTCGGGCATACACAGCGCGAACGTACACTTGCGGCCCCTCCCGACAACGGGTTGGGGCCGTCAGTGTATGTTCGCGCTTGAGCTGTGCGGGGCCGGGTAACAGAAAAGCCGAGCGGCCCTGGGGCTGCCCGGCTCTCCGGTGTTTGTGCCGCAGGGGAGTCCTGTGGCAGGCGGTTTGGAAAAGTGCGGTCTAGTAGAAGTGGACCGTGTCCACGAGGTGGGGGAGTTCCCCGCCCTCGAGGAACGTCCTGAGGTTGCTGCAGAAGCGCTCCGCGATCAGGCGGTTCTCGGCTGCACTCAGGGCCGAGGTGTGCGGCGACACCATGACGCGCGGGTGGTTCCACAGCGGGCTGTCCTGGGGCAGCGGCTCGACGGCGAACACGTCCAGGCAGGCGTAGGCCACCTGCCCGTTTTCCAGCGCCTCGAGCAGGGCGTCCTCGTCCACCACCGTTCCGCGGCCAACATTGACGAACACCGTGCCCGGCTTCATGGCCGCAAAGACCTCGCTGTTGAAAAGCTTCTCCGTGTAGGGGGTGCCCGGGAGGGTGTTCACGACGGCGTCGGCCGAGGCGAGCAAGCCTGCCAGGCCGTTGTTGTCCGCCACTTCCTCGATGCCGTCGATCGGTTCTACGGAACGCTTGGTGCCGCTGACCTTCATGCCTAGCGCGCGGGCGATGCGGGCGGTTTCCAGCCCGATCTCCCCGAGTCCGGTGACCACCAGGGAGGAGCCGTTGACCAGCCTGGTGGGTATCCGCAGCTCCGGCCACACCTTCTCGGCCTGGTCCTGGGCGAGCTCCGCGGTCCGCTTGAAGCCGTTGAGGATGCCCATTGCGGCAAACTCCGCGAGGGGCAGGGCGTGTACCCCGGCGGATGTGGTCACCTTGAACTTGTTCAGGGTCCCGGCGTCCAGCCCGGAGGCCTTGACAGCGCCGCCGGCGCCCGCCGCCATGGCGTGGATCCACTGCAGGCGAGGGTTTTCCTTGGCGATGCGCGCCAGGCCGGCGGGGTTTTCGTTCGGAAAGCCGTAGAGCACGTCGGCCTTGCCCAGCATCTCCCAGTAGCGCTCCTCCTGTTCAGGCGTCCGCCTGAAGCCGGGGTCACCGGAGTGGTCTGCCGGGAACCGTTCGGGCGGCAGCAGGTCGGGCTCGTAAAGAACGCTCACGGAGGGATCTACGGCGCGGACGCGTTCCACGAACTCGGCTTCGAGCGGAACGGCGATCGCGACGGTGGTTTCAGTCGTCATGCTGTTCATCATACTGAATGGGGGATAGGATACTGAACAGATTTCTTGCGATTGACCTAAAATTGACCACAACGGAGTGAGGGTGTCCTGCAGATGAATACACCGAGAGCAGGCTTCGCGGGCCTTGGCCTGATGGGGGCGCCGATGGCGGCGAACCTGGTGCGGAAGGGCTGGACGGTCACGGCATGGAACCGGTCCTCCGGTGCGCTGGAGGATTTTCACCGGCGCGGCGGATCTGCTGCCAACAGCGTGGAGCAGCTCAGGGATGAGCCGGTGATCGTCTTCATGCTGCCGGACCTGGCTTACATTGAGGACGCGGCCGCCGGGCTGCTCGCCAGCTGGCAGTCATCACCGCCGGCGGCCGGCACTGCCGTGGTGGTCATGAGCAGCGTTTCCCCCACCGCGGTCAGGGCCTTCGGGGAGAAGATCCGGGCAGCCAGCTCCGGCAACGCCGTAGTGGTGGACGCGCCAGTCAGCGGCGGGACGAAGGGCGCGGTTGACGGCACGCTGGCCATCATGGCCGGAGCAGACCGCGAGGCCGACTTCCGCCGGCTGCTTCCGCTCTTCGAGGCCATGGGCACCACCGTGCGGCTCCTGGGCCCGCTCGGTGCGGGATCGCTCGCCAAGGCGTGCAACCAACTGGTGGTGGGAACCACGACGGCGGCGCTCGCCGAGGCGGCCGAACTCGCCGAGCGCTCCGGCGTCGATGTCCCGGCACTCTTTGAGGTCCTGTCCGGCGGTCTCGCCGGAAGCCGGGTGCTGGAGCAGGTGGGCCCGCGGATTGCCCGGAAGGACTACACACCCACCGGACCGGCAAAGTTCATGCACAAGGACCTGTCCTTCGTGGTGGAGTCGGCCGACGCCGCCGGAGCTGCCGTCCCCATGGCGCGGGCCGGCGTCGAACTTTATGCCGAGCTGAAGCGGCAGGGCCTGGGGGACCAGGACCTTGCCGTCGTGCGGCAAACCATTTCGAACCTCAGCAGGACGGGCGCCCTGAACGCCGCAGAAGGGACTTCCTCATGACTTCACTTTTTGATTTGACCGGGCGGGTTGCGTTGGTGACTGGTTCGAGCCGGGGGATTGGTAATGCGTTGGCGCGGGCGTTGGCGGATGCGGGTGCGACGGTGGTGTTGAACGGGGTGAACGCGGAGCGGCTCAAGGCTGCGGAGGCGGTGATGGCGGCGGAGTACGCGCCGGGCCGTATCCACAGTGTGGCGTTTGATGTCACGGATGATGCGGCGGCCGCGGCGGGTGTGGCGTGGGTGGAGGAGCAGGTGGGCCCGTTGGAGGTGCTGGTGAACAATGCCGGGATCCAGCACCGGGTGCCGATGCTGGATTTGGATGTGAGGGATTGGGAGCGGGTGATCCGCACTGACCTGACGAGCGCGTTCCTGGTGGGCCGGGAGGCGGCCCGGCACATGATCGCGCGCGGGCACGGGAAGATCATCAATATCTGTTCGGTGCAGACGGATCTGGCCCGGCCCACGATCGCCCCGTATGTGGCGGCGAAGGGCGGGTTGCGGAACCTGACCCGGGCCATGACGGCGGAGTGGGCGGGTGCGGGGTTGCAGATCAACGGGATCGCGCCGGGGTATATCCATACCGAGATGACGCAGAACCTGGTCGATGACCCGGAGTTTAATTCGTGGATTCTGGGCCGGACCCCGGCGGCGCGGTGGGGGACGGTGCGGGATTTGGCGGGTCCGGCGGTGTGGCTGGCCTCGTCCGGGTCTGATTTTGTGAACGGGCAGACAATCTTTATCGACGGCGGAATGACGGTGGTGGTCTGATGGCACACACAACAGCAACAACAACAGCTGCAACTGCAGCAGCGGCGGAGGCGGAGGCCGTGTTGCCGGTGTCGGGTCCGGCGGTGGTCGCGCACGGCAAGGGGGATCTGCGGGTTGATGATCTGCCGCTGACGGCCCCGGGCCCGGATGAGGCCGTGGTCGAGGTGCTGTACGGGGGGATTTGCGGGTCGGACCTGCATTACTGGCTGCACGGCGCGGCCGGGGAGTCGATCCTGAAGGCACCCCTGGTGCTGGGGCATGAGATTTCCGGCCGGGTGGTCCGGGCCGCGGCCAACGGTGCGGGACCGGCCGCGGGGGTGCCGGTGGCGGTGCATCCGGCCACCCCGGGCCCCGGTGAGGGCCCGGACGCGCCACGGTATCCGGCGGACCGGCCGAACCTGTCCCCGGGCTGCACCTACCTGGGGAGTGCCGCCCGGTTCCCGCACACGGACGGGGCGTTCAGCCGGTACGTGAACCTGCCGGTAAGGATGCTCCGGGCCCTGCCCGAAACCCTGGACCTGCGCACCGCGGCGCTGATCGAACCGGCCTCGGTGGCCTGGCATGCGGTGTCACGGGCGGGGGACGTGGCCGGCAAGACCGCCCTGGTGATCGGGTCCGGCCCGATCGGGGCGTTGGCGGTCGCGGTCCTCAAACGCGCCGGCGCGGCCCGGATCGTCGCGGTCGACATGCACGCGAAACCGTTGGAGATCGCCGCCGCGGTGGGCGCGGACGAGGTCCTGGCCGCCACCGACGCTGAGGCGATCGCCGCGGTGCAGGCCGACGTCGTGATCGAATCCTCCGGGAACCACCACGGCCTGGCCTCCGCGATCCAGGGCGCGGCCCGCGGCGGGACCGTGGTCATGGTCGGGCTGCTGCCCACCGGGGCCCAGCCGGTCCTGATCTCCCTGGCCATCACCCGGGAACTGGACCTGCGCGGCTCGTTCCGGTTCAACGACGAAATCGACCAGGTCATCACCGCCCTCGCCGACGGCACCCTCACCATCGACCCGGTCATCACCCACGACTACCCCGTCACCGCCGCCCTCGAAGCCTTCGACACCGCCCGCAACTCAGCCAAATCCGGCAAAGTCCTCCTCAACTTCGGAGGTTAGAAGGGGGCCGGTTAGGTAGGGTCTAGGCGGACTGCGTCCGCTGCAGCGGAACGAAAACCCTCGGCTGCTCCACCCACACGGGCTCCATTTCCGCGATGGTGCGGCGCATGATCCTGCTCGACGCCTCACGGGCCTCCGACGCACGGCCGCCAAAGATGGCTTCGGCCACATCCAGGTGCCACTGCAGCGTGAGGTCCCGCGGGCGGTCGGGCATGAGGCCGTGCACGGTGCGTCCGGTCAGGGTTTCGGCCACCTGGCCCACGAGGTTGGCGAACATCTCGTTGCCTGAACCGCTGAGCAGCAGCGAGTGGAACTGGATGTCCAGCTCCAGGAAGCGCGGCACGTCGCCGGCCTGGCCGGCCTCGCGCATGGCCAGGGCCACGTCGAGCAGTTCCTGCCGCAGTTCCTGCGGCGCGTTGACCGCAGCGAGTTCGGCGGCCACGGGCTCGACGGCGGAGCGGAGTTCCGCCAGGGAACGCAGCTGGGCGCCGCGGCCGTCCCCGGCCAGCCGCCACCGGATCACGAGCGGATCGAACGGGTTCCAGCGGTGCGCCGGCAGCACCTTGATGCCGACGCGTTTGGTGGTCTCCACCAGGCCCAGTGACTGCAGCACGCGGACGGCTTCCCGGATCACGGACCGGGAGACCTGCAGTTCGTCCTCCAGCTGCTCCGCCAGCATCACGTGCCCTGGCGGGAGGCTGCCGTCGACGATTCTGGTACCCAGGTGCTCGACGGCACGGTGGTGGAGGCTGGTTGACATAGAGGTAAGCATAATCGCGCCGGGAGGCTTTGTTGCCCCGCAACAGGGGAGCCTGGACGCCGCCGGAGGGGCGCATCTTAGACTCTTTATGGGCGCGGTTTGCGTCCAAGGAGTGGTCACCCGCTTTCGCCGTCCGGCGCGAATATATATGCTTTATTCAGCAGCCTGCTTTTCTGAAGGGTGTTCCGCAGGACTTGCGGGACCCCATGCACTACGTCGCACACTGAATTGGAGTTTTTGATGTCAGCACAGATCGGTGTCACCGGCCTCGCGGTGATGGGCGCCAACCTGGCCCGCAACCTTGCACGCAACGGCTACACGGTTGCCCTGCACAACCGCTCGGTCGCCAAGACCGACGCCCTGCTCGAAAAGCACGGCCACGAGGGCGACTTCGTCCGGACCGAGTCCCTCGAGGAACTGGTCAACTCCCTCGAAAAGCCGCGCCGCGTCCTGATCATGGTGAAGGCCGGCAAGCCGGTGGACTCCGTGATCGAGCAGCTCGAACCGCTCCTGGAAGCCGGTGACATCATCATCGACGCCGGCAACTCGCACTACGAGGACACCCGCCGCCGCGAAGCCGCGCTGGCCAAGAAGGACCTCCACTTCGTGGGCGTCGGTGTCTCCGGCGGCGAAGAAGGCGCCCTCAACGGCCCCTCCATCATGCCGGGCGGCTCCAAGGAGTCCTACGACGCCCTGGGCCCGATGCTGGAAAAGATCTCGGCCAAGGTCGACGGCCAGCCCTGCTGCGCCTGGATCGGCACCGACGGCGCCGGCCACTTCGTCAAAATGGTCCACAACGGCATCGAATACGCCGACATGCAGGTCATCGGCGAAGCCTTCGACCTCCTCCGCTCCGGCGCCGGCATCGAGCCCGCCCAACAGTCCAAGATCTTCGCTGAATGGAACAAGGGCGAGCTCGCATCCTTCCTGATCGAAATCTCCGCCGAGGTCCTCGGCCACGTGGACGCCAAGACGGGCAAGCCGTTCGTCGACGTCGTCGTGGATGCAGCCGGACAGAAGGGCACCGGCCGCTGGACGGTCATCTCCGCCCTGGAACTCGGCTCCCCGGTGTCGGGTATCGCAGAGTCCGTCTTCGCGCGTGCCCTGTCCTCCCAGGCCGAACAGCGCAAGCTGGGCCAGGAGCTGCTCGCCGGTGAGGAAATCGCCGTCGACGTTCCCGAGAACTTCGTTGAGGACGTCCGCCAGGCGCTCTACGCCTCCAAGCTCGTGTCCTACGCACAGGGCCTGGACATGCTGACCTCAGCCGCAACGGAATACGGCTGGGACCTCAAGCTGGACGAGATCGCCTCCCTGTGGCGCGGCGGCTGCATCATCCGCGCGGAACTGCTGAAGGAAATCACCAACGCCTACGCGGCCGAGGAGAAGCCGGCAAATCTGCTGTTCGCCCCGGCCTTCACCAAGGCGATCGCCGGTGCCCTGCCGGCATGGCGCCGCGTGGTCGCAACGGCCGTCCAGCTGGGCATCCCGGTTCCCGTGTTCTCCTCCTCGCTGGCTTACTACGACGGACTGCGCCGCAAGCGCCTTGCTGCTGCGGTGATCCAGGGCCAGCGCGACCTCTTTGGTGCCCACACCTACGGCCGCGTCGACGCCGAGGGCACGTTCCACACCCTGTGGGGCGAGGACAAGTCCGAGGTTGAGGCAGTGGACACCCACTAGCCACCCCCGGTGTAACGCAGGAACGGCCGGTCCTCCCCATAGTCTGGGAGGTGCCGGCCGTTCGTGCGTCCGGCTCCAGCTGCTTTTACGACGACGATCCGTACCGTAGCCGACCACCATCCAGCCGATTCACCCCGAGGAGTGCAGAGTGGCCCAGCCAGTAGCGATTGTCACCGGAGCCTCCACCGGTATTGGATTCGAGTCGGCCAAGTTGCTAGCTGCCAACGGATTCACCGTCTACGCCGGTGCCCGGCGGGTGGACAGGATGGAGCCGCTCAAGCCGCAGGGGATCAAGGTGCTGCCACTGGATGTCACGGACGACGCGTCCATGCAGGGCATGGTGGCAGCGGTGCTGGCTGACCAGGGCCGGATTGATGTCCTGGTGAACAACGCCGGTTTCGGGTCCTTCGGTTCCCTGGAGGAGATGGAGCTGGCGGAGGGCCGCCGGCAGTTCGACGTGAATGTCTTTGGCCTGGCGCGGATGACGCAGCTGGTTTTGCCCACAATGCGTGCTGCCGGGCGGGGCAGGATCATCAACATCTCCTCCATCGGAGGCAAGTTCTATGAGCCGCTGGGCACCTGGTACCACGCCACCAAGTTCGCCGTAGAGGGCCTCAGCGACGCGCTGCGGCTGGAACTGAAGCCACACGGGATCCGCGTGTGCATCATCGAACCTGCCAGCACTGTCACGGAGTGGGGCGGGATTGCCGCCGAAGGGTTGTTGGCGAGCTCAGGCGGCGGGCCCTACGCGGCGCAGGCCAGGGACATGGCAGCCGTGCTGGCGTCGACTGAGCGGCCCGCGACGTCCACCCGGCCCGAAGTCGTCGCCGGCGCGGTGCTGCAGGCCGCCACTGCGGCCCGGCCCCGGACGCGTTACCCGGTGGGCAGGGGCGCCCGCGCCATCACGGCGCTGCGGCGGCTCCTGCCCGACCGGGTGTACGACCTGGCGGTGACGGTGGTGCTGAAAAGAATCGCTGGCTGATTAGCGTCAGATCCGGTATTCGATGTAATACTCTGCCGGGTCCACGGCGGGCTTGGTCTCGCGCTGTGCGTCGCGGTGCCGCCAGCTTGCGGGGATGCCCGTGACGATGGACTCGGGCGGTGCGTCCTTGACCACGACGGCGTTCGCCCCCACGGCGCTGTCGTTGCCGATGACGATCGGCCCCAGGATTTTGGCGCCCGCACCGATCGTCACCCGGTCCCCGATGGTGGGGTGGCGCTTGACCTTCGCCAGGGAGCGGCCGCCAAGTGTGACGCCATGGTAGATCATGACGTCCTCCCCGATCTCGGCCGTTTCGCCGATGACCACGCCCATGCCGTGGTCGATGAAGAAGCGGCGTCCGATCGTGGCACCGGGATGGATCTCGATGCCGGTGAGGAAGCGCGTGAGCTGCGAGATGAGTCGTGCCGGAAACCGCGTGGACGGGTTCTGCCACAGCTTGTGCGTCAGGCGGTGCGCCCAGATGGCGTGCAGCCCTGAGTACGCGAAAAAGTTCTCAAAAGAACCTCGAGCCGCCGGGTCGTGGGACCGGGCGGCGTCGAGGTCTTCCTTAAGTCTTGCGAAGAAACCCACAAAGATCTTTCTACAGGAAACGGAAAGCAGCTGGCTAAGGTCTAGCCGCGGATGTCGTCATACAGCACGGTGGAGATGTAACGCTCACCGAAGTCGCAGACGACAGCCACGATCAGCTTGCCGGCGTTTTCCGGGCGCTTGGCCAGCTCCAGTGCGCCCCAAACGATGGCGCCGGAGGAGATACCGCCCAGGATGCCTTCCTTGACACCAAGCTCGCGGGCTACGGCCACGGAGTCCTCCAGGGTGGCGTCCAGGACCTCGTCGTAGACGTTGGTGTCCAGGAGTTCCGGAATGAAGTTGGCGCCGAGGCCCTGGATCTTGTGCGGGCCGGGGGCTCCGCCGTTGAGGATAGGGGAGTCCTTGGGCTCCACGGCAACGATCTGGACGTCGGGGTTGCGCTCCTTCAGGACCTGTCCGACGCCCGTGATGGTGCCGCCGGTGCCGATGCCGGAGACAAAGATGTCAACCTTGCCGTCGGTGTCGGCCCAGACCTCCTCAGCGGTGGTCTTGCGGTGGATCTCCGGGTTCGCCTCGTTGGCGAACTGCTGGGCCCAGATGGAGTTCTCGGTGTTGGCCACGATTTCCTGGGCCTTCTCCACGGCACCGCGCATGCCTTCGGAGCCCGGGGTCAGCACGATCTCGGCACCGAAGGCGCGGAGCATGACGCGGCGCTCGGTGGACATGGTTTCCGGCATGGTCAGGATGACCTTGTAGCCGCGGGCTGCGCCCACCATGGCCAGGGCGATGCCGGTGTTGCCGGAGGTGCCTTCGACGATGGTTCCGCCGGGCTTCAGCGCGCCGGACTTCTCAGCGGCGTCGATGATGGCGACGCCGATACGGTCCTTGACGCTGTTGGCCGGGTTGTAGAACTCGAGCTTGACCGCAACGGTGGCGTCCAGGCCTTCCGTCAGTCGGTTGAGCTTGACCAGCGGGGTACCGCCCACCAGCTGTGTTACATCGTCGTAGATCCGTGCCATGTGTAGGTGCGCCTATCTCTCAGGAGGGAATACTTTGGTCAGCCTAACGAGGGGGTCAGCGCCCCTGCTAAGCATTAAGCCACGCAGAGTAATATTTCCGTGCCTTGGCCAGCTTCGGGTTAATAATGACCTGGCAATAACCCTGCTCCGGGAACTTGGCGTAGTAGTTCTGGTGAATGTTCTCCGCCGGATAGAACACGGGAAGCCGGCTGACCTCGGTCACAATCGGCCGGGACCACAGGGCCTGATTCCGTTCGATCGCCTCCTCGAAGAGGATCTTCTCCTCGGTTGTCTCATAGAACATGGACGAGCGGTACTGGGTGCCGACGTCGTAGCCCTGGCGGTTGAGCGTGGTGGGATCGTGCAGCGCGAAGAACATGTCCAGGATGACCTCGGCCGGGATGACCTCCTCATCGAAGGTCACGGCGACCACCTCGGCGTGCCCCGTGGTGCCGGAGCAGACTGAATAGTAGTCCGGGTCGCGTTCGTGGCCGCCGGTGTATCCCGACACGACCGACGTGACACCCCTCGTTTTCTGGTAGACGGCGTCCAGGCACCAGAAGCAGCCTCCGCCAAGCACAAAAGTTCTCAAGTCCTCTTTACCCATGTCCTCTTTAATGGTTCGCGGGCGCCAATGATTCCCAAGCCAACCCTGCGGTCATATGCCGGTCAGTCGCCAGTGCCGACTGTAGGGTAAAAGTATGAGTATGGAACCTGTGAACAGTGACGTTGCAGCGGAACCGGAAGACGTTCCCGACGCCGCGGAGTCACCGGCCGCTGCAACGCTGGGGCAGCTCATGCTGGCCGTGGAGGAGCTCTGGCCTGAGTCGCTTGCAGAGGCATGGGATGAAGTGGGTCTCGTGGCTGGCCATCCGTCCGCCGAAGTCACGCGCGTCATGTTCGCGGTGGACCCCACGCTCGAGGTCATCGACGAGGCCATCGAATGGGGCGCCGAACTGCTCATCACGCATCACCCCCTCCTCCTCAAGGGCGTCACCTCCGTTGCCGCCAACACAGCGAAGGGCCGGGCGGTCCACCGCCTGATCGAATCCGGCACTGCCCTGCTGACCGTCCACACCAACGGAGACTCAGCGGTGGGCGGCGTTTCCGACATCCTGGCCGACGCCCTGGGACTGGAGAACGTATCGCCGCTGACTCCGGCAGCCGACGGCCTTCCGGAGGAAGGCATCGGGCGCGTCGGCGACCTCAACGAGTCGATCACCCTCGGGGAATTCGCTGCGCGGGTCTTTGGCATCCTCCCCTCGGTGGCCGGCGGAGTACGGGTGTCCGGGGACAAGGACGGGCTGGTGCAGCGGGTTGCCGTGTGCGGCGGGGCCGGGGATTCGCTCTTCGACGAGGTCCGGGCCAGCAACGCGGACCTGTACGTCACCGCAGACCTGCGCCACCACCCGGCGTCCGAGGCCAGGGAAGCTGCCGTGAACGGCCGCCCCTACCTCATCGACGTCTCGCATTTCGCCAGCGAATGGCTGTGGCTGCCGGCCGCCGCCGAGGCGCTGGGCAACGTGCTCGCGGACCAGGGCCTCGACGTCGAAATCCGGGTCAGCACCACCAACAGCGACCCGTGGGACTTCATACTCACTCCCGGCTAAGCCTGGCGTGCGAAGTCCATCGCAGGGCCCACGCCGGCGAGGGGCCCGCACCGAGCGCAGCGAGGTTTGGGAGCCGGTGGGATGCGTAGCGAGGCTGGGGAGCGCGTTAGGCGCTAGAGTCTAGAAAACCCCACAGGGGTGCCGGCCCCGGGGCCGGACGGGATCAAGCGGAGGTAAAACGTGGCCAAGGCAGCACCGGCTGAACAATTGAAGTTGCTCGAGCTCCAGGGCCTGGACGCCCGGCTGAAGTCACTGGCCAGCCGCCGCCGCACCCTTGAAAACGATCCCCGGATCACCGATCTTGAGGCCGCCCTCAACGTTGCCAACGGGGAACTGGGCGCCGCGAAACTCGCCGTCCACGATGCCGAAGCGGAACTGAAGCGGGCCGAAGCGGACGTGGAGCAGGTGGCAACCCGGATCGAACGGGACGAGGCCAGGCTCAACAGCGGCACCGGGCTCTCCAAGGACCTCGTCGCCCTGCAGAAGGACATTGCCTCGCTCAACAAGCGCCGTTCAGACCTGGAGGACGTCGAACTGGAGGTTCTGGAGCGGCTGGACGGCCTGCGCGAACGGCAGGCGGCGCAGCAAAGCATCGTCGACGACATCCAGGGTTCATTCGGCGGGATCAGGGCCGAGCTCGACGCTGCGCTGGCCGAGGTCGCCGCCGAGGAGAAAGAGGTGGCCGGCAAGCGGGCAGGATTCGCCGCGGGGCTGGACACCGGAATGCTCGCCGTCTACGAGAAGACGCTGGCGCGCCGCGGAGTCGGCGCCGCGCGGCTTTTCCATGGCACCTCCGAAGGGTCGGGCATGCAGCTGAGCCCCGGCGACCTGGCCGAGATCAAGGCCGCCGCCGAGGACGACATCGTGTTCTGCCCCGACTCCGGCTGCATCCTGGTGCGTTCCGCCGAGTGGGGCTGACGGAGGCCAGGCCCGGCAGGAAAATCTAGCCCGGCAGGATGATGTTGAGGGCGTGTGCCTTGCGTGCGGTGCCCGGAACGAGTTCCGCCTGCCACTTCTCTGCCGCCGCCTTCCGCAGCTGCTCCGGCGTCGCCGGGGCTTTGCCGCGCCGCATCAGCAGGTGCCGGGCCAGCTCACCCCGGGTGTGCTTGGCAAAATGGCTGACCACCTTGCGCACGCCATTCACCTCCGTGAACACGTTGACCGTCACCGTATTTGCCGGCGGGGGAGCCCAGGCCGCCGCGTAGGTGCTGGACCGGCAGTCCACCAGTAGCCGGCCGCCGGCAACTTCGCCGAGGGCACCGGTAAGCTGCGGTTTCCAGAATGAGGCGAGCCGTCCGACGTCAGGCAGTGCCGTTGACATGGACAGCCGGTAGGCGGGCACGCAGTCGGCGAACCGGATGGCGCCCCACAGTGCGGAGATGACCAGCACCGATTCGTCCGCACGGCGCCGCTGCGCCGGGGTCATCGACTTGTAGCCGAGGGCGTCGTACAGCACGCCGGAATACACCTGGTGTGCCGGCGCCGCCGGTTCGGCGTGGAGCCGGGTGTTGCGTTCGACGTCGTCCTTGAGGGAGGCTCCGACGCCCAGCAGGGCGAGGGCATCCTCGCGCGCACTGACTGTCCCCAGCGCGTCGAGTACCTTCGCCCGGTAGGTGTTCAGCACAGGGAAACTCAACGAAGCCCAGTCCATGGCGTCGCCGCGGACGGCCGGAGTCTTGCCTTCGGACGGGGGGAGCAGAATCAGCACCGTACGATCCTACCGGCCGGGTGCGGGTCAGTTGGGGTCCGCAGCTGTCGGCCGGGTAAGGTCAGCCCAGCGAACGGCCAAGGAAGTCCAGGACGTCCGGCAGGATGGACCGCCAGTACAAGGCATCGTGGCCGCCTGGCTGGAAGCCGCCCTCCACGCGGCCGGGAAGTCCCGAACGGTACTGGCGCACCGTGGCGGCCAGATCATCCTCACTGCCGCAGTCGATCCGCTTCGGAATCGCCGCAAGCCTCGGCCGGAGCGCAAAAACGTTATTCGCCGCGAAATCAGCCGGGCCGTCGAAGGCGCCCTGCATCCCCTCCGCATAGCTGGACCAGACGGCCGGGCTCATGGCAGCCACCGCGCGAAGCCCGGACACCCTGCCCCGCGACGCCAGGAGGAGGGCACCGAACCCTCCCATCGACGTGCCGAACATGCCGACCCTTCCGAGGTCCAGCCCCTGTTCGCCCAGGAACGGCAGGAACTCCTGCACCAGCATGGACTGCGTGTCGCTGCCGTCGGCGCGGGCATGCCACCAGGAGTCGCCGCCGTCCACGGCGGCCACCGCAAAGGGCAGCCCGCCGTCGTCCAGGTGGCCCTGCAGGGCACGGTCCGCCGCGAGGTCGCGCAACAGAACCTCATGGCTGGCGCCGAGCCCGTGCAGGAAGACCGCCACCGGCAGCAACTGGTTGGCCTCCTCCGGAAGCGGCACGGCCAGGGACCAGCGCGTGATGACTGCAGGGCGGAAGCGGGAGACAAAGCCGCCTGTCCGCGTCGACACCGCAGGAATCGGCACAGCGGAAGCCGGCACTGTGGAGGAAGACGGCACGGGACCGGCCGTTGTGGTGTTGGCCGTCGTCGGACCGGGAACCGGTGACGGCGGGCCGGTGCAGGCTGATGTCGCGGCCGCACTCAGACCGGCAGCGGCTGCCAGCTGCAGCATGCGCCGCCGTGGAAAGGACGGCCGTGGAAAAGACGACTGGTCCATTTTCCGATCCTAACCCCGGAACCGGCGCGTGTCCGGGCCTGCCGGGAAAGCCCGTAAACTGGACTGCGGATGGGTTGACCAGGCGGCCGCGCGCCACGCAAGTGGCTCGAGGAACGTCCGGGCTCCACAGGGCAGGGTGGTGGGTAACGCCCACTCGGGGTAACCCGCAGGCCAGTGCCACAGAAAACAGACCGCCTGCGTCACGCCGATTGAAAGCGGCATGAAGCAGGTAAGGGTGAAACGGTGGTGTAAGAGACCACCAGCTTCCCGGGTGACCGGGAAGGCTAGGTAAACCCCACCCGGAGCAAGGCCAGACAGGACACGTTTGAGGGCTGCCCGCCCGAGTGTCCGGGTAGGCCGCTGGAGGGCGTCGGTAACGGCGCTCGTAGATGGATGGCCGCTACTCCCGCACCGGCAACGGCGCGGGAGCACAGAACCCGGCGTATCGGTCAACCCATCCACTCAAGTAGGCCGCCGGCCCACACCGCGTCCGGAAGGCAGATGCCGTGCAGTCCTCCCCTGACATCGACCCCAGACTGGACAGTCTGCTGGCGCCCATCTTTGGCCCGGGCCGCCAAGATACGGACGGGACGATCGAGCTCACCGTCATTGTCGACGGAACGATAGTTTCTGGCTCGGTAGTGGGTGAAGAAGCATGGACCAGGCGCCAGAATGCGCAGATCAGCACCTCAGGCGAAATTCCGGCGGCATTGCCTCACGCCGTGGAGGAAGGCCAGATCCGGTTCCTTCATTTCCTTGAACCTGTAGTGATCTCCGGCGGAAACCCCATCCGCCTGAACGCGACGAGGGTGGACCTCCGCCACGTAGCTGCCTGGAGCATTGGCCGCCTCCGGTACGGCGAGCAGTAGCGCTACCCCCGGCCGGGCGGCAGGCATCACACCCCGTGTGAGTGATTTCACGGGCTCCCGGCGCTTTCCGGCCCCCGCGCCACCTTAGAATGGATGGTGAACGTAGAAGTTCTACCGCCGGATCTGCGTTCGCAGCCGGCGGTTTTTCTTTGCACGGTCGACGGCATCCGGGGTGGACCGAAACCCTGCCGGTGCCAGCTTGCCCTGGATAACTTCCAGTGGCCGCCATCCGGTTTACGAGGACGTAGGCCGGTTGAACCAAGGAAGGTAGTTCTGTGAGCCAGACGTCAGATTCTTGTCTTGATACGTGGATGGGCCGGGAGGCGCTCGCCGAGGCCATGATCCCGGTGATCGGCCGGCTGTACCGTGAAAACAACGTGGTCACCTCCATCCACGGTCGCAGCCTGATCAACAAGTCCACCATGAACATCCTGAAGGCGCACCGCTTTGCGCGCCGGATGAGCAAGGATGAGCTGCTCCTCGAGGAGACAGCCCCGCTGCTGAACACGCTGGCGCAGCTGGACCTGGGTGCCGCTGCCATCGACATCGCCCGCCTGAACCAGAAGTTCAAGTCCGACGGCGGCGACCTGACTTTGGAGGAATTCCTCCGTGCCGAGCTCGCCGAGATCGTGGGCAAGCGCGGCGCTGACGACCGTACCAGCACCGACGTCGTGCTCTACGGCTTCGGCCGCATCGGCAGGCTCCTGGCCCGCCTCCTCATCGAAAAGGCCGGCGGCGGCCACGGCCTGCGACTGCGCGCCATCGTGGTCCGGCGCGGCTCCGACAACGACCTGACCAAGCGTGCGAGCCTGCTGCGCCGCGACTCCGTGCACGGCTCCTTCGAGGGAACCATCCGGGTGGACACCGAGGCCAACACCATCACGGCCAACGGCGTGCAGATCCAGGTCATCTACTCGGACAACCCCGCCACCATCGACTACACCGCGTACGGCATCAACAACGCCCTCGTGGTGGACAACACCGGCCGCTGGCGCGACGCCGAAGGCCTCGGCCAGCACCTTCTGAGCAAGGGCGTCGCCAAGGTCCTGCTGACCGCGCCCGGCAAGGGCGAGCTGAAGAACATCGTCCACGGCATCAACCATGGCGACATCACCGATTCGGACCGGATCGTGACGGCCGCCTCCTGCACCACCAACGCCATTACCCCGGTCCTGAAGGCCCTCAACGACAAGTACGGCGTGATCCACGGGCACGTCGAGACGGTCCACTCGTTCACGAACGACCAGAACCTGATCGACAACTTCCACAAGGGCGACCGGCGGGGGCGTTCGGCCGCGCTGAACATGGTGATCACCGAGACCGGTGCCGCCAAGGCCGTGGCCAAGGCGCTTCCCGAGCTGCAGGGCAAGCTCTCCGGCAGTTCCATTCGGGTCCCCACCCCGGACGTGTCCCTCGCCGTCCTGAACCTCAACCTGGAAAAAGGCACCACCAAGGACGAGGTCAACGACTACCTGCGCGAGATGTCGCTGCATTCGGACCTGCGCAAGCAGATCGACTACATCGACTCGCCCGAGGTTGTCTCCACCGACTTCGTCGGCTCCCGCCGTGCTGGCATCGTCGACGGCCTCGCCACGATCGCCAACAACAAGAACCTGGTTGTTTACGTCTGGTACGACAACGAGTTCGGCTACAGCTGCCAGGTGGTCCGCGTCATGGAGGAAATGGCCGGGGTCAATCCGCCTGCCTTCCCTGCCAAGGACTCCGAAAAGGATGCCGCCCCGGTCCTGGCCGTGGCAGCCTCCGTCTAACCCGAAGCATTCCGTCAGCCCCGCCGGCACACCCTGTGCCGGCGGGGCTGACCCGTTCCCGGGAAGTTCCCGGGCAATTCTCTGGAATCAGCCGGGAAACGGGCACAAACTTGTGTCATGGAACAGAACCCGACGCTTCAGCATGAGACAACCCTGGAACATGCCCTCGACGTTGCAAAGGCGAACCAGAAAGAAGCCCAGAGGCTTCTGGACGAGGCGCGTGCCGCGCACGCGCGAGGGGACATCGGCGACGAGAGGGTAGCCCAGCTGGAGCGGCTGCTTGACCTCGCCAACACGGATCTCCATCGGGTTATGCGCGAGCAGTAAGCCACCCGCCCTCCACAGGGCACCTGTCCTCCACACTGTGGATACCCGCACCCCGCCGGGCTGTTACACCTAAGCTTCTGGATGTGTACCCACATCCTGCCCGAGACTCCCGCGCCCGGCGCACCGGAGTGCCTGCATGAGTGTCAGCTGGGCCGGCTACCGGCGTGCCCGCCGGCGCTCCCGGCAGGCCTGGGCGGTGCTCGGTGTGGCGACGGTATCGGTGGTGGCGGCCACCGTGTGGTTTTTTACGGCGGGGCAGTTCATCGCGGCCGAGCCTGCGGTGTCCGGACCCAGCGAGGCGCCGGTGTTCGACGCTGCCTGGATGAAGCCGGTGGCACCTCCGTACCCGGTGCCGCGGGGCAGCGCGGCCGCCGCACTGGAGGCACTGGCCGTGAACGGCAGGGCACCCGGCGGCGATTACGACCGGTCCGCATTCGGCCAGGCCTGGCAGGACGCGGACCACAACGGCTGCGACACGCGCAACGACATCCTGCGCCGGGACCTTCACGACGTTGCTTTCGCCAAGGGATCAAAGTGCAAAGTTGCCGCCGGCACCATGCAGGAGCCGTATGTGGGGATGGTGGTGAGGTTTGTCCGCGGAGCTGATTCCAGCAAGGACGTGCAGATCGACCACGTCGTCGCCTTGGGCGATGCCTGGCAGAAAGGGGCCCAGCAGCTGACTGCGCAGCAGCGCCAGAACCTTGCCAACGATCCGCTCAACCTCATTGCCGCGGACGGTGACGCCAACCAGGAGAAAAGCGCCTCGGACGCCGCCACCTGGCTGCCGGAGAACAAGGCGCTCCGGTGCCACTACGTGGCGCGGCAGATCTCGGTGAAGGCAGCGTACGGCCTCTGGGTCACCCAGCCTGAGAAGGACGTCATGGCCCGCGTGCTGGATTCATGCCCGGAGCAGCAGACGGTGGTGCCCCGGTAGGGCCGCAGCCGCGGCTGGCGGCGGCCGAAGCCGCGCCGGTGTCAGTGGCCGAACGGGTCCGGGTCCACGCCCGGCATCCAGGTCAGTCCTGGGACGCCCCAGCCGCTCTTCTTGGCCTGCTTCATTGCCTTGCGGGCGTACCTGTCGATGAGGCGGTTGACGTACAGCTTGCCATCCAGGTGGTCGAATTCGTGCTGGATGATGCGGGCGAACCAGCCGGTCGCCTCGAAGTCCACCGGGTTTCCGTGGGCGTCGAAGCCCTGCACCCGCACCCATTCGGCGCGCTTGAGCGGATATTGCTCGCCGGGGAAGGAGAGGCAGCCCTCCACTTCCTCGTCCGGATCCGGGAGGGCCCCGGACACCTTGGAGAGGGTCAGCACAGGGTTAACTACGGCACCGGCCGGGGGAGCGCCGTCCTCGTTCTCGTACTTGTAGACGAAGATCCGCTTGCCCACGCCGATCTGCGGCGCGGCCAGTCCGACGCCGTTCGCCTTGTCGTTCGTTTCGAACATGTCGGCAATCAGCTGGCGAAGCCCGTCGTCGAACTCCTCCACCTCAGCAGCCCGGCGGTGCAGCACCGGCTCACCCCAGATGGTGATGGGCAGAACGGTCATGTCAGGGGATTCCTTCGGCGCTTTGCCGGACGGGGGCCGGCAGGGGTGAAACCAACAAAGGCCGCACCGGATAACCGGTACGGCCTTTGTTGCTGGCCGGCAATAAACTGCCGTCCTCGGTGCGGGTGAGCGACGGGGGTTGAACCCGCGACCTCCTGGACCACAACCAGGCGCTCTGCCAACTGAGCTACGCCCACCATGTGCCCTGCGGACTGTCCGGTTTCCCGGCCTTCCGAAAAGGCAACGACAAATAGCTTACCTGCTGTTGGGGGATGCTTTTGCCACTTTTGGCTTTTTCGGCAAAATTTTCCTCAAACGTGGCGCAGATTACTTTCCGGTCTGCTGCGCTGCGGGCGGCGTAGCGGTTTCCGGGGCCTGCGGGTCGACGGCGGAGGGCTGGTCGACGGCGGAGGGCGAGGCAGAGATGCGCTGGGAGATCTTCAGCGCTGAGGCGCTGTCCGGTCCGGGGGCTGGCACGAAGACAGCTTCCCGGTAGTACCGGAGTTCGTCGATGGAATCCTTGATGTCCCCGAGGGCACGGTGGCCGCCGTGCTTGGCCGGCGCCTGGAAGTAGGCCCGCGCATACCAGCGCCGGGCAAGCTCCTTGATGGTGCTGACATCGATGATGCGGTAGTGCAGGTGCTCCACCACCGAGGGCATGTCCCGGGCAAGGAAGACCCGGTCCGTTCCCACCGAGTTGCCGGCGAGGGGCGCCTTGCGGGGATCTGGAACCCACTTGCGGATGTAGTCCAGCACCAGGGCCTCTGCTTCGGCCATCGTCTTGCCGGCCGGAAGCTCGTTCAGCAGGCCTGACCGGGTGTGCATGTCCCGGACGAAGTCGTTCATCTGGGCGAGGGCGGCGTCGTCGGGCTTGATGACCACGTCCACCCCGTCGCCGAGGATGTTGAGTTCGGAGTCGGTCACCAGGGCCGCAACCTCGATCAGGGCGTCGTTGACGCTGTCGAGGCCGGTCATTTCGCAGTCGATCCAGACGATGCGTTCGTTAGTAATAGGCACCCGTTCAGCCTACCGTTTAGCCGCATGCAAGCCTTGGAGAGGCGCTCCGGTGCTAATATTTCGGGTACGTGGCAACGCCTGACTGCGGTGGCCGCGTCCCCGGCGTCGCCCAAATTGGCTGGCGGCGCCCAATTTGGCTGGCTGCCCAATTCGGCCGGCCGCTCAGCTTGGCTGCAGAGGGGGCAGCACGCCCAAAAAGAGACATGCCTAGATGGCTAGGCGCAGAAGAGATTGGACGATCCTGAGATGACGGCGCCTGTGCCTGCGATAGGGGAAACGGCCACCGGCACTTCCACGGACCCGGCCCGGCCGGAAGTGGACAACCCGCGCTCACCGATTCTCTCCGGCTTCATCGGTTCCATGTTCCTGCTCATCGGATCGCTCGGCGTCGGCTGGCTCGCGCCGGTTTCGGAGCTGCGGCGGATGCCCCTGTTCATCTGGATGCGCACCGAGGCGTTCGGTGTCGGGCTGTCCATCGTGCTGCTCGCGGTGGGCGGCATGCTGCTGGTCCGGGCCTGGCTCCGGCTAGGCCAGCACGTCCACGTGTGGGGCAGGGAAGCCCGCAAGGCCACGCTTCAGGCCATCGTGGCGTGGGGCCTTCCGATGATGTTCACCGTCCCGCTGTTCAGCCGGGACGTCTACGCGTACATCGGCCAGGGCCGGCTGATGGTGGAGGGCTTCAACCCGTACGAGAACGGCATCTCGGCGCTGTCCAATTACTTCCAGCTGGGCGCGGACAAGATGTGGACCGAGGCCCCGGTTCCGTATGGCCAGGTGTTTTTGTGGATCGAGCAGTTCGTGGTCTGGTCCACCAATGTCCAGCCGGAAGCCAGCATCATGCTGTTCCGGCTGGCCGCGCTGGCGGGTGTGGTGCTCTGCATCATCTACGTCCCCAAGCTCGCCCAACTGCACGGGGTCAATCCGCACCGTGCCCTCTGGCTGACGGCGGCCAATCCGCTCTTCCTGACCAACTTCATCGCCAGCGTCCACAACGATTCGCTCATGATCGGGCTGGCCCTCGCGGGTCTCTACTATTGCGCCACGCGGCGGGTCATGCTGGGCCTCGTCCTCGTCACGGCCTCCATCGCGGTGAAGCCGATCACCGTGGTGTTTCTTCCGTTCATCGGCCTGCTCTGGGCCGGCAAGAGGGCCAGCTGGCCCAGGAAGTTCGTGTTCTGGGGCCTCACCGCCGGAATCAGCTTTGCCCTGCTTTATGCCATGAGCCTGGTGAACGGCTTCGGGTTCGGCTGGATCAACGGCCTCTCGGCACCGGGCAGCGTGTGGATCTGGTACGCCCCCGTGGGGCTGCTTGGCCTGGTGGTCGCATCCATCGCCAACGCGTTCAGCCTGGACGGCTGGGGCCTGGCCAAGTGGGTCTACGACGTCGGCAAGCTCCTTGCCGTGGGCATCGTCGCCTGGCAGATCTTCCGGGGCGAACACGACCGTCTTATGCGCCGCCTGACGCTCGCCTTCGCCGCGGTTGTGGTGCTGTCGCCCATGATCCAGTCCTGGTACGTGGTGTGGCTGATTCCGCTGTTCGCCGTCACGGGCATCCGGGATGACTGGCAGGTCAAGGCGCTCTACTTCATCGTGTCGTTCTTCATGGTTTACGCCATCTCCGACCAGCTCGAAGTCTTTCCCTACCTGCAGACCGATGACCTGGGCCTGGCCCTGGCACTTGCCCGCAACGCGGCCGCCATCATCGCCCTGCTGTTTGCGCTGTACCTGATCTTCCTGGACCGCAGCACCAAGCTGCTGTTCAGCAAGGCCGACCAGCCGGTCACCACCCGCCCGGTCATCTGACGAGGCTCATCTGACCTGGAGGTTTTTCAGGGCTTCCCTGCGCGAGAGCGGGCTCAGCGAGGGGCCGTTCCGTGTCACGAAC
This sequence comes from Arthrobacter sp. NPDC057013, assembly GCF_042674585.1. NCBI lineage: Bacteria > Bacillati > Actinomycetota > Actinomycetes > Micrococcales > Micrococcaceae > Arthrobacter > Arthrobacter sp. NPDC057013. The sequence continues at coordinate 26,370 of NZ_JBHUSE010000032.1, forward strand.
TCCAGGACCCATGCCGGGTCGGTCTTGGCGTACTCACGCAGCGACCATCCGATGGCCTTGCGGATGAAGAATTCCTTGTCGGCCATGTTCGCCTCGATGACCGCCGTGAGCAGGCGCGTGTCCGTCTGGACTTTGGCGCCCAGCTGGGCCGTAATTGATGCCCGCCGGATCCAGAAGTCCCGGTCGGCACTCCAGCGGAGCAGTACGCGTGTCAGTTCCTCCCGGTGGGCCCTGAGCAGTGCGCCGATCCGGTGGGCAACCCCGTCAACGTAGTCCCAGGACGAGCCCGTCCGGATGATCTCCTCATACACCTGCAGCATCGCCAGGTCGCCGGCCACGCTCCGCAGCCCTGTCAGGTCAATCGCGGCGTAGCGTTCCTCGCGATAGCGGGCCTCACGCCAGAGGACAAGCACCGTTGACCGCAGCTCGTCGGCCGTTTCAAAGGGATGTGCCGCGGCCACGGCAAAGGCCGTCCGGCGCACCTCCGGCACGCGGACGCCGAGCGACGGTGTTGCGGACTTCATGTAGGCCTGCGCCGCGGCGCCGCGGACGGGGTCTGCCGCCGCCCGCAGTTCGGAGCGAATCAGTGCCAGCACCGCTTCATTTGCCATGCTGCCAAGATAGCCGGTCACCGACGCCCGGCTGCCCGCTTCATCCCACGCGCAGCCGCACCACCGCGCGCCCGGGAACGGCGTCACTGACCACCTCAAACCCGGCGGCCAGGAACAGGCCGAGCGTGCCCTGGTAGAGGTCCGCCGGCCCGGCCTTCGGCCGCTGGGCGGGATCCACCGGGTACCCTTCCACGACGGCGGCACCGTTGGCGCTTGCGTGGCCGACGGCGGCAGCCAGCAGGGCTGCTGCCACACCGCTGCGCCGGTGGCCGGGTGCGACGACGAAACAGCTCACCGACCATACGCTCCCGCCGCCACCGTCGGTGACTGGCGGGCCGGCGGCCTTGAACACCTGCGAACGGAGGATCCGCGGGTAGCACTGCCGCGGCTCCACGGCGCACCAGCCGACGACGGAACCGCTGCGATTTGCCAGAACCCCCGGTGCCGGCCCGCCGCCGTCGAACTTGTCCTTCAGCTGTGCTTTGCGGTCAGCGGCCGGGGTGGCAGCGAAGCTGGCACCCGGCAGGGCAAAGAAGCGGCACCAGCACCGTGAGGGCTCACCGCGGATGCCGAACAGCTGCTCGACGGCGGGCCACTCGGCGGCCGCTGTGGTGATGCCGCCTTCTTCCTCTTGTGAAGGGCCTGCCATGGCCGCCTTCCCTTGCCTCCGCGTCTATGACTCGCCGGCCGGCTCGGTGCTCCGGCGGAGCGTCACTTCGCCCTTCACCTCTACGGTTGCGGCCGTCTGGCCCGGTCCCGCGCCGGGAACTGCCAGCCGGCCGATTTCCTCCAGTGGCAGGCGGACGGTGGAGAGGGCCGGGCGGAAGTCGCGCAGGGTTTCGATGTCGTCAAAGCCGGCGATGGCAGCATCGCGGGGGATCCGCAGCCCCTTGGAACGCAGTGCGGCGGTGGCCCCGATGGCCATGACGTCGTTGACGGCGAAGATGCAGAGCCGGCTCTTGCTGCTTGCGCCGCTCCCGCCGATGCGGGCCACGAGTTCCAGGCCTGCCTCGAATCCGCCCGCGCGGTCGAACCCTGCGTGCAGGACGTCCGCCGGCGGCAGGCCCGCGTCAGCCAGGCCCCGCTGGAATCCGCGCACCCGGTCGTCGGAGGTCAGGAGGCCCTCCGGGCCGGCGATGATGACGAACGCCCCGGCGTGTGAGGCGGCCAGCTCCCGGGCGAGTGCGGCTGCGAGCTCCTCGTTGGGAACCTCGACCACGTGATAGCCCTCCTCGGATTCGGCGCCCACCACGGCGTGGCCCACCACGCCCACCCGGCCGCCGTTGCGGCAATAGCGGTCAAGTTCGGCGGCCAGTTCGGCGTTGCCCTGCCTGTCGGCGGTCCGTGCAGACCGCGATCCCGCGATCACGATCGAGTCCGCGCGGCGCGCGGCAAAGGCTGCCACGGCCGCGCGCTCGTCGGCGGGACTGCCCGCGGTGGTGGCCAGCAAAACCATCTTGTTCTGGTGCTGCGCAGCGGCCTGGACGCCGCGGGCGATGGCCGAGAAGTAGGGGTCGGCGATGTCGTGCACGATCAGCCCGATGAGGCCTGAGCTCGACTTGGCGAGGCCCTGGGCCTGGGCGTTGGGGATGTAACCCAGGGAGTCCGCAGCCTTCCGGACGCGCTCCGCGATGTCCGGTCCGGGGGTCCTGGCAGAACCGTTCAGAACGCGGCTGGCCGTGGCAGGGGAGACTCCGGCCAGGCGGGCTACTTCGGTCAGCGTGCTCGCAGCCACAGGCGCAACTCCTCTTCAGCGGGCCCCAGCGTCGGGAAAATCGGCTGATGCTCACAATATCGCAGTGGAAAAAGTCAGGAAAGCGCTTGCCAGTCCGGCTATGGTTCGGCGCTGTGTTTGCAGTGGGAATCCGCTCTCCCGATGACCAGCCACCACGACTGAAGACCGGGATCGCCTTCTTGGCCTGGCTCAATGGCAAGCAGCCGGGCTTCCAGATGATGGGCACGCTGCACTCGGGCCGGTCCGCGGTGCACCTGGCCAAGACCTTCGAACCGGCGCTTCGCGGCACCCGGTGCAGCCCTTCGCCTGGCGTAACGCGACATGTTTCCGGGGCAGAGGTCCGATCCCCGGGACAGGACCGGGCCTCGCTTTGTCTGGCCCCGGCTGCTGCCGCGCCCTTACTTCGGTACCTTCCGGCGGGTAGGGTGGCGCCAGGAGGGGAAACCATGGTCAAACAATTCAGGGACGCCGAGGCGGACATCGTTGTCGCGGCACAGCCCGAACGGGTGTGGAAGGCACTGACGGATCCGGCCGACGTCAAGGAATACTTCCTCGGCACGCACGTGACATCCACCTGGCGGGAGGGTGACCCTGTGACGTTTGAGGGGGAGTGGCAGGGCAAGTCTTACCAGGACAAGGGCACGGTACTGGAGGCGCGCCCCAACAAACTCCTGCGCATCACCCACTACAGCCCCCTGTCGGGATTGCCCGACGAGCCGGCCAGCTACCACACCGTGGAATACGTGCTGGAACCCGTGGCCGAGGGCACCCGGGTCATCATCACCCAAGGCAATAACAAGAGTGATGACGAGGCCGCGGAGTCGGAAAAACTTTGGAGCATGGTGCTTGGCAACCTCAAGGAGTACCTGGAGGACTGACTGAGTCGCCTGTGGCCTGCGGCTTTACCGCTGTCGGCTGGCCTGCACCCGGCGCCGGTGGGCAGCTGCGCGCAACTGGATGATCCGGGCTGCGCCGGCCATTGCGACGAGGACACCCCCGCCCACTGCGGCGATGAAGAGGGACATCCCGAGCGAGACCGCCCCTTCGAGGCCGAAAAACTTCACCTGGACGAGTTCCTGGTTCTGCAGGATGAAGATGATCAGCAGTACCAGTACCACCAGGGCCGAGGCTACGGCCACCCAGATCATTCCGGCGCGCGTGACGCGCCGTTCGGGCTCCGCCACGCGGGGCTGCGGTGATGTGCTCCCGTCATAGCCCGGGATGGCGGCCGTGCCGGGGTGCCGGCCCGCCGCGCCGGTACCTGTGCCCGCTCCCGCCGGCGCGGATTCAGGGGGCACTGCGGTGCCCGGCTGGCCTGCCGCGGAGCTCGAGGGCCGGGGCGTCTCAGGAGTGGCGGGGCTCTCGCCCGACTGGCTGTGCTGCATGCGGGTGTTCCTTCCTCGACTGGTGGTCCAGGTTGGCCGGCGTGTGCGGATGTCCGGCGCCCAGTCCGATCATAGGCACAGTCAGCCCGCAATAGTAAGCATGCTTTGCAATTGCCCGGGAGGCAAAGAAAACACCCCGGTCCGTAGACCGGGGTGTCAACGTGCGCCCCAGGAGGTGTCTAGTTTCACGACATAGTTCACACGTGAGTCGGGACATCGTTCCCACCTGATGCTTCACCGGTGAGTCGGGTCATGGTTCACACCCGGAA
>NZ_JBHUSE010000033.1:0-30155 GCF_042674585.1 Arthrobacter sp. NPDC057013
TGGCCCTTGGTCTGGAACAGGATTTCGATGGACGGGAACTGGCCGGCCTGGTAGGTCGCGCCGGCATCCAGGCGCAGGAAGCCGATGCGGAAGTTGCGTTCGGTGAAGCTGCCCAGCCACTTCTCGGACACTCCCTCGTCGCCCGACTCCAGCCAGTCGTAGGCTGCGGGGTTCATGGCGATGACGTCTTCGTAGCGCGGGGTGGCGAACTCGAGCTTGCCGCCGGTGGCATGTTCGAAGATCGCCTGCGACCCGTCCACGGTCTGGGCTTCACCGTTGGCGTCGGTGTAGTGGTACAGGCCCTTTTTGAACTCGCCGGTCTTTTCCAGCTCCGAGTTGGTCGCCTCACGCTGCGCGACGGACAGGTAGCCCTGGCCGCTGGCGCCGCCGGCCTGAAGCACCAGGGTGCGCAGGCCTTCGGCGCGTTCCTGCGGACCGTAGTGGACGCTTTCGGGGAAGTACCCGACCCAGCCTTCCTCCAGGTAATCATTCTCGGAGTAGGGAAGCCGGCCCTGGATGACGTAGCGGACCTGGTCGAAGTTGTGCCGGTGCCGCGGGGTCCGCCACCCGCCGCCGCCGGTGTGGCCCATGTTTAGGTCGTAGTTGTTCGGCGAACCGTCCTCGCCGAACAGCAGGTGCTTCTGGTCCAGCTTTCCCTCGCGCATGGATCCGACTGCTTCGATGTCGGTGTCCGCTGCTTTGCTTACGCGCATCTCCTGCTCCTTCATAAAAGTCGATTCATCCCCCGCCAAGAACAGGCGGGAGGTGGCGGTCCGTCTCTGTAATACATATTCACCGGCCGCTCTAAATTCACCATATCCCACATGACGGGATATCGTCAACGGGCCTAATGATTCAGGCGCAAGGTCAATTTCGAACAGCCAGCCAGTACCTGCAAGAGGCGATATCTCGTGCGTGGCCGGCTGTGTCAGCACCGGCACCTCCGACTCGGCGTTCTCATGAGCCGAGGATCCTGCAGTCCGTGACGCGGCTGGCGGCATTCGGGTGCCATGCCTGTCGTTCCCTCGCCTGCCGTGGGCGCTAATGGCTTGCGCCGGCCAAGAGGCTTCCCCTGCCGGTATGCGCACATCCGCGCAGGACAGTTTGGCAGGCCAAAGCGTGCCGTTCAGCCCTTAGCTAGGCTGGATCTAGGAGCCGTTCTGGTTTTGCGTGAGGCGGCGGGAGACAGTGGCCGCAGCTTCCTTAACGGCCTTTATCGCTTCCTCGACGTTGATGTCACGGACGTGTTCATCCCAAGCCACGCCCACGCTGCCCACAGACGTCTTTTGGTCAGTAAGGATAGGGGCGGCCACACCGTACACTCCGGGGTTAAACTCCCCGCGCGTCAGGAGATAACCATCTTTCTTGATTTCACCCAGGGCCTTGCGGAACTCGCTCCAGGTGGCGCCCAGCCCGGCCTTCTCAATTTCGTCACTGTAGCGCGGGTAGATCGCCTTCAGCCGGTGGTGGGGGAGATAGGCGAGGATGACCTTCGAACCGGCCCCTTGGAACATTGGCCGACGTTGCCCTCGGCTGAATCGATTTGCCGGACTCGATGGCGCACGGACTTCCCCTACGCACAGCACCGAATCACGGAATGCGGTCAAGAGCAGGGCAGAGTGACCAACGTTCTCAACAAGTTCTTCCAGGACGCCATGGCTGGCGAGGAGCAAAGGGTCCGTTTGCCTGATCTGCAGGTCCATCTCGATGATCCTGGGGCCAAGGCTGTAGTACCCGTTGCGGACCGTAGTGAGCAGACCCGCGTCATGAAGTGTTTTGATGTAGCGGTAGCCTGTCGAACGCGAGGTCTCGAGAGCATCAATGAGGTCCGCCGTAGACCAGACAGGCTCTTGTTCAGTGAAAAGGTCCAGGATGGTCAGCATCCTAGCCAAACTTCCTGCGCTGTCCGGGGCGCCGTTCAGCTCAACGACGTTCTCCGGCAAACCGCGTCCGCTCATGACGTGAGGCCCCATCCTTCTCTACAAGACATATACCAAGACCGTCGAAGGCAGCCTCACGAACGGCGGTATTACTGCCATTATAAGTGCGGCAAGATGGCGGGCACCGACTTGAGGTTCGGCGCCCGCCACAGCCCTGGAGATCTTGGGATGGCGCCAGCGGCTAGATGCCTACCGTCTGACCGCCATCGATCACCATTGCGTGACCGGTTGCAAAGCTGCCAAGGTCCGAGGAAAGCCACAGAACAGCCGAGGCAATCTCTTCGGGTTTACCCATGCGGCCGACGGGTTCCTGGCCAATCACCCGTTCCCTGCCCTCGGGGGTGCCGCCGGAGAACCTGTCCATCATTGGTGTTTCGATGATGCCGGGACAAATTGCGTTGACCCTGATGCCCTGCGAAGCGTAATCCAATGCCGTTGATTTTGTTAGGCCAATTAATCCGTGTTTGGCGGCGACGTATGCTGCCTGGCCGCTGATCCCGATCACGCCGGCACCGGAGGAGGTATTGACGATGGATCCGCCGCCGCTCTTGAGCATGGCAGGGATCTGGTACTTCATGCAGAGGAACGCGCTGCGAAGGTTGACGTCCAGCAGGCGCGCCCACTGGTCCTCCGAGATGTCCACGAGTGCTGCCGGCGGCTGTTCAATGCCGGCATTGTTGAAGGCGATATCAAGGCGGCCGAATTCCTGAACGGCTTGTTCAACGGCGGCCTGGATTTCCTGTGAAGATGTCACGTCGCATTTGAGCGCAAGGACTTTACCGCCGTGTCCGGAGACGAGGCGTGCCGTTTCTTCATTGCCGCTTGTGTCGATGTCGGCCAGCACCACGGTTGCGCCTTCGGCCGCGAAGGCTATCGCCGTCGCCCGGCCGATGCCGCTGCCGGAGCCGGTGACGAAGGCGACCTTTCCTGCGAACCTCGGTTCAGTCATTGTGGGTCTCACTTTCTGTTGAAGGGGTGGTGGAATCGGCTGCGTGCCGACCCAGCCGGCCGGGCCGGCACACAGCGAAAAAGTGGAAACGCCGCCCTGGATTACGGGCGGCCAGCTACCGCGCCGGTGAAGCGGTCGTGCAGTTCAACTTCGAGTTCTTCCAACGTACGTCCCTTGGTTTCCGGGATATAGCGGAATGCGAACAGCGCTGCCAGCACATTGAGCACCAGGAAACCGGAGAAAACGGCCACGGAACCGAACTGCTCGGCGAGGATCGGGAAGAGGAACGAGATGAGAGAGTTGGCCACCCATAGCCCGCCCAGGGAAGCACCCATGGCGAAACCGCGGATTGGCAGCGGGAACAGCTCGGAGAGGACCAGGAAACCGGTGGTACCCAGGAAGGTCACCATGAAAGCGGTCACCAGCAGCATGAACGCCAGGATCATGTAGGAGCGGATAGTGGAGTCGGGCATCAGGTATGTCACGAGGAGCCCCAGGTGCGACGCGGCAACCCCGCCGAATCCGAGCAGCATCATCCGGCGCCGGCCCATCAAGCCGAGAATCCACATGCCAACTACCGTGAAGACGATCATCGCGATTCCGACAGTGACCGAGGCGAGCAGCGACGCGGACCGGGTCAGACCGGAGCTTTCCAGCACAGTCGGGGCGTAATACATGACCACATTGATGCCGGTAGTCTGCTGAGCGATGGCCAGGATAATGCCTATGACGATCAGGCGCTTCATCCACGGCGAATTGCGCAACGTGGCAAGGACGGGAACCCTGCCCTTGATGTGGTCGGCTTCGACGATGCCCGCGATCTGCTGATACTCCTCCTCGACACGGTCGGCCAGGTGTGCCCTCTGCAGGGTGCGCCTCGCGTCGGCCCACATCTGCTTGCTCGCATACCAACGCGGAGTGTCGGGCAGCGTGAGCATGCCGACGAGGAGCCCGACGGCAGGGACGACGGCGACACCAAGCATGTACCGCCAGACAGTGTGGTCACTGATTAGGTTGGCCAGTACCGCGTTGATCACGAACGCCAGGAACAGCCCGATGACCAACATGAGCTGGTTCACGGTGACGATGCGACCGCGCTGGGACGCCGGTGCCATCTCGGCGAGGTACAACGGAACGACAACAGAAGCGACGCCGACGGCGTAACCGAGTGCGATACGGCCAGCAACCAGAATGACAACGCTGGGAGCGAGAGCGCAGACTGCGGTGCTGATGACGAAGATGACGCCCGCCATCACCAGTGATTTTTTCCGTCCCACCCGGTCGGCGATGGGGCCGCCCAGGAGCGCACCTGCTGTCGCGCCGGGGAACAGCAGGGAGGTGACAACGAGCCCTTCGGTGACGGCGCTCAACTGGAAGTCTTCCTGCAGATACACCAAGGCTCCTGCAATAACGCCAGTATCAAAACCAAACAGCAGCCCGCCCAGGCTGGCGATCACGGTGAGCCGGAACATGAACGTTCTCGGGTCTTCGCGACGGCCCGTCGTGGTCAAAGCTCCTGTCGATTGAAGTTTTCCGGACACAAGGTCTCCTTGTTGATGAGCAAGGCTCAGGGAGCAAGTCCCGCCCCCACGGGTCTGATCGGCGTCGATCGTCATGCGTCTTACTGCCTTGGCTTGGGTGCCGGCCCCATCCCTCGGGGACCCGGCGATATGTTTTCGGGCTGGCCCTTGCTCGACACGGGTGGATCGTGTCGGTCAAGGCCAGTGGTCTGGCCTTCGCCGCCTGGCTCTATCCGCCGGCGCTTCAGCCAGATTCTGCACAAGCTTCTCTGCTGTGATCTTGAACATATCCTGTATTATGAGACTGAGTCAATAGCCTAGGGCGAATCTGGCGCTTGTCGTCCCGCGAGGACCGCAGGTGATGACGCTGACGAGATGGAAGGTCCGAAAAACTATGCGTGCAACTGCCGAGACGGCAAAGGTGCTGACCCACTACTACGCGGCAATGGAGGCGAACAACCCGTCCGAGTTCGGGTCCTACTACGCGGAAAACATGACCCTCACATTCGGTAACAGCCCGGAAATCAAGGGTCGGCACAACATCATCGCCGCCTTCAGCGACAAGCTCAATGAGGTCGAATCCTTGGGGCACGACCTTGTGAACGTCTGGGAGGAAGAGGGCGGCGTTGTCTTCTTCGAGTCGATTGGCCGTTGGACACTCCGCAACGGCGCCGTGATCGAGATCAAGGCCGCGTCGAAAATCACCATGGTTGACGGAAAGTTCGTCGATCAGCGCATATATGTGGACAACGCACCCGTATCAGAAGCCCTGGAAAACGAAAAGCGGTTGGCTGGAGGCGCCTAAACGCCGGAGGGCCTCCGAAATGACATCAGCTAGCGAAAGGACCACAATCATGGTGGAAGAACACCGCGAATTTCAGTCACGCCTGATCGTGACCGGTTTGGCCGACGACGGAAAATCCACGTTTGTCAGTGACGGTCCAACGACTGACCGGCTCGTCGCCGACGGCTATACCCGTAACCACCTGTGGCAGGCTACGGAAGTGCCGACGCCTGTGATGGCACCGAACGGCCCAGGTGATGCCTCGATCATTCCGCCGCCGCCGGCGGGCTACAACTATGTGATCACGGCCTTTGCTCCGGACAGTGAATGGGACTACGAGGGCGGATACGCCAGGATCCTGGCCGAGTCCGGCGCCGGCGACGCAGTGAATCCTGACGATGCTCCCGGGATGCACACGACCGACACGATCGATATCGTTACCGTGATTTCCGGGGAAGCCTGCGTTCTTCTCGACACCGGCGAGACAACCATGCGGCAGGGCGACACCATCGTGCAGCGCGGCACCAAGCACGCCTGGCGGAACAGGACGGACAAGCCCTGCATAGTCTCCGCCGTTCACATCAGCGTGGTTCGCTGAGCGCCACCGATCATGCAGCCCAACAGCACTGACCTGTCAACACGCGCCCGTCGCGTCATCGTCGGGACCAACGCCTCAAAAGCATCCGCAATCGTCGCTGACGGGCGAAACCTCCCCTCCACTCACCTCCCCAATGGAATCGTTCTGCAGGAACTATGGCAACAGCGCAGCATCCCCGCCGCTCCGGACGATCACCCGGAGCCCAGCTGGACACTCGGACCTGATGCGCCGGCCGAGGGTGCCGTGGTCCGAATCCTCACCGTGCCCGGTGCTTGGGGTGACACCTTGGCGGTGCCCGACCTGCACACGGATCTTTCCCTGCATGTAATCACGATGCTCGACGGGGAGTTGGACATCGTCTTGGAAGACGGCGAAGTGACGCTCGCCAAGGGGGACTCGATCGTGTTGCGGTGCAGTATGCACGACCTCCGAAACCGGCAGCCGAGGCCGGCAACGTTCGTCTACACTTCCTTTGCCCTCAACCCGGCAGGCTCCAAGGACGTCTGAATTGGCGGGTAAAAAGCAATTGGCCGCCGTCCACATGGACGGCGGCCAATTTGCGTTCCTCGGACGTCCCGGAATCGCGGGAGGAAGAGGACGTGATCGTCCTCCCAGCGCACCGGTCCGTCCTGAAGGGCGTCACAATTGCATGTATACGCTCTTGGTGTAGAGGTAAGTGTCCATGTGAGCGGCGGTGCCCTTGTAGCCGTAGCCGCTGAGTTTGGTGCCACTGAAGCCGACCAGGGGGTCGATGTAGCCGTAGCAGTTGACCCACATGGTGCCGGTGTGCACGCCGTGGACGGCGCGCATGGCTGTGGAGAGGTTTTGTGACCAGACTGCCCCGCCCAGGCCGTATTCGCTGTCATTGGCGATGGCGATGGCTTCGTCGATGTCGTCGAACGGAAGGACGGAGAGGACCGGCCCGAAGATCTCTTCACGGGCGATGCGCATGGTGTTGTTGACCCCGCCGAAGACGCTGGGCTGGACGAAGTATCCGTTGCCGAGGTCGTCCCCGAGGCGTTGGCCGCCGTAAAGCAGTTCGGCGCCTTCGTTCCGGCCGATATCGATGTAGTTCAGCACGGTGTCCAGCTGGTTCTGGTTAACAACCGGGCCCAGGGTGGCGCTGGAATCCAGGCTGTGACCGACCCTCAGGCTGTCCATGAATTTCAGCAGCCGCTCGGTGAACTGGTCAACGATGGGCCGCTGGACCAGTACGCGGGTCCCGGCGAAGCAGATCTGGCCCGAATTTGAGAAGACGCCCATGGCTGCCCCTGGTACGGCCTTATCCAGGTCCGCGTCCGCGCAAATGATGTCTGCCGATTTACCGCCCAATTCGAGCTGCAGCTTTTTGATGTTGACGGTTGACGCTTCGATGATTCGGCGGCCCGTCTCGGTGGAACCGGTGAACGCGACCCGGTCCACATCTGGGTGGGCAGCCAGTGCGTTACCGGCTGAGCTACCGGATCCTGTGACGACATTGATGACACCTGCGGGGACGCCGGCCTCGTGGAGGATCTCGGCTGTGCGCAGCACTGACAGCGACGCTTCCGAGGCTGGCTTGAGCACGGCCGTGCATCCGCTGGCCAGGACGGCGCCGATGATCCAGAACTGTCCGTTGAGTGGTCCGTTCCAGGGAATGATGCCACCGATGACACCGACGGGTGCCTTCAGCGTCATGGTTGCGACGTTCCCGGGGATACCGTTCATCAGCGTCTCACCAGAGATGCTGGTCGCCTGGGAGGCGAAGAACGCGAGCATCTTCATCAGCGAGGCCTTGGAGTTGCGCAGCCTCGAAACCGGAGCCCCCATGTCCAGGGCCTCGATCTCAGCCAGTTCCTCAAACCTCTGGTCAAGGACCTGCGCGACACGGTGCAACAGTGCCTGCCGCTCGTACGGGCTCCAGGAACTCCACGGCCCGTTGAAGGCCTTCCGCGCGGCCAGGACCGCCTTGTCAACGTCGGACGGGCCGCCGGCGGCGAAATGCGCCAGGACCTCACCGGTGGACGGATTATTGGTGCTAAGGGTCTTTCCGGACTCGGCCGGAACCATCTGCCCGTCGATGAAGAGCTGGTGCACCTCGCGGGAGAGGAAACTTTGCGCCTGCTCGGACGGTGCGAAGCTCTGCTGGGTTGTGGTCATGACATTCCTTCCAGGATGACCGTTGACATGCTGTCAGTCGAAGATGAAAACGCCTTTGCCGATCTTGCGCTGGTCGAACAGCTCATAGGCCTTCTCGGCCTCGGCGAGGCTGAACTCATTGGTGAACAGGGACTCCACGTCCAGGCCACGTTCGGCAACGAACTGGGCGCAGTCTTCCTGCTGGTTCTTGCTGAACGTGAGCGACCCGAGAACAGTCTTGTGCAGATGGATGAGCTCTTCGCTGTCCAGGTCGATCTTGCCGAAGACTCCGACCATACATGCGGTCCCCCACGGCCGGGCTGCCTGGATGGCCTGTCGGCGCACCGCGGGGATGGCGCTGCACTCGATGGTTTTATCCGCTCCTTCGCCGCGCCGGGTCAGTTCGCGGATGGCTTCAACAGGATCCTGTTCGCGGGAGTCGACGACGTGGTCGGCGCCGAACTGCTTAGCCATCTCCAGCCGTGACGGTTCGACGTCCACGGCAATGACCCGGGCTCCGAAGGCCTTGGCCAGCAGCGTGACGCTCAGCCCCACAGGTCCTTGACCGAAGACCGCGACGGTCTCATCGGCGGACAGTTCAACCCTCTTGATGGCGGCGAAGGCCGTTCCGGTACCGCACGAGATGGCCGCCCCGGTCTTAAAGGAGAGTGAGTCGGGCAGTTTGATGAGGGTGTGGGCGGGGACCTTCATGAAGTCGGCGTGGCCGCCGTCTCCGTTCAGTCCGCCGTAGACGATGCGTCCGTTGGGGCAGTACTGGGTCCAGCCGGACCGGCAGTACTGGCAGGTGCGGCATCCGTCGTAGTGGTGGACCATAACGCGGTCACCTACTTTGGCCTCGCTTGGCTTGACGGCGTCGCCGACAAGCTCCACGACGCCGCAGGGTTCGTGACCCTCGATGACCAGCTCCGTGCCGGTGCGGACGGGGCCGTGAAGGTGGTGGAGGTCGCTTCCGCACATACCGGAGGCCTTGATGCGGATGACTACTTCATCCGGGCCGGGTACGGGGTCCGGATAGTCGCGGATCTCGAGCCTACCCTCGCCTTGGAAAACAACGGCTTTCATAACTACTGCTCCTTGATGGTCAGGAGATGGACGGCATCAGTGACGCCTCGGGTACATTCTGCATCGGAGTTGCCGCCTCAGGCCCTCCCTGACCGGAGGGGAGCGACGCTACATTCGATGGATTGTGGTGAAGTCTTCAGCATGCTGCACACTGTGGAGAGTCGTGTCAGCTGATGGATCTGGCGTCCTCGGACCGGTAAGTCAGGTCCGAGGACGCCAGGCTTAGTTGAACTAATTCAGACCCGGCGGCCGGCTGTCTCAGACGTCAGCGGAGCAGCAGCGTCTCCGCCTTCGTTGTTGAGTCATGCGTGGGCCTTGGGCTCCTCGGCATCTGCGTCGGCGGTGTCACCCGCAGGAGCGATGTGAGCGAGGGCCTCGGAGGAGGTGTCCACACGGGCGGCGGCGAAGATCACTGTAGCGGCGATGTACAGGCCGGATACGGTCAGGATGACTCCGACGATTCCAAAGCTGGTGAACAGCCCCAGGACGATGAAGGGGGAGGCGATCAGGCCGACGCGGCCTACGGTCTGGGCAAGGCCACCGCCACGGAAGCGGAAGGCGGTCGGGAAGAACTCCGGAACGGTGCCCAGGCACATGGTCAGGAACGACGCAGCCATGGCAACGAGGATGAAGCCGATGGTAATGATGAGCGCGGGTTCGGTCATGAACGGATAGATGCCGGCGAAGATCGCTGCGAGGGTACCGGAACCGACGATGCTGCGTCGGCGGCCCAGCTTGTCAGCAAGCAGCGCACACAGCAGCGGACCTACGACGTAGCCGGACATGATTGCGGCATTGAATCCAAGGGAGGACGTAACGTTCATTCCCTGCTTCACGAAGAAGGTGGGCATCCAGCCCGTCACGGAGTAGGAGCCAAACAGGCAGATAACAGTCAGGACCAGGGCCAGTATGGTCCGCCCGATAACGCCGCGTGAGAAGAGCACCGTGACGGGCACGTAGTTGGCCTTGTCATGGGCGGCGCCGGCCTCCTGGTCGACAACCGGAGCCGTGGTGACCTTCGGGCTGGTAACGCCCGATTCCTTTTCGATCTTCTGAAGAGCTGCTTCGGCTTCCTCGTAGCGGCCGCGCGATTCCAGCCACCGGGGAGACTCAGGCATATTACGGCGCAGCCACCATGCGATCAGGGCGCCAACGCCGCCGATAACGAACATTGCCCGCCACGAAAAGGTGGGAATGACCAGGAAGCCGATGAGCGAGGACAGTGAGACGCCGAATCCGCCGAAAACTCCGAGGAGGCCGAGGTACTTGCCGCGGTGGGAACGCGGGAAGAATTCGGTGATCATGCCGTAGCAGATGACGTATTCGGCACCCATTCCGATGGCCATCAGGAGCCGCAGGCCGATGAGCACTTCAACGTTGGGCGCAAAGGCGGCAGCCAACGCCAGGATTCCGAACAGGCCAAGGCTGAACTGGAACGCGAAGCCTCGTCCGATCCGGTCGCTGAGCCAGCCCGAGAGTGCCGCTCCAGTTGCCAGGCCGGCGAATGTGGCTGAAAGGAACAGGGAGTTCAGCTCGAGCGTGGAGAACCCGGTGGGCAGCATGGAGGCCAGCACGGCTGAGGAGAGGGTGTTGTCGAACGAGTCGAAGAACAACCCGAGGCCAACCAGCCACATCATGCGACGGTGGAATTTGCTGATCGGGAGGCTGTCGAGCCTGTGGGTCGCGTTGACGTGCATGGTGGTCATCGGACAGCACCTTTCGGACGTGCTGCCGGGGATGGTGCCTGGCAGGCAGTTGCTGCGGAACGGGAGGAGGTGAGGGGGAGCAAAGCACGCTCCGGCAGAGCCCGTGTGAGACGAGCGTGGTCGGCTGGGCTAAGGGCACAGGCTTCGCATGAATTCGATCGACACTGTTCAGGCATGCGTCTTACTACCTTTGGCTTGGTGTTCTTTGCGCATCGGCGCGAACACGACGGTGTGTAGCGAACTGATCCTAGTGGCCCGGCCGGACTCCTTTAAGGACGATAGTTTGCCGCCCGCGCCGCGCAGAAAGGTTGGAAATCAACCATTGCAACGACAGTGACGACGCACACAGTTCTTATGAACATGTTCACAATATCCTGCATTATGAGACTTAGTCAACATCTCTCCCTCCCGGCTTTCTTTGGGACCCCACTAGGGAGTGCCGTCAGGCGCACGGTCAGTAGAACGACGTTGGCTTGCCTGCAAGGGCGAGGCCAACGTCGTTTGTGCGTTACTGCTGCTTCGTTGCCGCCGACCTACCGATTGCCCCGCTGCCGGCTGGCGGCTGTCCGAACTCGCGTATTTCTACGGGTTCCTGTTCTTTCTTCGTCCGCGGGGGGACCTTGACGAAGAGGAGCAGGATAAAGGCCAAGGCCAGTGCAACCATGGGGACGGTCATACCGACGATGGTGTCGCCGGGGGTGGCGAGCTTGCCGATCAGGAATGGTCCGAAAAATCCGCCCGCGGATGCGAGTGCGTTGATCACGGCGATTCCGACGACAGCCTGACGCTTGGTCAGTACCTCGCTGATCAGTGCCCAATAGGTGGGGATGTTTCC
Organism: Arthrobacter sp. NPDC057013; assembly: GCF_042674585.1. NCBI lineage: Bacteria > Bacillati > Actinomycetota > Actinomycetes > Micrococcales > Micrococcaceae > Arthrobacter > Arthrobacter sp. NPDC057013. The sequence goes on from NZ_JBHUSE010000033.1 coordinate 11,534, forward strand.
GATAACTCCGCAGGCAAGCAGGATGAGTCCGAGCATCCCCAGGGCGGGGGAGCCCCGGAACACCGCGGTCATGATCAGACCGATGATTGCGGTAGCGAAGCAAGCCAGCACGATGAACTTACGACGGCCGCTAATGTCGGCATAGCGGACGAGCAGCAGCATCACAATGGCACCGCAAACGTAAGGGATGGCCCCGAAGACACCGATGTTGGTGGGGGAGTAGGCGGGGTTCAGCTGGGAGACAATCTGGGGGAGGAAGAAGGTCATGCCGTACGTTGCCACGCCGGCGAGGGCATTGATCAGACCCAGATACAGGATTTTGGGATTGCGGAGCGCGCGCAGTTCGCTCTTTTTGTCGTGTTTTTCCTCGGGCATGGCCGCGTATTCGTCTGCGATTGCGCCTTCGAGCCACTCTTTTTCGTCTGGACGGAGCCACTTGGCCTTGCTCGGCCGGTCGGCAAGGGTGAGGAGGAGCCAGATCCCCAGAAGTACCGGAGGCAGGCCCTGAAGGATGAAGATCCAGCGCCACGAGCTGAGCCCGAACCAGTCCACGTGCTCAAGAATCGCTCCACCACTAAGGCTTCCAGCGATGAGGGCGACCGGCATGGCCAGTGCCATAGCGCCAATGGCGCGGCCGCGGTCATGGTTGAGGAACCAGTAGGTCAGGAAGAGGATGAGGCCGGGAAAGAGCCCGGCTTCGGCGATTCCCAGCAGAATCCGCGCGATGTACAGCTGCGTGGCATCGTGCACGAATCCCGTGGCTACGGTGACCAGCCCCCAGGTGATGGCGATGCGTGCCAGCCAGAGCCGGGCGCCGACCTTGGCGAGGATCATGTTGCTGGGTACTTCGAGCACCACGTATGCGATGAAAAAGATGGCGGCGATGGCGCCGTAGGTGGCCACGTCGATGCCCAGTTCCTTGCCCATCGTCAACTGGGCATAACTGATGGATGAGCGGTCCATGTAGTTGAATGCATAGAGCAGGAAGGCGACTGGCAGGATTGTTCGTCGCACTTTCCTTATGACCGCTGTCCGGTCAAGGGCCATTTTAGCCGGTGCAGAATGTGTAGCCACGCTGCTACCTCCTCGTAGGGTGTGCCCCGCAGGGCTGAATCAGTGAAGACCGCCGACGTCCGTCGGCGTCTTTTGTTGGGTTCATGGCCAAGAGTGGGGGTCGTCCTGTGGGCCATGAGGGGTTGATGATCCTTCGGAAGAGCGGAATCAAGGATTTTATGGCTCTGCTTGGGACCGTGGGTCGCGGTCGCAGATGTGGTTTTCCATGCGCCTCGTTTGGTGCTGGTGCCGCTTTCAGGAGAGCAGTTCCAGGACCGGGGTGATCTCTCCGCAGGTCTCTAGGGCTGCAACGAGGTTTTGCACTTTCTTGATGCTCTCAAGGGGCAGCGGTTGAGCCGATGCCTGTGCGCAATCGCGGAACTTTTGCCGGAGTTCTTCCCAGGTCATGGGCCGCTCGGGCGTGCCGGGCACCACGGTACCCAACCGTTCGATGAGCCGGCCATCATTTGTAACCACCTCGACTTTGCCTGCCGGTAATTTGAGGTTCCAGTTGAAGTCCGCGTCGAACACTGGCTCGACTTTGTCGGCCAATGCCAGGACCTTCTGGTCCCTGAGGGCGTCGGTGGAGAAATCCGAGATATTCATGCTGCCTTTGACGAGCGCCAGGGCGACGGTGAACGGCAATGAGAACTTGGCGTCCATCATGGTTTGCGGCGCCTTTCGTTCCGTCAGGGGCTGGCACATGCGCTGAGCGAAGTCTCCAACGTAGACACGCACGCATGCAATGTCCTCGATCTGGACGGGATTTTCCCGCATCAGTTCGATGGCCGCGTGGATATACGTATGAGCGTTACCGACCGCTGGCCAGTACTTATAGGTCATCCCGGCCGATAGATATGTCGACCCGAGGTCCTCAAGTATCTTTCCGCGGTTGTACTCACCGTTGAAGTAGACCTTGAACACGCCGGCTTCGCCTTCGAACAGGTCCTCCATTCCGAGCATGCCGTTCTGGGCCAGGATCACAGCGTTCACGCAGCTTTGGGCTATGAATCCGGCGTACAGGCCGCGCAGATCACTGCCGATCCCGAAAATCTGTTGCATGGTGCCGCCCGCATTCAGGCTGACTATGCCCAAGGCATGCGCGATCTGCTTCGCGTTCAGGCCCAGAAGCGATCCACAGGCTGCAGCGCCGGAGTACACGCCGACCACCGATGACAGGTTCCAGTCCATGCGCCAGCCCACGTTGCAGCGCAGACGGACGAACAGTTCCTGTCCGATTGCCACTGCCGTTATCAGTTCCTCGCCCGTCACGTCTCCCTTGCGCTCCGCCAGGGCCAGGAGGGCCGGAACAAGAGAGCTGTCAGGATGAGCGCCCCAAGGTGTCTGGCTGTCGAAGTCGAGGCCATGGGCAAGCGTGCCGTTGGCGAAGGCGGCTGCGGCGGCCGGTACCCGGCCGCCGAAACCAAGGATTTGCGCTTCTTCTTTGCCGCCGGCATCCGTGACGAGTTCGATGATTGGCCTCACCGCCGGTTCCATGCCGCTCGCGCCGAGCATGACGCCGAGGGTGTCCAGAAGAGTCTTTTTGGCGGCCTCGACTGCCTCCGGAGGAAGGTCGGAAAAATGTGTATTCGCCGAAAATTTTGCTAGATCGTGAGATAGATCGAGGTTGTTCGCCATGACGTGTCTTTCTTAGTTTCTCAGAGGATCTTGCGCCCCGCCGCTACGGACGAAGAGTCCCGGTCCCGGCGCAGCAGTTTTGGAGGGTCGTGCTTCCCTGCTCCGCACGGGATGACCGGCGGATCCGTGCGGGTTACTCGAACAAAGGTGTGAAGCCCCCGGCTGAAGGTCAGAGGCAGGCCGTTTGGCCGCCATCGACAGAAACGACCGCACCTGTCATGAAGCTTGCATCGTCGCTCAGGAGAAAGGCGATGACAGCGGCGATTTCCTCCGGCTCTCCGATCCGTCCGATCGGATGCCTCGCGTTAATTCGTGCGACGGCGGCGGGGTCCTCCATCATGTACTCGATCAGGGGTGTCCTGGTCATGCCGGGAGCTACCGCGTTAACTCTGATCCCAAGGGGGCCAAGCTCGGGTGACATTGACTTGGTAATGCCGGAAATTCCGAACTTTGAGGCAACGTAAGAGAGTCTGTTGGGCACGCCCAGCAGACCAGCGCCCGAAGAGATGTTGACGATCGCACGTGGTCCCGTGTCGTCTTTCACGGCACACACGAAGGCCTGGCACATGTTGATTGTTCCGTCCAGGTTTACCGCCATGATCTGACGGTGCTTTTGCGGATCGGAATCGAGGATACTTCCCTCCCCGGTGATTCCGGCGCAGTTGACCAGCCCATTAAGGCCGCGGAGTTTTTTGCGCATGTCGGTCAGTAGCGCCCTGGTCGAACCGTGGTCACAGACATCCAGAACTGCACCGTGGACGCGGTCGGAATCAGGGGCGCCAGCAATGGCGGAGTCCACGCCGGCTTGTGTGACGTCGACGGCGACAACGGAGGCGCCCTCGTCGAGCAGCCTCTTGACACTGGCCGCGCCAATTCCGCTGCCGGCGCCTGTCACAACGACAGTTCGCCCTTCGAATCGCTTCATCGAGACTCCTCGTGTTTCTGTGCACATCTCTGCGTTTTGGCTATCTCAGCCAGTCGCTAAAGGCCGCAGTCGTTTTGTATGTAAAACACAGTTCCATATATGAGTGCAGCGGTCAAGGACGATGGGCTTAAAGGGGCAATGCGAATTCCCCTGGTTCGGCGGACCCGGCGACTCTCGTGGGTCCCGGTGGCGCTTTGATGTGCTACTCAGGTGGCTCTTGCCCCGTGGACTGCGTGTGGCGGTGAATGCCGGCAGTGATGGTGGCGTGAGGAAGCCAGCGCCCGCGGCGACCCTGCAAGCAGACTGCCGGGTGGAGCAAGACTCGCGAATGGTATTCCCGGGAAGGCGGGCGGGTACGCCGCTTTCCGGTCACGGCAAGCCGGAAGTGGGAAGGAGGCGACTGGGGGCCAGGCGAGGTTCGCCTTTAGCGCATGGCCGCGGGGCCGTTGGGGGCTAGTTGCTGCCCGTGACGCCGGCGCCCATGCGGCGGGACAACTCTTTGCAGGTTTGGACGAGTAGTTCTCGGGCCCCGTCCGCCGACATGTTGTCAGTGCCCGTGAGGCGGTGGATGAAGGGGGTCGTGACTGCGGCGATCGCCTTGCCCGTGTAGTCGAAGACAGGGGCTGAGATGTTGGTGACCCCTTCAATCGTGAGTGACTTTCCCTGGCAGTAGCCGGCTTTGCGTACTTCAGGCAGGTCGGCGAGGAAGCGGGCACGTCTGGAACTGGTTTCATTACCAGCTAGCGAGAGCAGGTTGGAGAGCTCTTCGTCGTCCATGAAGGCAGCCAGAACCCTTCCCGAAGCAGAGTCGTCGATAGGGATCTGCGCTCCGAGGCGGACTGTGTTGACGTTCGTGTCCGGGCAGTCGACTTGGGCGACTACAAGCAAGTTGCCGGAATTGAGGATGCAGAGGTGAATGCTTTGGCTGATGCGGTTGGCCAGCTTTTGCATTTCGCCTCCGGCAATTGCGGTCAGGCGCCTGATGACCGGATGGCGGTGAGCGACTTCAAACAATCGAGTGGTCAAGTGGTAGCGCTCGGCTTCGTCCAGATCCACATACCCTCGCTCGCGCAGCACCATGAGTACGCGGAAGATCTCTGATGTCGTGCGGCCTAGCTTCTTGCCGATGTCCGATTGACTGAGCCCGTCGTCGGCGGAGGAAAGCAGCTCAAGAATGTCCAGCCCTTTTGATAAGGCAGGTGCCCGGTACTTGCTGTCGCCGGCATCGGTTTCCATGCTCAGTCTCGTTCCCTTCGCACCACTGGAGATGACATACACCGCATTAGTTTTATATATGAAAACTTACAGTCGACAAGAAGACCGGTCAAACCCGTGTTCCGCGCTTTACTCTGGCCCCATGCACCCGGCAGGCGTAGCCTCAGATGCGCAGGCAATCGTCGTGCCCGCCGGACTGGCAAGCGCTCCGGACTCCGCTTCGTCCGTGACTGCTGACGTCATCCCTTGAAGGAGCCGTGATGTCTGGCTGGAATGCTGATACCGCTGCCGGCCCGTTGGAGCCCGGCTCGATGACCTTAGTAGAGGGTTCGTCCTTCTGCATATCCTCGCGAAACGGCGACATTCACCCGGGATATCCCCACGGTGTCTTTTACGAAGACACGCGGATCGTGTCGGGCTGGCAGCTGACAGTGAACGGTCAGCCAGTGGAGCCCCTGGCGGCTAAATTGAAGGAACCATACAGGGCGCTATTTACCGGCCGTGTCCAAGGATCAGACGGCCACGGAGACACCCCTCTCATTGTTGAACGCCTTCGTGAGGTGGGTGCCGGAATCCTGGAACGGATCACTCTCCGCAACTACTCGCCGATCCCCACCCGGTGCATTGTCGCTCTTAGCGTCAGCGCGGATTTTGCTGACCTTTTCGAGGTGAAAGAAGCCAGGATTCAGCGGCGCTGGGATGAGTCACGTGTGGCAAACGGCAATGTACTGACGATAGAGGCCTCGTGGCAGGACGTCCGGAAGGACGTCGTCATTTCGGCGCCTGGCGCTGAGGCGTCTCCCGAAGGAATCACCTACCGCGTCGTGGTTCCGCCGCACGGTCTATGGAGTGCCCGTGTGAGCGTTACCTCCGGCGTCGGGCCCGGGCCGGCCCTGCAGTTCATTCGTCCGGATGAAGACCAGCCAACACCGCGGGACATCCGGCGGCAGGAGTGGGTCGCCCGGATCCCTGTACTGGAAATGGGAAACCGCTCCATCGAGCGGACACTCCGTCGCAGTTACGATGATTTGGGGGCACTGCGGATAGAGGATCCTGCCCACCCGGAGAGAATCGTGGTGGCTGCCGGTGCCCCTTGGTTCATGACGCTCTTCGGAAGGGATTCTCTTTGGGCGTCGCTGATGGCGCTCCCCGTGGATCCGTCCCTGGCCTTCGGCACACTTCAAACGCTGGCGGACCATCAGGGCACCGCTGTCGATGTGATGAGCGAAGAGGAACCAGGCAAGATCCTGCATGAGGTCCGGTTCGGCGTATCCAGCGGGCTGGCCCTGGGTGGAAAGTCCGCCTACTACGGCAGCGTCGATGCGACGCCGCTGTTCGTTGCCCTCTTCGGGGAAGTCAGCAGGTGGGGGTTTGCCGCTGAGGCGGTAGCCTCCCTCCTGCCGCACGTGGACCGTGCACTGGACTGGATCCGAGACTACGGCGATAAGGACGGGGACGGCTTTGTCGAGTACTCCCGCCTTAACGACCGCGGCCTGATCAACCAAGGATGGAAGGATTCCTGGGACGGCATCAACTTCGCCGACGGGAGGCCAGCGGAACCGCCGATCGCCCTGTGTGAGGTGCAGGCTTACGTCTACGGGGCTTACTTATCACGGTCATGGCTGGCATACGACGCGGGGGACATGGGTTTGGCCGCCGAGTACAGAGATCTGGCTGCCAAGCTGAAGGAACGGTTCAACGCAAAATTCTGGTTGCCCGACCGCGGGTACTACGCCGTGGCGCTGGACGGCAAGAAGCAGCCGGTCGATGCATGCGCGTCCAATATGGGGCATTGCCTGTTGTTCGGCATCGTTGATGACGACAAGGCGCCCTTTGTGGCCCAGAAGCTGATGTCAGAGGAGATGTTCAGCGGCTGGGGTGTGCGGACCTTGGCAAGCGACATGGGTGCTTACAATCCGGTCAGCTATCACAACGGGTCGGTGTGGCCGCACGACAACGCCATCATCGCCGCCGGACTGTTGCGCTACGGCTTCAAAAGCCACGTGCAGCGGATCTCCACCGCGCTTCTGGAAGCGGCGGAGTTCTCCCAGGGTCGGCTCCCGGAGTTGTTTTGCGGCTTCAGCCGCGACCAGCTCGACGAGCCAGTCCCCTATCCCACGGCGTGCTCTCCCCAAGCCTGGGCAGCCACTACGCCCATCATGCTGATCAAAACGCTGATGGGCTACTACGCCGACGTCGCGCGCGGCGGCCTATGGATGGATCCGGCTTTTCCCGAGTCGTACGGCGATCTCCACATCACCAATGCGCCGATGGCTGACGGCAGAATCACCATTGATATCTCCGGCTCTCACGCCACTGTCACGGGGCTGCCAGCCGGCATGGTGTTTTATCGGGGGATACGCCCCCGTGCGACGGAGCTGGCAGAACGGGCGAAGATCCGCGACGACGACTAGACAGTGTAGGCCTTCTCACATTTTATAAAATAATCCTACTATTCGGGATATTGTTGGTACTAGCCAGCAACAAGGGAGTTGTTCAGGACAGAGTCACCTGCCATATCTCGCTTGAAAGGGGCCACCTTGGTCACCCGTAAAGATAGCCCTACGAAAAGCCCCGGTATCAGCCCGGGAATAACCCTTCTATTCGCACTCGTCGGAGGCGCCGGCGTCGGAAACCTGTACTGGGCCCAGCCGCTGTTGGGCGCCATTGCTTCAGATTTGGGCATCGCCAGCGGCACAGCCGGCCTGCTCGTGACGCTGGCGCAGGTTGGTTACGCACTCGGCGTTTTCTTCATCGTGCCGCTTGGCGACACTATCAACAGAAAGCGCTTGATCCCCGCCATCATGGTTTGCTGTTCTTTGTCGTTGGCTGGCTGCGTGCTGGCTCCCAGCTTTGCCCTCCTGCTGTCCACGCTTGCCCTGGTTGGCTTCACGAACGTAGCCGGACAGATGTTGCTGCCGCTGGCCGGAGATCTTGCCACGAATGCTCAACGCAGTCGGGTGCTCGGGACTGTGGCTTCTGGACTTTTGTCCGGCATCCTGCTGTCTCGATTGGTCAGCGGAGTTGTGGCGGACATCTTTGGCTGGAGGATGATTTATGTTTTTGCATCGGGGACGATACTTGTTCTCGCCTTCATCATGTGGCGCGCGATTCCAGTCCTCGCCCCGCGCGAACGCATACCTTATGGCAAGCTCCTCTACTCGGTCCTTCAAGTTGCTGCCCGGTATCCGCGGGCCAGGGTCCTCCCTCTCTTCGGGGCACCGTTGATGTGCGTGTTCACCGCATTCTGGACTGGGCTTACGCTGCTGCTAACCGCGCCGCCGTTCTCGCTTCCGGCATCACACATCGGTCTGGTGAGCCTTCTCGGGGTCCTGGGGGTTATCGGTGCCCGGTTCACAGGACGGGTTTACGACCGCGGTTGGGCAGTGCCCGCCATCGGTCTTGGGCTGGTCCTTACCCTGACTGCGATCGCTCTTGCCGGATTTGGCAGCTCTTCCATCGTCGCCGTCCTCGTTTCCGTCTCACTTCTCTCCGTCGGCGCTCAGTCGGTGCTGGTGCTCCTTCAGACGATGATGGTTTCCATAGACCCGGCTGCACGCAGCCGCCTCAACACTGCTCACATCGTCAGCAATTTCATTGGCGGCGCCCTTGGTTCAACGCTGGCTGCGTTACTTTGGCAAGTCGGTCAGTGGGGGGCCATCATGTCTTGCTCGGCGCTGGTGATCGTCCTGGCGCTCACCTTGTGGCTGTATCAAAGGGACCGCACCCTCGCGCTTACGCGCCGTCGTCCAGCAAACAGCGCGCCGCAGCTGAAACGATGCCGAAGCCACAAAGCCAGAGCCCTCGATGCCAGCCAGCGCCCGAGTCCCGCCTTGCTTAGCCGCCGTGGTTGGTCAGCTCTCCGTCGTTGAAGAGTGATGCGTCCTGTGTCAGCCGTTGCGATACCGTTTTTGCTGCCTGCCTGACGGCAGCGATAGCGCCCTGCACGTCGACGTCGCACCGGTCTTCTTCATCCCAAGCGACACCGATGCTGCCCAGGGCTGTCTTCTGATGGGTGAGAATAGGGGCTGCGACGCCATAAACGCCCGGGTTGAAGTCACCTCTGGTCAAGTGATAGCCGTCCCGCTTTATTTGGCCCAAGACCTTACGGAAATCACCCCATGTGCGGCCCAACCCGGCGGTGTCGATTTCCTTGGCATGACGGGCAAAAATTGCCTTCAGGCGATGATGGGGGAGATGAGCCAGAATCACTTTGGACCCCGCGCCCTGAAAGAGCGGGCGCCGTTGTCCCCGGGTGAAGCGGTTTGCCGGGCTCAGTGGCGCTCGGCACTCCCCGACGCACAGGACCGAGACATCGTGAAATGCTGTGAGCAGAAGGGCTGAGTGCCCAATCTTGTCCACCAATTCCTCGAGGACGCCCTGGCTGGCAAGCAGCAGCGGGTCTGCCGATCGGATTTGCAGGTCCATCTCAATGATCCGCGGGCCGAGCGTGTAGTAGCCATTGCCGGCTACCGTGAGCAGCCCTGCATCGTAGAGCGTTTTGATGTAGCGATACCCGGTGGCTCGTGAAGTTCCAAGGGCCTCGATGAGAGAAGCGGCCGACCAGTAAGGCTGCGCTTCGTTGAAGAGCGCCAGAACGTGCAGCATTTTGGATAAACTGCCTGCGCTTGTGGGAGCCATTGGCTCCAGGCTGGTACTGGACACTGATGCCCGTCCTCCCATGACGTGCGTTCCACCTCTCTTTTCGTGTCGCCCGCTGAGGAAAGCAGCCCACTAGATCCTCGGGTCGTTAGCGTTTGCGCCACGGCTCTGCCGGCCAGCCGCTGGGCCTCACCGGACTGACCGCAGTCGGTCCTAAAAATGCAAGACTTGGGCCCGGCCCATTTGGGATCATCGTGACCGTCGGGAGACCCGGGTCGACTAGGAGCCGGGCTGGGACTGGCTCTGGACGCGTAATCCGAGGATCCCCGTTCCTCATGGGCAGCGTCCCCTAAGACCCTTTTGTGCACAACGTGGTGACAGCACCGGGATGCCCAGGGGGACAACGCCAACCCAGGTTGCTGTCCCGGTCATGTTTTCCTCGGCAGCACCCGCAATTTCACGATCGCCATGTGGGTCCGCGTCAGCAGTGGACCTTGCACGGATCACCCGCAGCGTTCGGGCAACACTCGTGGTGAGGGAAAGTCCGACGCGGTTCCAGACGATGTAGTCCCCGTGGAGGAGCGATCCGCTTGTCGCTGAGAATCCCCAAGAGTGACCCCCTGAGGCTACCGGGTCAAGCTCGAAGCGGTTGCTGCTGCAGGGTCACCCAGGGGCAGAGGCCCATGGCCGCTTGCGCCGGCCATGGGCCTCTTATGCTTTGTCTACCGTCTACGCAGCAGCTCGAGCCCCTTCTTTGTCTGTTGTCCTTTTGCCAGCCGGCACTCCGAGCAGGGCTGTCGGTGTGCGGTAGGTCTCGGGGGAGAGCAGGACCCCGAGTGCACAGAGGCCGCAGATAACGGTCATCATGAGCGCGGCCGGCAGCCAGTTGGTGCCCCCTTCGCCGACCAGCGCCCAGCCGATTGTCGGCATGAATCCGGTGATCGCGGTGGCGACCTGCGTGCCGATTGCCAGGCCCGTGTACCGGCACTTGACGCTGTACTGCTCTGCGAACAGCGACGGGAAGATCGCATTGCAGGCGATGGCGAAAACCCCGTTGAGTGCTACAGACGCCAGGAGGATCATCAGGAGGTCACCGGACATAATCGCCAGGAAGAAGGGAAAGACCAGGACGGCACTTCCGATCACCCCGGTGAGGAAGACGGGCTTGCGGCCGATTCGGTCACTCAGCTTTCCAAAGAATGGATATAGGCAGAAGGCGACCGCGAACTGCACCACCGAGATCCAGAGCATCTGGTCTTTGGCCACGCCGACGGCGGGGCTGGTGGCGAACGCCAGGCCGAAAATCGGCGGGATGGTGAAGATGATGGAGAAGAGCGCCATCAGAACGACGCGGCCAAGGGCCTTCGGCTGTGTGCGGAACAGGGTGACAACGGGTGAGGCTTCGCGTTTGGCGCTCTTCTGGTCTTCGTGGTTGATGTTCTCGTGGCCTTCAACGAAGATCTCCGGCTCGACGATGCGGCGCCGGACGATGAATGCCGCGAGCAGGAGAACTACGCTCGCCCAGAAGGGCACCCGCCAGCCCCACGAGTAAAGAAGGTCCTTGGGCAGACTGGCGACGCCGGCAAATGCAGCTGTGGCGAGGAGGAAACCGCCGGAGCTGCCCATGGGGGTGAAGCTCGTGAAGAATCCGCGGCGACCTTCGGGTGCATGTTCGAAGGTCAGGGCGCTGGAGCCGGACTGCTCGCCGGCAACGGAGATTCCCTGCAGTACGCGCATGACCACGAGCAGAATTGGTGCCCAGACCCCAATGGAGTCGTAGCTGGGAATACAGCCTACAAGGAATGTTGAAGCACCCATCAGAACAAGCGTGAAGAGCAAAAGCTTCTTGCGGCCCACCCGGTCACCGAAATGCCCCAGTACAGCCGCCGCGATCGGGCGGACCACATATACGACCGCGATGCTCGCAAGGGAGAGAAGAGTGGCGATGAAGGGGTTTGAGCCCGGAAAGAACACCTGCGGGAACACCAGGGCCGCAGCGGAACCATAGATGTAGAACTCGTAGTACTCGAGCGCAGTGCCGGTTACGCCTGCGAAGGCAGCTCGCCTGACCTGCTGCGGGTTAGCGAGCGACGTGCCGCCGGGGGCCGTCGGCGAAGAACTGGACGTGGCACTGACGGGCGTGCTCATCGGACAAATCCTTCCGTGCGTGCAGCGTCTGAGGCGGGGGAAGCTGGATTGGAGTTCGTTCCCTTGGTACGAATGTGGTCGGCAAGGCTGGGAGTCCGGGTTTCGTACGGGTTCGATCGACTTTGTTCGGTCATGCGTCTTATTACCTTTGGCTTGGTGTTCGCAACGCTGCGAACACAATGGAGTGTTGGTGAACAGCTCTACGGGGGGATGAGGAAGCTCCCTCTCGATACGTTGTCGCCGTCTCGATCAAATGGACTGCCGGCTCTGCGTCTGGCACATCCTTTGAGATGTGCTACCGGTCACGTTCATCGGAGCAGATTTTGAAGATATCCGGTATTATAGGAACTTGTCAATAATCGGACGTTCTGTTCAGCACTGTCACTAAGAGAGGATGTGAGGTGATGGGAGACGGTCATTCGTCGGCCCATGAAGTGGGATCGACCGCCGAAAACGCCAGCAGCCTGGCCAAAATGCTCCAAATCCTGCGACTGTTCAGCGAGACGGAGCCGGTATGGTCGACGGCCGAGATCATAGAGGCCATGGAGACGTCCAGGTCGACGGGATATTTCTACATCAAGACCCTCCACGATGCGGGGTTGCTCAATGCGGTCCGCAACGGCCACTACACACTGGGCCCGGGAATTATCGAAATGGACCTGCAGTTGCGCCTGACGGACCCGCTGCTCCTGGCTAGCCACGGCGTCCTCGAGGATCTGGTGGACAAGATCGGGCACTCGGCTGTTTTGCTCACCGCGTTTCGCGATTCGATCCTGTGCATTGGGGAGTGCCGTGCTCCGAACAGCCCGGCTAACCGTTTTAGCCGCGGGCAGCGGCGTCCGATGTTTCAAGGCGCAGGTTCCAAAGTCATTTTGGCTCATCTGCCCCACCACCGCCTAAAAGGTATCTATGCACGCCAGTCGGAAGAAATTGAGAAGGCGGGCCTGGGCAGCACGTGGGGTGTCTTCCGCAAGACCTTGGGGGAGATTAAGAAGGACGGCTTTCTTTTGACCAAAGGTGAGTTCAACCCTGGCGTTTACGGCGTCGCGGCACCCATACTTACCGATCAGAAGACAGCCGTAGGCAGTGTGGCCGTCGCCTGGGATGAGTTTGAGCGGCGCGACGTCGATGTGCAGCGCGCGACGCTTGCCGTGAAGCAGGCGGCCGCGATCATATCGGAACGCCTCGTAGGGAACCAGTCCGCCTGAGGACCTGAGCCGAGGCCGCGCACCCGTGCCATGTGGGACTTGCCGGCGCCGCGCCGGAGGGCGCTTGATGGGTCGCGGCGGCCCAGGTACCCCCTCGATCACGCTCAAGGGCGGAACGAGAGGGTACCTGAGGTCAACAGCTCACGAGGCGTGCCACAGTATCAGCCGCAAAAGCTCCCGGTATTGGTTCCGGGGCCTTCCCACGACCCAGCTCAGACCAGGGGTCTGCTATCGCTGGAAAGCTCGGCCGACTCGTCGCGCGGCGCTGAATAGCCGGATGACATCGCGATGGTTCCGCCGTCGACCGGTAGGACGGACCCGCTGATTTCCCGAGCGTGCTCGGAAGCGAGAAACCCGATCGCTTGGGCGATATCTTGGGGTTGGGCACCATTACCTAAAGGAATGCGTTGCACGCGCTGGCGAATCATCTCGGGGTTCGCCTCAGCCACACTCCTCGACAAATCAGTCCATGTGAACCCAGGGCAAACGCAGTTCACCCGGATGCCGTATTGTGCCCAGTCAACCGCCAACGCCTTGGTGAGCCCGACAATCCCATGCTTTGCAGCAACATAGGAAACAGAGTTGGGCATTGCGGCAAGACCTGCACCGGACCCCACATTGACAATCACCCCTGCACGGCGGGGAATCATCGAGGCGACGCCGACGGCCTGCGACCAGAAGAACGAACCAGTGAGGCAGACGTCCAGCTCGCGACGCCAATGTGCTTCAGTTAGCTCCTGCGCTGGTACCGTGCGTTGCGTGGCGGCATTATTGATGAGGACGTCCACACGCCCGAACTCGGTCATGATTTGGTTGACGTTCTCTTCGACGCTCTCATGTTGACTTACGTCGCCGACGATTCCCAGAGCTTGTCCTCCGGCCCGGCGTACTGCATCGACCGCCGCGTCTACCGCTGATTTGTCCAGGTCGCAGATCACTGCCTGCGCCCCTTCGTGTGCCACCAGATCGGCGGTGGCCAGGCCGATGCCTCGCGCCCCTCCGGTGATCACAACGATCTTGTCAGTGAATCTCATTGGGCTTCCTTCCGGTCAGTCCAGCAGTGGTTTGGGTGCTAGTGGCTGTGTGTTCCAAAATTCTGGATCGTGCCCGACGAACACCAGGGCGCCGCTTCGGTGGAGGGCACGGAGCGACTCGAGGGAGCGGATGTAGGAGTCTGGGTCTACGGTGACGGACACGTCGGGAAGCGAGTCATCGGCCACCAGGGTGTCCGCCATGTAGCAGGCGTCCCCGGCCAAAACGGCGACGCCGCCAGCGTGGCGGACGTGCAACGACTGGTGTCCGGGAGTGTGCCCCACCGTAGGAACGAGGACCAGTGAGCCGTCCCCGAAGATATCTCGCTCACCTTCGATAAGATCCACGGTCTGTCCTGTCCGGAAGTCCACCTTGCGGTAGCCGGCCTTTTCTGGCGGCGCGGCGTTGGCGGTCTCCCATTCGGTGCGCTGCACCATGACGGTGGCCTGTGGGAACTGTGCGTTGCCGCCGCAGTGGTCGTAATGGAGGTGCGAATTGACAACCAGCTGCACATCCTCGGGAACGAACCCTGCGTGCCGCATCTGGTTCGCGAGCTCTTCCTGTGGCGAGAAGTGAAACTTGACCGGCTTTAGTGCCTCACTGGGGAAGTACGAGGTCAGGTCCTGGTGCACAAGCCTGTTGAAGCCGGTGTCGAACACCACCAGGCCTTGGGGGTGTTCGATGACAAAGGCAGGAATGGGGATCGTTATTAGTCCGGTGGTCCCTGCGATCATCCGTTCTTTCGGGATGGTGTGCTCTCCGCAAATGAAGGCGTAAACGCGGGGGAAATGGTCCTGCGTCATCGGGTCGCCCCCTCCGGCCGCAAGAGGGCTGCCAGGGTCGAGAGACCCTCAACCTGTTCAAGGCCCATGATTGTATCGATGACGGCGTCGGCAGCCTTGGGCGTGATAACGCCTTCAGCATTATGGCGGAACTTGATGGCTAACTCCTCAGTGGTGGTGTAGGTGGTCGGGTCGGGGGAGGTGCTGCCCTTGGGGTAGGAACGGTCTCCAATAAAGGTCTTGCCCCGGGCAGATACTTCCACTCGGGCCGGTCGAGCCAGCGGGTCGCCGTTGACTGCATTGCCCCAGTCGGGATGTGCCCGCCACTGGACACGTGGCATCAGGTTCAGGACAGAGTCGCTGAACACAACGGCCGGGTCCTGCCAGTCTTTGCCCGGACGGATTCGGTGGGCGGCTACGGAAATCCCGTGCGCGAAGCTGAACTGTGCGTCGTATGGCTTCTCCACCACGGTATCCACGTACACAGGCACCGTAGCTGACCAGGCCTCACCGTAGGCGACGATGGAGTCGATCTCGTCGACTGTGATGTCGTGCTCATGGATAACCTGGATCACGGTGTCGAGGGTTGCGTGTGAGGTTCTGGTCTGCGTGTATGGTTTGAACGAAGTCGCCGTCGGAAAGCGCCACTCGTGGCCCAGGTTCTCTGTGAGTCCGTGTGGCTCCCAGCGCTTGCTCCCGACCAGGCTTGGATACCCGAATTCCGGATCATCGAGCATCTGATTGTTGCCCCGGTGTCCCAGCTCTGCCATGAAGGCCGCCGTGAGTGCTGTCAGCACGATGCCGCCGCCCAGGCCGTATTTAATGGTCGTGTTCGGCACGTGCATCTGCCAGGGCCTCAGCGAGTTGACCGGCGACGTGCCTCCTGCGATGCCCAAGGCCTGCGCGGTTGCGCTCTCGGACAGGTCTTTCATCATCGATGCCGCTGCCGTTAGGCCGAACACCATGCTCGCGTAGCCGAACACCCTCGGAGTGTTGGGAACGCCATCCGAGGCGTCCCGCAGGTCGTCCATCGACTTCGACAGGCGGAAGCACATTTCCAGACAAACGGAAACGGCGGAGAGCAGGCGCGCACCAGACAGGTGCCGACTCTCGCCCAACGCCAAGCTCAGGGGCAGGGCATAGGGCGCAACATGCGCGGGTAGATTGATGGGAGCCAGGTCGAGTGCAGTAATGAGATCTGTGTTCGCAAAGGCGGCCCCATGTACAGACGTCCGGTCCTGCTGGCCGATGATCGTTGCCTCACCCCCACCGGCACCCAGGATACGGCCGTACTGAACCCCGACGCGGCCGTACTCGCTCGATGTAGCTGCCAGGCCGCAGCCGAGCGCATCGAGCAGAATCCTCTTCGTCTCCTTCAGGACATCTTCCGGGGGAAGCGCCGTTATAGCTCCCTGAGCGAAGGCGGCAAATTTTTCGACGTTTGTCGGTGACACGGTGTTTCCCTTCCAGGTTTCAGATTTCCCAAGCCGGGAGCGGAAGCTAGGGCTGGGTGGGGCTAGTGGTTTAGCTGCTGTGGGTGTAGCCGCCGTCGCAGGCGATGGTCTGGCCGGTGATGAACGCCGAAGCCGGGGAGGCGAGGAAGAGCATGATGCCGACCAGGTCGGTGGGAACCATGCCGCGGGGGATGCACTGCAGTGATGCGGCGCGTTCGCGGACTTCGACGGTGGGGTTGACGGTGCGTTCGACTTCGGTGGCGACGCTGCCTGGTCGGATGCAGTTGACGGTGATGCCGTGGCTGCCGAGTTCGCGGGCCAGGGAGTTGGTCATGCCGATCACAGCCGACTTGGAGGTGACGTAGTGCAGGTAGTTTACGGTGCCCCGGGTCACGGCGTCGGATGAGACGTTGATGATGCGGCCGAACCCGGCCTTGCGCATGTGCTCGGCAACCCCGCGTGCGCAGAGGTAGGTGCCGGTGATGTTGACCTTCAGGACGTTTTCCCATTGCGTGACGGGGATCTGGTCGAACGGGACCTTGTCGAGGGTGGCGAAGATCGAGGCGTTGTTGATCAGCACATCGATCCGGCCCCAGGCTCCGATGACGGTCTCGACCATGGCGTTGACCGAGGCTTCATCGGCGACGTTGACCTTGACAGCCAGGCCGGTTCCACCGGCGTCGTGGATTTCCTTGGCCACGGCCTCGGCTTTTTTGATGTCGAGGTCGGCTACCACAGCAACCGCTCCGGCTGCGGCGAACTGGCGTGCCAGTTCGCGGCCGATGCCTTGAGCGGCGCCGGTGACAATGACGACCCGCCCTTCGACACTAAAGTCCCGGGCCGACGCCGGGATGCCGGAGTCATGGGGGGTGTGAGTCAGGGGTGTCGTCATAGTCGATCCTTGTGGCGTCGTTGTCATTATGGATTGCAGAAAGCGGGGGCCGCGGGACCGCGGCGGATCCTGCGTCGCGCTAAGTGCCGCTGAGTTCCCCTCGAGGAACAGGAAGCGCACTGCCTTAGGTGAACAATATCCCGTCATGTGGGATTCAGTCAAGAGTCCTTAGGGGAGCGCTCCTGGTGCCGCCTTTCCAAAGGGGCGGGAGTCCAGCCTGTCCGCTTGGGCCCCCTTTCGCCTGAGCGATTTGCGGATTCAAGAGCAAAAGCCGGCTGTTGTAGCCGGCGGCCACCGGAGATCCCAGGGGCCGTCAGAAAAGAACCAATGGGCGGCCGCCGAGCTGGCGCGACCCATTCTTCTGCTCGGCCGATAGGAAGCCGAGTGGATGGTCGGAGCCCCGTGTTCAGCTGGGTTGCCCGGCCTATGACCGGCTCTCGTTCTCAGTGAGGCGTTGGGATATGGTGTCCGCTGCCTGCTTGACAGCCTGTATTGCCTGGCCGACATTGATGTCCCGGACATTTTCGTCCCAAGCGACGCCGACGCTGCCCACCGCTGTTTTTTGGTCGGTGAGGATCGGTGCCGCGACGCCATAAATGCCCGGGTTGAATTCGCCCCTGGTTAGCAGGTATCCGTCTTTTTTGATCTCCCCGAGCGTTTTGCGGAATTCACCCCAGGTCGCGCCCAGTCCAGTGCGCTCAATCTCATCCTGATGGCGGGGGTAGAGGGCTTTGAGCCGGTAGTGGGGGAGGTGAGCCAGGATGACCTTCGATCCTGCACCCTGAAACATGGGTCGTCGTTGCCCCCGGCTGAACTTGTTTGCCGGGCTCGTCGGGGCGCGCGATTCACCAATACACAGGACAGAATCCCGAAACGCCGTCAGCAAAAGGGCGGAGTGGCCGACGTTCTCCACCAAGTCTTCAAGAACGCCATGGCTCGCTCGTAGCAGCGGATCGGTTTGTCGGATCTGCAGGTCCATCTCGATGATTCGCGGGCCAAGGGTGTAGTAACCGTTGCGCACAGTGGTGAGCAGGCCAGCATCATGCAAGGTCTTGATATACCTGTAGCCGGTGGACCTGGACGTCTCCATTGCCTCGATAAGATCCGCTGTTGACCAGACCGGACCAGCTTCAGTGAACAGCTCCAGGACCTGAAGCATCCGGGTAAGGCTCCCCGTGCTGTCGGCAGTCTCGGTCACTTCGCCAAGGCCATTGACCGAGCTGAGTCCACTCATGACGAGTCCTTATCATCCTCGATGCAGCAAGGCGTGCCGCATCATGCCGGGTCGTGAATAAAGTCTCATTCTACAGGATTTTCTGAATTTTGCATGAGGGTGCCGGGTGATTCCCAATCGGGTCGGCTTGGGCCTGGCAGTCATTGACCTCGATGACCATATATGGAAGCCTGTTTCATGGATGAAAGCCGTTGTTGTGGAAGCTGGCACAAGATGTCCTTCGGGCGATCGGGTACCGTCGCTGCCAGCTCCTTTTATGCAGAAACTGTCCCCTCCGGAACAAATCAATGGCCGGAGCAGCGCAAAAACATTCGTGGCTTGACCCTGGGTTGTCCGCGTTTTTGAAGGAGTTTGTTGAGTATGAGTACGAAGGTGTCGGAGGAGTTTGATGTGCGTGTGGGCGGGGGAGGGTACCGGATAGGGGTGATTGCCTCGGCCG
>NZ_JBHUSE010000034.1:0-20489 GCF_042674585.1 Arthrobacter sp. NPDC057013
TCCACCCGGCGTAGCCTCGATCCGCCCACCCCGGCAACCGCCAACCCAAGCGGAGGATTATTAATGAGGCAACGTATCCCCCTTCGCGGAGGTTATTTACGAGTCAACGCGCGGACTGGCGGGGCGCCGCCGTCGGTCCTAGCCTTGAGCTGTTCCTGCATCTGACCATCCTGGATCTGACCACCGAACAGCGGAGGGCACATGGCTACGAAACTGAACCGCAAGGCACTGGAACACGCACGCAGCCTCATTAAGAAGGGGAAGGTGCAGCGGGACGTCCGTGATGACTGGAGCGAACACGCTCCTTCGGCGGACGACGAGAATTCCTTCATCGACAAACACGGGTTCGAGGAGTTCGCGACGTGGCACCTCGGCATTGACAGCGAGAAATCCGAGGGCACCAAAGGCAGCGTGAGCTTTCCTTTCGGGGACCTTAAGATGGTCCACCGCTGCGCCATTATTTCGCTGGAGAGCCGGGCGGCGCAGCACGATCATGACGACATCCGCAAGGCAGCCAAGGACCTGCTGGAGGAGATCGACTCGGACTAGGGGGCGTCGTCGTCTGGGATGCCGGCGGCCCGCACGATGACACCGCCCCAAAAAAATCAACCCCTGGCTGCTCAGCCGCGGTTGTAACGCCACCGCGGAACGTCCGGCCAACCTCACCAGTACGACGGCGGCCATCACCTCATAAAGGTGACCGGCCGGCGTCGTGCTTCCCTTGCCTCTCCAGAGTTTTTGTCCAGATAATGGCCTCCAAACCGCCCGGAACTCGCGATACGTGGACAAAAACTCCACCGCTTGGGGCAGGATGTGACTCATGTCCATTGATGTGCGCGCAGTCCGCGAGCAGACGCGCGGGGTCCTCAACGTGGCCCACCTGAACAACGCGGGAAGCTCGCTCGTTCCCCGCCCCGTGGCGGAGACCGTGGTGGCGCATTTGCGTCGTGAGGAGGAAATCGGCGGTTACGAAGCGGCGGAGGAGGCGGCTGACCGGCTGCACGAGGTGTATTCGTCCGTGGCGCGGCTGATCGGGGCGCGGCCGGACGAGATCGCCCTAGGCGAGAGCGGCAGCCGGGCGTGGGCTGTGGCGATGCACAGCTTTCCCTTTGTCCCCGGCTCACGGGTGCTGATAGGCCGCTCGGAGTATGCAGGCAACGCCATGGCGTTGCGGCAACTTGCACACCGGAATGACCTGCAGATTGTTGTTCTCGACGACGATCCGTACGGACAGGTCGATGTGCAACACCTTCAGCGGGAGCTCGAGCGGGGAAACGTGGCCATGGTCGCTTTGACGCATGTGCCCATGGCGGACGGCCTGGTCAATCCGGCGGCGGAGGTGGGCCGGCGCTGCCGTGCTGCCGGGGTGCTGTTTGTGCTCGACGCGTGCCAGTCCGTGGGCCAGATGCCGCTGGACGTCGATTCTCTGGGGTGTGATGTGCTGGCCGGAACCGGGCGGAAGTTCCTCCGCGGGCCGCGCGGCACCGCGTTCCTGTATGTGCGTGCCTCGCTTCTGGGGCGGCTTGAGCCGCTCGCCCTGGACGGGCTGTCTGCCTATTCCTCCGGGGCCGAGGGGCTTGAAATTCGCAGCGATGCCCGGCGTTTTGAGAGTTGGGAGGCCAGCATCGCCGGAAGGCTGGGTCTGGGCCGGGCCATCGATTATGCCCTGGACCTGGGCCTGGACGCTGTGCAGGAACGCGTGGGCTCGCTGGCGGAGCAACTGCGGACGGAGCTGGCGGCGGTTCCGGCGGTCACTGTCCACGACCACGGCATCACCCGGTGCGGCATCGTGGCGTTTTCCGTGAAGGGAAACGCGGCGGCGAACATCAGGGCCCGGTTGGCGGACCACCGCATCAATGTCTCGGTGGCTCCGCGGCCCTCAGGTGAGGTCCACTCCATCCTCAGCGGGAAACCGCACGTGGCGGAAGCGGTGGTGCGCGCCTCAGTGCACTACTACAACACCGAGGACGAGATCCTGCGGCTGGCGGGCCTCCTCCCCCGGTGAGCGGGCCCGTTCCGCCCCATGGTGTGCGCAGCGGGACAGCCTAGACGGCTTCCGCGAGCGTCATGGCGTAGCGGTTCTGGCTGTCGGTCCATTGCCCTGCGATGGAGAAACCGGCCGATTCGAGCTCGCGGGCCACTCCCTCGAGCCGGAACTTCGCCGAAATCTCGGTGCGGAGTTCCTCGCCTTCGTCGAACCTGACGTGCAGGCCCACACCCGGCAGGCGCACGAGCATCGGTTTCGTCGCCCGCAGCCGCATTTCAATCCACTCCTCCTCGGGCATCCAGACGGCGACATGATCAAACGCCATCACCTCGAAATCGGCACCCAGCTGGGCATTGAGGACGCGGAGCACATTCCGGTTGAACTCGGCGGTGACCCCCTCGGCGTCGGCGTATGCCGGAACAAGGATGTGCGGTGACTTCACCAGGTCCGTACCAAGAAGCAGCGAACCGCCCTCTGCGCCGAGCAGCTCACGGATCGCCACGAGAAAGCGCGCCCTGGCCGCCGGCTCAAAGTTGCCGATGGTGCCGCCCAGAAACGCCACCATGCGGCGCCCGTTGCGCGGGAGCACGTGCAGCTGGGTCTCGAAGTCCGCTGCCACTGCCTCCAGCCGAAGGTCGGGGAAGGCGGGCGCCAGCTCGTTGCGCGCATCCAGCAGTGCACTGTCGCTGACGTCCACCGCGACGTAGCGGCGAAGAGGTCCCGCCTTCCGCAGCGCATCCAGCAGCAGCGGGGTTTTCCTGGACGATCCGGAGCCGAGCTCGATCAGCGTTTCCGCCGGGCTCGCGGCCGCCATCTCAGCGGCGAAGAGCTCCAGCACTTCACGTTCGGCCCGGGTCGGATAGTACTCCGGAAGGTCCGTGATGCGCTCGAACAATGCGCTGCCGAGTTTGTCATAGAACCACTTGGGCGGCAGCGTTTTGGGTGATGAGCCGAGACCGGCACACACATCGGCGCGCAGGGTTCGCTCCAGGTGGTCCGGGGGCAGGTGGTGGACGATGTCGCTGCGGTCGGCGGAGAGGCTCATGTTGCTGCGTGTTCCTTCGTGAGAGTCGGAATGGGACGAACTTCGACGTGGCCGGGGGTGGCGGTCAGGAGGGAATTGTCCGGGACCTCCTGCCACCCTGGGCTCTCATCGGAAGGCTCGCTGGCGACGACCACGCCCCCGGGGCCGGTCCGCCAGAAGAGGCTGTCACCGGCGGCTGTAGCCGCGATGGCAGTTCCGTCGGTGAGCAGAAAGTTGAATCTGCCGCCAGCGACTGATGAGACAGCATTGACCACCTGTATCAGCGCCTCGCCGGCGTCGGCGCCCGCGGCAAGCCGCTCCTGCACGAGGGCCCAGAGCAAGGCTGAATCGACCTGCGCTTCAAGGGCCAGCAGGCGTGCGGGCGGGAGTGAAGCAGCCAGTTCCTCCAGCGCATGCGGCCAGTCCTCCACCCGGCCGTTGTGGCTGAAGAGCCAGGGTCCATGGGCATACGGCGCAGCCGCTGACTCGTCCGGTGGCATCCCCGGCGTTGCCGACCGCACCGCTGCCAGCACCGCCGGGCTGGAGGTGACCCGGGCGACGTCGGCAAAGGACCTGTCCGCCCAGATCGGGACGGAACGGCGGTAGCGGGCGGGCACGGGATCGCCCGGGGCGTACCATCCGACGCCAAAACCGTCGGCGTTGACTGTCCCGTACCGCTGGCGACGCGGCGCCCACGACTGCGCCAGAAGCCCGTGGTCGGGGACGAGCAGCAGCTCGGCCAGCGGCACCGGCGTCCCGATGTACGCGAGATGGCGGCACATGGCTAGCAATCCTCCGCCGGTGACGCGTCGCGCGCCGTGCGGAATCCGGTGAAGATCTGCCGGCGGATCGGGTAGTCCCAGTTCCGGAAGGTGCCCCTGCAGGCGGCAGGATCCACTGCCCAGGACCCGCCCCGGAGCACCTTGTAGTCGGGCCCGAAGAACACCTCGCTGTATTCCGGATACGGAAAGGCGTTGAATCCGGGATAGGGGCGGAAGTCGCTGGAAACCCATTCCCAGACGTCGCCAATGAGCTGCCGTACCCCCAGCGGCGAGGCTCCCGCGGGAAAGGACCCGGCCGGGGCCGGGCGGAGCGCTGCCCCGCCAAGGTTGGCGTGATGGGGTGAAGGATCCTCGTCGCCCCAGGGGTAGCGCCGGGATCGGCCTGACCGGGGATCGTAGCGGGCTGCTTTTTCCCATTCTGCTTCGGTCGGGAGCCTGCGCCCGGCCCAGCGCGCGTACGCGTCCGCTTCGTACCAGCTCACGTGCTGCACCGGCTCATCGTCGGGAACGCGTTCCACGACGCCGAACCTGGTCCGGCACCACCCGTCGCCGTCGCGTTCCCAGTACTTGGGAGCCGCCAAGCCGGCTTCAATGCAATGCGTCCAGCCTTCCGGGCTCCACCAGCGGGGGTTCCGGTAGCCACCGTCCTCAATAAAGTGCTGGTAAGCGCCATTGGTCACCGGAACTGTATCAATCCAGTAGCCTGGCACCTCCACGGTGTGTGCCGGGCGTTCATTATCCAGCGCCCAGGGTTCCACCGATGTCCCCATGGTGAACTCCCCGGAGGGGACCAGCACTTCCTTGGCCAAAGCATGCAGGTCCGAGGGCCGGATGCCGGCCGCCAGGGGCTGGGCGTGGAGCACCGGCGCGCCGGCCCGGAGCTGGTGCGTGGCAAGCATTGTTTCGTCGTGCTGCTGTTCGTGCTGGATGATCATTCCGAACGCGAAGCCCCGGTGCACAAGAGGCGCGCCCTCCAACGGCGTCCGGTCCAGGATGTCGAGCGCCTTGTCACGGACCTGGGAGATGTACCTGCGGGACTCCGCCGGTGAGAGCAGCGGCAGCGAGGGCCGGCTGCTGCGGGAATGCTGAAACGCGTCGTACATCTGGTCGATATCGCAGCGCAGGGGCTCCATCTTGCCCACATCGCGTACCAGCCAGATTTCCTCCTGGCTGCCCACATGCGCCAGGTCCCACACCAGCGGTGACATCAGCGGCGAGTGCTGCCTGAGAAGATCTTCGTCGTCGCAGTCGGTCAGTGCATGGGTGCGGTTACGGGCACGTTCCAGCCCTTCGGCGATGAACGTCCTGAGGGCCTCGGGGTCGGCAGGGGCCCCGGAAAGGTCATTTGGCATCGGTGAAAGCCTCCCTCGGCTCCGGGTGGGCAAACCAGCTGCCGGTTCGGTGCCACAGGTCCAGCCGCTCCTGGGCTGGGCACCGGCCCCGCGCGGTATTGCGCTCGATAAAATCCTCGGCCCGGCTCCGGGTGGTGGCGTCCGCCCCCAGGCGGGGCAGTGCATCGAGCGCAGCCTCGGCGCAAAACCGGGCGGCCAGGGCGAGAGCAGCATTGCTCAGCCCTTCGCGGGCGGCAGTCCTCATCGGGTCGGGCAGCGACGTAAGGGGTGCGCAGGCATCTGCAGCGAGGTCGGCAGCGTGTTCGTCGTCCATAAGCGCGGTGACTATCGCCGTGACGGGCTCCCAGTCATGGCCGGCTTGGGCATCGATCACCCGGAGTTCCAGAAATCCGCGTGGACGGACAGGCGGAAAAAGAGTTGTGAGGTGGTATTGCAGATCGCCCAGCGTTGCGGGTCTGGGGCCGTTCCCGTGCAACCAGTCCCGCATCGTCAGCCCTTGCGGCGGATCCCAGCAGCGCCCCTGTGACGTGATGCAGAGGACCAGCGCGTCGAGTGCGTAGTGCGCCCACGCCCGCCGGGGATCCTCCGAACGGGGGACGGTTGCGGTCCGGGTCGGGTCAATGCCCAGCCACGTGCGCTGACGGTTGCTGTGCCACCCATTGGGGATGCCATGAAGGAAGGGCGAATTGGCAAACATGGCGATGAGTACCGGCAGGAGATTGTGCAGTCGTGCCCAGCGTTGCGCCGCGCCGGTGGTTGCAGGACTGTCGAATCCGGCTTCCAAGGAAATCTGAAGTGAGGCGGTGGAGCACATCATGGTTCGTCCGGCGGGACCGAAGCCGTCGAAGTGCCGCTCCATGGAGGCGTAGCGCGGGTGCTCCAATGACCGCACAGCCGGGCGTCCAGCATCCAAAGCGAGCGGACCACAGAACAGGCCGGCGTCCGAAAGCCGGGTCTCTACTGCTGCGAGGTCTTTCCGGGTCGCGGCGACGAGAGCGGGAAGACCGGAGGCGCAGGCAGAGCTCACTTCCAACTGGCCGCCGGGCTCGAAGGAGATCACTCCCCCGCCGGGCAGCGTACCCGCCGAGGCCGCCATGGCCTCACGCACACGCGCAACCGTAACCGGGGCCTGTGGATCAGCGACGTCGTGGACCAGCCGTTCGACCTCCACTCCGGCAGCACCCGGCGGTCCGGTCTTAAAGCACACGGAGGCCACATAGACTTCGGCGTCGGACTCGGAAAGGGGGCGGATGTCACGTCCGGCCTGCAAAGCGGAGGTCACGTATCACTCCTTCGACGTCGGTGTCTTCTGGCGGCAAGCTAAACAGCCACCTTCCGGCCTTGTCAACGGTTTATGCGGGCGCGCAAAAGTGCTACGGAGGGCGGACGGGAGGCCCCATCAGGGCATGTCGGCTGACCTCACCAGAACGACGCCGGCCGGTCACCTCCCAAGGTGACCGGCCGACGTCGTACTTCCCTTAGTTCCGTCCCGAGTTTTTGTGCAGATAATGGCCTCTAAAGCGCCCGGAAGTCGTGATACGTGGACAAAAACTCCTCCGGCGCGGGGGTGCCTGCATAGAGGATGCCGCTGTGCCCGTGCGCACGGTGCCGCCTTACCTTGACTCCGGTTTGCGGCCGTCAGATGGTGAGTACCACTTTGCCGGACACCCGGCCGTCTTCCAGGAAGCGGAGCGCGTCCTTGGCTTCAGCCAGCGTGAAGGTCCGGTCGAGGGCCGGAGCTATTTTGCCGGCCTCGATGAGCGGGCCGAGCTCCTGAAGTTCGGCGGCACGGACCAGGCCGAGGAACATGGTCAGCCGTTGACCGATGAAGGGTGACAGCGCCAGGGCGCCGAGCTGGCGGTGCAGGCCTCCGGTCAGTTTCCCGCCGCCCTCACCGCCGGTGATAACGGCCGTACCTGTAGGTGTTAGGGCGCGGCGCAGGCGGGAGACCGGCGGATTTCCCGCGATGTCGAGGATGAGGTCGTAAGGGCCAGTGGCTGCGAAGTCGTCACGGGTGTAGTCGATGACGCGGTCCGCGCCAAGGGTGCGGACAAACTCGACTTTGCGGGTACTGCAGACCCCAGTGACCTGCGCCCCGTAGGCTTTGGCCAGCTGGACCGCGTAACTGCCCACGCCGCCGGACGCACCGGTGACCAGAACCTCCTGCCCCGCCCCGATCTTCCCGGCGCGCAGGCCCAGGAGTGCAGTGACCCCGGAGACCGGCACCGCCGCGGCCTGCTCGAAGGAGAGTGACTGGGGCTTCGCGGCCAGCTTGGTCTCGTGCGAAATGGCATATTCCGCGTAGGAACCATTGCCGCTGCCGTACACCGCGTCCCCGACGGCAAACCGAGTGACGCCGGGCCCCACCGCTTCCACGGTTCCCGCGAGATCCATGCCCAGAACCCGGTCCTTCGGTTTCCGGATGCCGAACGCGAGACGGCCCAAGTAAGGCAGGCCGGTCATCATGTGCCAGACCCCGCGGTCGACGCCGGCCGCCCTCACCCGGACGAGGACGTCCCCGCCTTTGACAACAGGACGGGGCACGCGCTCCAGGCGCAGTACGTCCGGCCCGCCGTAGGTGTCCCGAACAACGGCGCGCATGTTGTCCATGGCGCGGTTGTCCTGCCGTCGAGATCGCTCCTCCGTTTGCATAACGTTCCTTTCGGTCCTTGCAGGTGTTTTCGTACGCTGTACGAGAAGAGTATCGTACAGTGTACGGAAGTGGAAGAGTCGGGAGGGGCAGAATGATGAAGGACGCGGCGGCAGGCAGCGGGGACCGGCCGGGGCTTAGCCGGGAGAAGGTACTGCAGAAGGCTCTGGAGTTGGCGGACCGGGACGGAATCGCGGCCCTGTCGATACGTTCCCTCGCCCAGAAGATGGGTACCAAGCCGATGACTCTGTACTACTACGTGGCCAACAAGGACCAGATCCTTGACGGCCTCGTGGACCTCGTCTTCACGGAAATTGAAACACCGGAGGCTGGAGGTGAGTGGAAAGACCAGATGCGCCGACGGGCCCATTCGGCGCGTGAAGTGCTGCGCCGGCATCCATGGGCGGTCGGGCTGCTCGAATCCCGCAAAGCTCCCGGCCCGGCGACCCTCAGGCACCACGAGGCAACTCTCGGGACCCTGCGTGCCGCGGGCTTTACCGCGCAACAGACCGCCCGGGCCTACTCGCTGCTGGACAGCTACATCTACGGGTTCGCCCTCCAGGAAGCCGCGCTGCCCATAGCCGGCCATAAGCCGATGGCGGAGGTGGCCGGTCCCATCATGGAACGGTTCGCGACCGGGGAGTACCCGCACATGGTCGAGATCGCCACGCAGGTCGTCATGCAGCCCGGCTACGACTATGGCAACGAATTCGCCTACGGGCTGGAGTTGATCCTCGATGCGTTGGCACCGGCAGCGGCTGGCTAGAACTGAGCTTGCCGCATCGAACCAGCACCGCAGGCCAAAGAAGAAAGAGCCCCCTGTCGGATTCGAACCGACGACCCCCGCTTTACAAGAGCGGTGCTCTGGCCAACTGAGCTAAGGAGGCGTGCCCGTCAGGGCGTGCGCCGCTATGGCGCTAGATAAGGTTAGCCCAAGGACCGCCCGCCCGTAAAAACGGGCTCCCGGCAACCAATCGACAACCAGTAAAGCAAAACAGTGGCCCGGCCCGGGAGAAAATCCGGGAGCCGGGCCACTGCAAGAGTGAACGCTTAGGCCTTGGCCTTGATGGCGGCGTCCAGGAAGGCCGGGAACTCGGTCTGGGCGCTGTCGCCCTTGCCCCACTGCTTGCCGTCCACGAGGACTGTCGGCGTACCGGTCACGCCGATGGCCGCGGCTTCCTGGGTGGTGTACTTGACCCACGGACGGTAGGTCTTGTTCTCCACGCAGGAGTCGATGCTCTTGGCGCCGACGTCCGTGGCCAACTTCTTCAGTTCATCGTCGGAGAGCCCGGCGCTGCCTTCGGCCGGCTGCTTGTCGAAGAGCGCATTCACGAAGTCGGCGTACTTCTCCGGCGATTCGTTCACCACGCAGGCGGCTGCGTTGGCAGCACGCGAGGAATAGTTGGTCGTGGAGCGGCTGTCCAGGAAGCCCAGCGCCCGGTACTCCACCGTGATCTTGCCTTCGTCACGCAACTTCGTGAGGGTGTCATTGTACGTCGCCTCGAAGTTCTTGCAGACGGGGCAGATGAAGTCGATGTAAAGGACCACCTTCACCGGCTTGCCCTTTTCGGCTTCCGCCCCCGGCGCCTTAACGGTGGCCGGGGCCGACGCCGCCGGCGACGGAATGTCAGCGACATTCACGCTGGCGGGGGCGGACTTTGCCACCTCGGAACCCTTCAGCAGCGTGATGCCGCCGTGGACGTTGCCATTGGCCGGGGTGGGGCCCTGGTCCGCCACCGGGGCGTTGTTCTTCAGGCCGGTGGTCACCACAAGAGCAACGACGGCGAGGATGGCCACGACGGCGACGACGATGCCCCAGCCAATGAGCAGTTTGTTCCGCTTGTCCTTTTTAAGCTGCGCCTCCCGGATTTCTCGGGCCTTCTCGCGGGCCTCAGCCGTGCGTTCTGCTTTGGACTTGCGGGGTTCGTTTGCGGGGCTCATTAGTTCCTCGTGTCGTATGGACAAGTGCGGGCCACCAGGGGCAACTCCCCCAGTTTAGGGGAGAACCCTGGAGCTTGCGCTTTCAAGTATTCGTTTCAGCCTGACCAACGGACGAATGGCCCGTAAGATTCCAGCCCGATAGGGTTGATGGAAGTCACAAGCAACCTTAGGGAGCCCCCATGCACGGAGCCGTAAGCGACAAATCCGACGCAAAAACGGAAAGCCCGGCTGTGCCCGGCGGCAGCTCGGACGCCACGGCAGACCCCAGCAAGGACGCCACCAAGTACGACTTCATGGTGGTCTCCAACCGCCTGCCCGTGGACCGCTGCGCTCCCGGCGAGCCCGGCGATGACGGCTCTGGCTGGCGCCGTTCCCCCGGCGGCCTGGTCACCGCCCTCGCCCCCATGATGACCAGGACCGACGGCGCCTGGGTGGGCTGGCACGGCGCCGCCGATGAGACCGTCGAGCCGTTCAGCCACGGCGGCATGGACCTCGTCCCGGTCCAGCTCAGCAGCGATGACGTGGAGCTGTATTACGAAGGCTTCTCCAACGCGACGCTTTGGCCCCTGTACCACGATGTCATCGCCCCGCCGGAGTTCCACCGAACCTGGTGGGACGCCTACCGCACGGTGAACAGAAGGTTCGCCGACGCCGTCGTACGTACTGCCGACGAGGGCGCAATCGTCTGGGTGCAGGACTACCAGCTTCAGCTGGTGCCGCGGATGCTGCGGCAGGCGCGGCCGGACCTGAAGATCGGGTTCTTTAACCACATCCCCTTCCCGCCGCCGGAGATCTTCGCCCAGCTCCCTTGGCGCCAGGCCATCATCGACGGGCTGCTCGGCGCCGACCTGGTGGGCTTCCAGCGCAGCAGCGACGCCGGCAACTTCATGCGGTCCGCCCGGCGCTTCCTCGGCGCCAGCGTCAAACAGCAGCAGGTGCACGTCAAGGACGCCGACGGCGATCTCACCCACATCGCCCGCGCACAGGCCTTCCCCATCTCAATCGACGTCCAGCACATCACCGAACTGGCGCAGAAGCCCGAGATCATCGAACGCGCGCGGCAGATCCGGCAGGACCTCGGCAACCCCAAGACCATCCTGCTCGGCGTGGACCGGCTGGACTACACCAAGGGCATCGGCCACCGCCTCAAGGCCTACGAGGAGCTTCTGAACGAGGGCAAGCTCAAGGTGGGTGACGCGACGCTGATCCAGGTTGCCAGCCCCAGCCGCGAGCGCGTGGAGCAGTACCGGCTCCTGCGTGAAGAGGTCGAAGGCACGGTGGGCCACATCAACGGCACCTACGACACCATCGAGAACACGGCGGTCCGCTACCTTCACCACAGCTACCCGGTGGAGGAAATGGTGGCGCTCTACCTCGCTGCGGACGTCATGCTGGTCACCGCGCTCCGTGACGGCATGAACCTCGTGGCCAAGGAGTACGTCACGGCCCGCACCAACAACGACGGCGCCCTGGTGCTCAGCGAATTCGCCGGCGCCGCGGACCAGCTCAAGCAGGCGCTGCTCATGAACCCGCACGACATCGACGGCCTCAAGGACGCCGTGATGCGGGCCGTCAGGATGGCCCCCAAGGAAGCCGCCCGCCGCATGCGCGCCATGCGCAAGCAGATCCTGGACCACGACGTTGACCACTGGTCGGCAGACTTCCTGAACGCCCTCAACGAGAAGGTAATCCGCGATGACTCCTGAGGCAGACCACACCGGCAGCACCCAACTGACCCTGGCCCCCGAACTGCTCGAGGCGGTGCGCCGTATCGCCGGCACTGACCACCTCCTGGTGGCCATGGACTTCGACGGCACCATCTCCCCCATCGTGGACCACGCCGGGGACGCGCGCCCGCTCCCCCGCTCGGCGGCCGCCTTCGCCGAGCTGACCGCGCTGCCGCGTACGACGACGGCGCTCATCTCGGGGCGGGCGCTGGACAGTCTGCGGGCGGTCGCCTCCCCGCCGGAGGAGACTTTGCTGATCGGCAGCCACGGCGCCGAGGCGTGGCTGGGTCCGGGCTCGGCACCGCTGACCCTCGACCCGGAGCAGCTCTCACTCCTTGAGGAAGTGCGGGGCATCCTGACGGAGATCGCGGAACTGGCCCCCGGCACCGTCCTCGAGGAAAAGCCCGCCGGCGTCGTGCTGCACACCCGGCTGGCGGCGGACGACGTTGCCGAGGACGCCGTCGCCGCGGCCCGTGCCGCACTCCAGGACCGGCCCGGCGTCTATCTCAAGAACGGCAAGCGCGTCCTGGAAACGTCCGTGGTGCACGCATCCAAGGGTGAGGGCGTGGACTTCCTGCGCCAGGCCACCGGAGCCACCGGCGTGCTCTTTGCCGGCGACGACACCACCGACGAGGACGCACTGGGCCGCCTCGGGCCGGATGACGTCGGGGTGAAGGTGGGACTCGACTTCACCCAGGCGCAGTTCCGGGTGGAGGCGCCGGTGCACATCGCCGAACTCCTCGAGGCGCTGCTGCGCGAACGCCGGAAGGCCGTCTCGTCCGGATCCTGACGCGCGACGCCTCGTGCACCCCTGTGGGGCATCTCATATGTGACGTCCGTAACATTTTGTTCGATTCCCGATAAATCTGACATACTCTTCTTTGTGATGTGGCGCACAGGAACCGTGCGGCGTCACTGGATGCTCCTCGGCCTCGGCCGGGGAGTCATCATGTAGGCACAACTGAATTACATGAACCATTCACTACGGATCGTCCGGCACGTACCTGCCGGTGAAGGGATTGATAACTGTGGCAACAGTTACTTTTGACAACGCTACGCGTCTGTACCCGGGCACTGAAAAGCCCGCTGTTGACAAGCTCAACATCGAAATCGCCGACGGCGAGTTCCTGGTCCTCGTTGGACCCTCCGGCTGCGGTAAGTCCACTTCCCTGCGCATGCTCGCGGGCCTCGAGGACGTCAACGCCGGCCGGATCCTCATCGGCGACCGCGATGTCACCGACGTTCCGCCGAAGGACCGCGACATCGCGATGGTTTTCCAGAACTACGCGCTGTACCCGCACATGACCGTGGCGGACAACATGGGCTTCGCCCTTAAGATCGCCGGCGTGAGCAAGGAAGAGCGCGCCGAGCGCGTCCGTGAAGCCGCAAAGCTCCTGGACCTCGAGCAGTACCTTGACCGCAAGCCGAAGGCACTCTCCGGCGGTCAGCGCCAGCGCGTTGCCATGGGCCGCGCCATCGTGCGTAACCCGCAGGTCTTCCTCATGGACGAGCCGCTCTCCAACCTGGACGCCAAGCTCCGTGTTCAGACCCGCACCCAGATCGCTTCCCTCACCCGCCGCCTGGGCGTCACCACCGTTTACGTGACCCACGACCAGGTCGAGGCCATGACCATGGGCGACCGCGTTGCCGTGCTCAAGGACGGCCTGCTGATGCAGGTGGACACCCCGCGCAACCTGTACGACCGCCCCAAGAACGTCTTCGTGGCCGGCTTCATCGGCTCCCCCGCCATGAACCTGCTGGAACTTCCCGTGGTCGACGGCGGCGTCCAGTTCGGCGGCACCGTTTACCCCGTGCCGCGCAACATCCTCGAAGAGGCACACGGCCAGACGGTCACGCTGGGCAGCCGCCCCGAAGACCTCGAGACCGCGGCCCAGGGCGAAGGGATCCAGGTCGAGGTCGACGTTGTCGAAGAACTCGGCGCAGACGCTTATGTCTACGGCCACACCACCCTGGACGGCAAGACTCACGACATCGTGGCCCGCGTCGACGGCCGCCGTCCCCCGATGAAGGGCGAGTCCATCTGGGTCCGCCCGCAGTCCGGCCACGTGCACCTGTTCGACACCAAGACCGGCGAGCGCCTGGGCGACTAATCCCCGCCGGCACCCTAACCTCGCTCCGCTTCGGCCAGGGAACCCTGCCGGTGTGGGCCTAAGTTAGCACCGCAATAACCGCGGCGGCCTTCCCCAACCGGAGGGCCGCCGTCGGGCTTTAACCGCTGTCCCCTTTTAGGCACCCCCTGCAAAATACGGAAGAATTGACCCATGACCGAGGAACACAGCGCGCAGTGGCACGACGAACCCACCGACTACGGGCAGATCGGCAAGCTGCCGCGGTTCGAAGCAGCCAGCGCCAATGACGACAAAGCTGCCTCGGTCGCCAGCAACCTCAATATCACGGCGGCAGCAGCGGACCCCGAGCTCCTCGACCTGCCTTGGCACATCGCACTCGAGGACTGGCCGGCGGAAAACCTGGCCGCGCTCCCCCGCGGTATCTCCCGGCACATCGTGCGGTTTGCCCACCTGGGCGGCTCCGTCATCGCCATCAAGGAAACGTCCGAGCACGTGGCCCGCCACGAGTACCACATGCTTCGCAAGCTGGCGCGCCTGGACGTGCCCTGTGTGGAACCTGTCGCCGTCATCACCGGCCGCACCACCCCCGACGGCCGCCCCCTGAACCCGGTTCTCGTGACCCGGCACCTGAAGTTTTCCATGCCGTACCGCGCGCTCTTCTCGCAGATGCTGCGCAAGGACACGCTCACCCGCCTCATCGACGCCCAGGCGCTGCTACTGGTCCGGCTGCACCTCATCGGCTTCTACTGGGGCGACGTCTCGCTCTCCAACACCCTGTTCCGCCGCGATGCCGGCGCCTTCGCCGCCTACCTGGTGGATGCCGAAACCGGGGAACTTTATCCGGACCTGTCCACCGGCCAGCGCGAGTACGACCTGGAGATCGCCCGCGTCAACATCGCCGGCGAGCTCATGGACCTCCTCGACGGCGGCCTGATCGAGGAAAAGGTGGACCCCGTCGCCACCAGCGAACTCATCATGGAAAGCTACAGCCGCCTGTGGACGGAGCTGACCGCCAAGGAATCCTTCGAACTGGGTGAACGCTGGCGCGTCGGCGCCCGCATCCGCCGGCTCAACGAGCTCGGCTTCGACGTCGAAGAGTACGCGATCAAGACCACCCAGAACGGCTCCACCATCCAGCTGCAGCCGAAGGTGGTCGACGCCGGCCACCACATGCGCCGCCTACTGCGCCTGACGGGACTCGACGCCCAGGAGAACCAGGCCCGGCGCCTGCTCAACGACATGGATACCTTCCGGGCCGACAACAACCCGGGTATGGACGAGGAGTACAGCGCCCACCTGTGGGTCAGCCAGATCTTCGAACCGATCGTCCGTTCCATCCCCCGCGACCTCTCCGGAAAGCTCGAACCCGCCGAAGCCGTGCACGAGGTGCTGGAGCACCGCTGGTACATGTCCGAAAAGCAGGAACGGCACATCCCCCTGGCCGAGGCCGTCCAGTCCTACATCGACTCCATCCTGCGCCACCGCCGCGACGAGGCCGCCATCATGCTGAACCCGGACACGGAGATGCTGAAGATCCTCGCCGTGGAGACCGAGGAATCGCGCTACGGGGCCGACGAGACCGAGGACGAGTACCCCGACGCCGACGACTGAGCCTCCTTGGCGGGGCTTTGGCCCCGCCAAGGACCGCCCTGCCCTGGCTCGCGTCTTGCTTTAGATCGCCTTGCCGGGATTCAGGATGCCGGCAGGATCGAAGACGTCCTTGATCCGGCGCTGCAGTTCCCGTAGCGGTTCGGGCTGTTCCAGGCCCAGCCAGCGCAGCTTGTACTGCCCCACGCCGTGTTCGCCCGTAATGGTTCCGCCCATCTCCAGCGCCGCCACGATGGAGGCGTCCAGCGCCGTGTTCAGGCGGCGCATCGCGCCGGCGTCCACCTCGTCGTTCACGCGGTCGATCCAGAACGTGGGGTGCAGGTTCCCGTCGCCGGCGTGGGCCACGACCTTCAGTTTCACGTCGTGGACCTCGGCCAGCGCTTCGAGGGCGGCCACGTAGTCCACCAGCCGGGAGCGCGGCACGGCAACGTCCTCGCCCACGCGGTACTGGTCGTCCACCTCCACGCCCCTGCTGTTGCGGCGAAGCTCCACCAGCTGCTCGGCTTCCGTACTGGCCTCGGTTGTGACCACCGCACCGCCTGCTGCCAGGACCTCCCGCACCACGTCGGCTTCCGCAGCCGCGCCGAAGCCATCCGTTTGGACGAGGAGCAGCGAGGCGCCCCGCGCTGCGAGATTCGAGCCGTGAATCTCATCCAGCTGGGCCAGCGACCCGCCGTCGAGCAGTTCCATGATGGCCGGCTGCACGCGGGCCTTGCCGACGGCGAGCACACCGGCGGCCGCCTGCCGGAAGCCGGGGTAGAACGCGGCGATGGTGTGGACCTCGCGGGGCAGGTACTTCAGCCGGACGGTCGCGCCGACCACGATGCCGAGCGTGCCCTCCGAACCCACGAACAGCCCGGTCAGGTCGTAGCCGGCCACGCCTTTGAAGGTCTGATGCCCGGTGTGCAGCAGCGATCCGTCCGCGAGGACCACGTCCAGGGCCAGCACGGAGTCCCGGGTCACGCCGTACTTGGCGCACCGCAGGCCGCCGGCGTTGGTGGCCACGTTGCCACCGATGGTGGACATCCGGAAGCTTGCCGGGTCCGGAGCGAACATGAGCCCGTGCACCGCGGCGGCGTCATTCAGGTCGGCGTTGATAACGCCGGGTTCCACGACGGCGGTCTCGTCGTCCGCGTTGAGCTCCAGAATGCGGTTCATCCGTTCCAGGCCAAGGATGACGCAGCCCTCACTGGCGTGGGCGCCGCCCGAGACGCCGGTCCCGGCGCCCCGCGGAACCAGCGGAACGTTCCGGGCCGCGCAGGCTTTGACGGTGGCCTGGACGTCGTCCACGGACTCCGCGAGCACCACGGCAGCGGGCAGCCGGTAGTCCACAACGGGC
Source organism: Arthrobacter sp. NPDC057013 (assembly GCF_042674585.1). Classification (NCBI taxonomy): domain Bacteria; kingdom Bacillati; phylum Actinomycetota; class Actinomycetes; order Micrococcales; family Micrococcaceae; genus Arthrobacter; species Arthrobacter sp. NPDC057013. The sequence continues at coordinate 16,501 of NZ_JBHUSE010000034.1, forward strand.
GCCTGGTCCACGGCGTATACGGCGAGTGCGGCCTCGTCCCGGAGGACTTTCCCCGGCCCCAGGATGGATGTCAGTTCGTCGGCGATGCTGCCCATGGGTCTCCCGTTCGTTCACTTTGCTTCAGTCTAGATGCCGCCCCTGTGCCACACTCCGCCGGTGGTGGTTCTCACGCCGGTTACTGGCCCGCAGCAGTGTTGGAAGCGTTTCCAAGTTGGTTAGGGCGGTGACGGCTGATCCCGCGGGATTGACCTGAACTGTCAAGCCGTATGCTCGTGTAAACGCTTTCATTAAGGGCAACCCGCCTTTAGGATTGCCCAATGTCTGTTGACTCGTTTCTGCACTCGGCGTCGCCGCTGGCCGGCGCGCTGACGCCCGTCCATGCCCCCGACAACGCGCACGGCTGGTGGCGGTCCGCCGTCATTTACCAGGTGTACCCGCGTTCGTTCCGGGACATGAACGGCGACGGAATCGGTGACCTCGCGGGGGTCACCGCCGAGATGCCGCAGCTTGCCGAACTCGGCGTGGACGCCGTCTGGCTCTCCCCCTTCTACCGCTCGCCGCAGCGCGACGCCGGATACGACGTCAGCGACTACTGCGACGTCGACCCGATCTTCGGCACGCTTGGGGACTTCGACGGCATGGTGGCGGAGGCCAACCGTCTGGGTCTGCGCGTCATCGTGGACCTGGTCCCGAATCACTGTTCCGACCAGCACCGCGATTTCCAGGCGGCGCTGGCTGCCGGCCCGGGCAGCCCGGAACGGGACATGTTCATCTTCCGCGACGGCCAGGGCGCCGAGGGCAACGAACCACCCAACAACTGGGGATCGCACTTCGGCGGCTCTGCCTGGACCCGCGTCACCGAGTCCGACGGTACTCCGGGACAGTGGTACCTTCATCTCTTCGATGCATCGCAGCCGGACTTCAACTGGGACAACCAGGCCGTGCATGATGAGTTTGAACGTATCCTGCGCTTCTGGCTGGACCGCGGCGTCTCCGGCTTCCGCGTGGACGTGGCCCATGCCCTGGTTAAGGCCCCGGGCCTGCCCGCCTGGGGCGGACGCGCCGACGGGAGCAGCTCCGACGGTTTCCCCGGGCAAGACGCCCCGATGTTCGGTCAGCCTGCCCTGCACGACATCTACCGCAGGTGGCGCCAAATTCTGGAGGAGTACGGTCCCGACCGCATTCTCTGTGCAGAGGCCAACGTGGACCCCCTGCCGCGGCTGGCCCACTGGGTCCGGCCCGACGAAATGCACCAGGCCTTCAACTTCCCCTACCTCCATGCAGGACTGGACCTTCCCCGCCTCCGCCACATCGTCACCGAGTCCCTGACGTCCTTGGACGCAGTAGGGGCGCCCAGCACCTGGGTGCTGTCCAACCACGACGTCGTCCGGCACGCCACACGCTTTGGGTATGACTGGTCCGGGCCACGGGATGGCGATGGCATCGGTCCCTGCGACCCCCAACCGGACGAGGAGCTGGGCAGGACCCGGGCCGGGGCGGCATCCCTGTTCATGCTGGGGCTCCCCGGCGGAGCCTATCTGTACCAGGGCGAGGAACTGGGGCTGCCTGACGGCATCGATATCCCCGACCACCAGCGGCAGGACCCCACGTTCGCCCGGACCGGCGGCGCCCGGCTGGGCCGCGACGGCTGCCGTGTCCCCCTGCCGTGGAAGGCGTCCGAACGCCACAGCGGCTTCGGCGACGGCGACGCGCCCTGGCTCCCCCAGCCGGAGAGTTTCGCGAAACTGGCCCGCGACGCCCAGGCCGGGGACCCGTCGTCGCACTTGAACCTGTACCGCCGCATGCTCACGGTCCGCCGCGAACTGGACCTCGGGCGGGGCTCCCTCGCGTGGGCGGAGGAATGGTGTACCGGGTCATCGCTGGCGTTCCTCAACGGCGACATTCTGGTGGTCATGAACGTCGGTTCGGATCCGCTGGAACTGCCCGCCGGCGACGTTGTGCTCCGCAGTTCGTCCCCCTCGGGCGGCAGCGCGGATGACCAGCGCCCTTCCCTGGGCTCCGGGGAAACCGTCTGGCTGCGGATCTCGCCGGAGGCCGCGGAAAGCTAAGCCATGGCCGGAATCAAGGACGTTGCGGAACGGGCAGGACTTTCCATAGCCACCGTTTCGCGCGCCTTGAGCGGCAGGGGCAACGTATCGCCGGCGAGCCGCGAGCGTGCCAAGACGGCCGCCGTCGAGCTTGGCTTCGTGCCCTCCTATCAGGCGTCCAGCCTTGCCTCCGGCCGGACCCGCAACATCGGTGTCCTGGTCCCCACTGTCCGCCGCTGGTATTTCTCCTCGGTGCTGGAAGGCGTTTCGGCCGCCCTCCTCGACGCCGGCTATGACCTGACCCTCTACAACATCACGGAGGGGGCGGTCCGGCGGCGCAGCGTCCTCCAGGATTTCCTGCTGCGGAAACGCGTGGACGCGGTCATCGCGGTGGCGCTGCCGCTGACCGAGGAAGAGATCAGCCAGATGCTGGCCATCGACCGTCCGCTCGTGGGCATCGGCGGACCGCTGCCCGGAGCTTCCACCATCCGAATAGACGACCACGGCCTGGCAGAGTCCGCCGTTCATCACCTCCTCAGGCTGGGCCATACCCGTATTGCGCACATGACGGGCGACTCGCTAAATGACCCGGACTTCAAGATCCCGAGCACCCGCCGTGCCGGATATGAGGCGGCAATGACAGCCGCGCGGCTTCCCTTGCGGCCTTCATGTGTAGTTCGGGCGGACTTCACCGTCGAAGGTGCCTATGCCGTGGCGCGGGACCTTCTCGGCGGAGCCTTGGAACGGCCTACAGCAGTCTTTGCAGCCTCGGACGAAATGGCCTTCGGAACGATACTGGCGGCCCGGGACTTCGGGCTCCGGATTCCCGAAGACCTATCGGTCGTCGGCCTCGACGGGCACGAACTGGGCGAACTGTTCGGCCTGACCACAATCGACCAGGATCCGCGCGGGCAGGGGGCGCTGGCTGTGCGCCTGCTGCTCGAGGGGTTCGACGCCGGCACGGACCGGACCGTTGTGCAGGCCGAATACCCAACGCGGTTTGTCATCCGGCGGAGCACCGCGGTACCTCCGTCCTAGAGCTGCTCTAGTCTGATGCGCCGCCCATGAACCGCACGTACCGGTTCAGCACCTCCGGCCAGTCTTTTTCCCAGGCTGCGCGGGTACCGGCGGGGTCCTCGGCACCTTCCCAGCCGTCATGGACGATCCGTATCTCCGTGCCTTCCTCGACGCCACGGAACACGACACGCAGCTCGGTGGACCACAGTGCGGTGCTGCCGGGGTACCACGACGCGTGGAAGGACAGCGGAGGCTGCCAGTCATCAATGGTTCCCCAGATGGTGCTGCGGCCGTCGTCTGAGCTCTCCAGAATGAGGTTCTCCTCGAACTCCACGTAGGAGCCGGGCCCATAGACGCTGTTGGTCTCCATGGGCCACCAGAGGTGCGTGTGGTCGGTGAAGCCCATAAACGCCCGGGACACCGGACCGGGGACCACCGCAGTGCAAATGACGGGGTCCAGGCTCCCGATGGGCTGAGGCACATCGCTGCCGGCTGCGTGGCTGAAGAGATTTTCCATGGCTACCAACTCTACCGGCCCCGAACCCGGACGCTCCATCAGTTCAACCGAACGCGTCCACACCACCTGCGGCTGACTCCGGAAAGTCAGCGGGACGTGAGGACGCGTTCGAGGGAACCTGCAAAGGGTGAGGACGCGTTTGGGACAAACCTGCAGGATGTGACGGAGCGTCCCGGAAAACCTGCAGGAAGTGAGAGAGGGTGGGGGCCCTGAGATTTGGCAGGGCCGTGTTAATAGAAGGTGGGTCAAGAAAACCCTGTGTTAAAAGGGTCAGGCCCCGACGTTCGACGTCGGGGCCTGAGCCATAAATAGTGTCCGGCGGTGACCTACTCTCCCACACCCTCCCGGGTGCAGTACCATCGGCGCTGTGGGTCTTAGCTTCCGGGTTCGGAATGGGACCGGGCGTT
>NZ_JBHUSE010000035.1:0-19674 GCF_042674585.1 Arthrobacter sp. NPDC057013
GCGTCGAACCAGGCAGCACAGTCACCCACCGCCACAATGCCCGGAACACTGGTGCGCCCCATCGCATCACACAACACACCGCCGTCGACCTCCACGCCCGACCCGGCAAGCCACTCAACATTCGGCTCCGCGCCGATGCCCACCACCACAACGTCGGCCGCCAGTTCCCTGCCATCCGCCAGGCGAAGGCCGGTCACGCTGTCCGCCGTGCTGTGGAACTCGTCGATGCCGGTGCCACAGATCAGGCTTACGCCGTTGGCCTCGTGCAGGTTGGCCACTACGGATCCCATGTCCTGTCCGAGCTGGGCCGTGAAGGGGACCGGCGAGTTGTTGATCATGGTCACCGCCATCCCCCGGGAAGCGGCGGCAGAGGCAACCTCGGCGCCGATGAAGCCGGCGCCGATCACAATCATGCGGGCGCCGGCCACCAACCTGGGGGTCAGACTCTGGGCATCAGCCATGGTCCGCAGGTAGAACACGTTGTCGAGGCCGGCGAGGGCCGGCATCTGGCGGGCCCGAGCACCGGTCGCGATGACAATGCCGTCTGCTGTGACGGTGCGGCCGTCGTGAAGGCGGATGGCCCGCGTCTCTGCGTCCAGACCGGTCGCGCTGCCTCCCAGAATCCACTCGGCGTTCAGTCCGTCGTCGTCGGTCTCGAGGAAGAGGTCTTCGGCCGTAATGGTGCCCAGGAGGAAATCCTTGGACAGTGGCGGCCTGTCATACGGCCGGTGATGCTCATCGCCAATGATGACCAGCCGTCCCGAGAAGCCTTGAGCGCGAGCTGCCCGGGCTGCCGAAAGGCCAGCCAGCGAGGCTCCCACGATCGCAAGCGTCTGCATACTCAACTTCTTCCTTAATTGCTTCATGCGCAACAACGATCACAATAAGCAACAGCGTGCTGCATCACATCTCCGGTGTCAAGAGGTGACGGCAGCAATAAAAAATCCTTGACAACGCATGTGAGCTGGCGCACTCTGTTGCTGAAGGCGAAGTGTGTTGATTACTGCGGAACTACTGAGCACGGCGTGTGCTCCCGGCGAAACTGCCGGTCCGCTTTCACGAAGCCAGGACCGTCGATGGCGACCGTCCTGGCTATCGAATCCGAGGACGAGCCGAACCTGGCGCCGGGCCCAACCCGGGCAGCCACGGCTGGGCAGTCCCACTTATTCAATTAAGGAAACCCCTCATGACAATCAATAGTGACGTCACTATCGATGAAAGCAGTGAAGACGGTCGGGCCCCGGGGGTGGAGCCGGCCTTGGATCAAGAACCTGAAACTCCCCAGGAAGACCTGGAAATCCTTCAGGCCCTGCGGGAAACCGAATCAGAACACGAAGAAGCGCGGCGCAGCAGCCAGCTGTTCCGGAAGGGAGGACTCGACAAGGTAGTTTTCGGCGTCGCCGGACTGCTCACGCTGGCCTTTGTAATCTGGGGCTTTGCCGGCAAGGAGAACCTGGCCGCCACCTCCCAGGTGGTCCTCGACTGGGTCATGGAAAACACCGGCTGGCTGTTCGTTGCCCTCTCTTCCCTGTTCGTGGTCTACGTGCTGTGGCTGGCGGTCAGCCGCTTCGGGAACATTCCGCTGGGGAAAGACGCCGAAAAGCCCGAATACTCCATGGTCTCGTGGATCTCGATGATGTTCGCCGCAGGCATGGGCATTGGCCTGATGTTCTACGGCGTGGCCGAGCCGCTCTACCACTACATTTCCCCGCCGCCGGGCACCGTTGACGGCCAGACGCCCGCGGCCGTCCAGACGGCAATGGCAACCTCGATCTTCCACTGGACCCTGCACCCCTGGGCCATGTACGCGGTCGTGGGCGTTGCGATGGCCTACGGAACCTACCGCCTTGGCCGGAAGCAGCTCATTTCCACCGTCTTCACGTCGCTGTTCGGCATCCGGCGTGTGGAAGGTCCCATCGGCAAGGTCATCAACATGCTGGCCATATTCGCCACCCTCTTCGGCACCGCTGCGTCACTGGGCCTCGGTGCGCTTCAGATCGGCAGCGGCATGGCGTCCAACGGCTGGATCAGCGGCCAGCTTGCCACTCCCGTGCTGGTGGTCATCGTTGCCGTGCTTACAGCCTGCTTCGTGGCCTCGGCCGTCTCCGGAATCAGCCGCGGCATCCAGTGGCTGTCCAACATCAACATGGTCCTGGCTGCAGTCCTGGCCGTCATCGTGTTCGTTGCCGGACCAACGCTCTTCATCCTGAACCTGATCCCGGCAGCCGTCGGCGATTACGCACGGGACCTGGCTGAAATGGCATCCCGGACCGAGGCCGTCGGCGACGACGCCCTCCGCACGTGGATGTCCGGCTGGACCATTTTCTACTGGGCATGGTGGGTCTCCTGGACTCCCTTCGTAGGCCTGTTCATCGCCCGCATCAGCCGCGGCCGGACAATCCGCCAGTTCGTCACCGGCGTCCTGCTGGTCCCAAGCATCGTCAGCGTGATCTGGTTCGGCATCTTCGGCGGAGCCGCCATCAACATCCAATCCAAGGCAGATGCCACCCCCGACACCGGCGATGGCCTGGCCCAGATCGTCGACGGAAAACCCTCGATTTCCTTCGACGGCGCCCTGTTCGACCTGCTCCACCACCTGCCGCTGCCCAACGCGATTGCGGGCGCGGTCGCCGTCCTGGCGATGGTCCTGGTGGCCATCTTCTTCGTCACCGGCGCCGATGCGGCCTCCATTGTGATGGGCTCGCTCAGCTCCAACGGCGCTGAGGAACCACGCCGCGGCGTCGTCATCTTCTGGGGCGCCCTGACCGGAGCCGTAGCCGCGGTAATGCTCCTCGCAGGCGGCGACAAGCCTGCCGAGGCGCTGGCCGGACTGCAACGAATCACCATCGTGTCGGCCCTGCCATTCGTCATCGTGATGTTCCTGATGTGCTTTGCTCTGACGAGGGACCTGCGGAGGGACCCCCTGTCACTCCGCAGGCGGTTGGTGACCTCCGTCGTCGAGCGGTCCATCCGCAGCGGCGTCGACAAGCACGGCGGCGTCCAGTTCGACCTCGTGACCAAGCACGAGTGTGATGAACGGTGCGCCAACAATGAGCTCGATGCGCACGGGGACAAGCGGCACTAGGCACAGGGCGGCTTTGAGTCCAGAGCCGCAATGATCGCAGTGCAGCACTGAGCACAGAGCAGCACTAAGGGCGGCCGGGTACGGGTGGCACAAGCCACCGGGATCCGGCCGCTCTTGCGTGCAGCGCCTACGCCGCTCCAGCCGGTCCGCCGCGCCCGGCGTCTTGGCTCCCGGCCCGGTCCTCGCACAGCCGGAACGCGATGTCTGCGGCCCGGGCGGTCGCTTCCCTGGCCCCTGCAGAGCCCGCGTCGTTTTTCCCGGCCTTCTGGCCCGCCGCGTAACCCACCATGAAGGCCGTCACCGGAGCCGCGGCATGAATGACCTTGTCCGCGGATTTCCGGGCCAGATCCAGCAGCAGTTCCTGATCGACGTCGAGATCAGGGATCTCCAACGCCCTCGCCAACTGCTCGTACCACTCACCCAGGATCTGCATTTCATCTTTGACGGCCATGACCTCTCCTTCTGTGGGGCACTTCGTTCAGCTTGCCCCTGCTGCGTTGACGCAGCAAGATCCGGGGCATACGATCGCTTATATATCAGTTATCTAGCTCACAAATATCAATGGAATATCAGCTGCGCTGATGCCCTCCGGCAACGCCCCGCTCCCCCGCGAACAGCGCCACGCGCCTGCCCGGGTGGACTGCGTCAGCCGCAGAACACCCGAAAGGAATGTGACCTCATGGTTCATAAAGTGAAGGCAGTTGTTGTCAGGGCTAAGGATGCTCCGGTGTCGGTGGAGACGATTCTGGTGCCGGATCCGGGTCCGGGCGAGGCCCTGGTGGACATCCTGACCTGCGGCGTCTGTCATACGGACCTGCATTACAAGCTGGGCGGTATCGGTGATGAGTTCCCGTATCTGCTGGGCCATGAGGCCACGGGTGTGGTGTCCGCCGTGGGTGAGGGCGTGACCGAGGTTGCCCCGGGGGACCGGGTGATCCTGAACTGGCGTGCGGTGTGCGGGCAGTGCCGGGCGTGCGCGAAGGGCCAGCCGCAGTACTGCTTCAACACGGCCAACGCCACCCAGAAGATGACCCTGGAGGACGGTACCGAGCTGTCCCCCGCCCTGGGGATCGGGGCGTTCGCGGAGAAGACCCTGGTCGCTGCCGGGCAGTGCACCAAGGTTGACGAGGACGCCGACCCGGCCGCCGTCGGGCTGCTGGGGTGTGGTGTGATGGCCGGGATCGGGGCGGCGATCAATACCGGTGAGGTCAAGCGCGGGGAGTCGGTGGCCGTGATCGGCTGCGGCGGCGTGGGCATCGCCGCGATCGCCGGCGCCAAGCTCGCCGGGGCGACGACGATCATCGCCGTGGACATCGATGAGAACAAGATCGAGATGGCGAAGTCTTTGGGCGCGACGCACGGGGTCAACTCCCGCACCACGGACCCGGTCGAGGCCATCCGCGCACTCACCGGCGGGAATGGCGCGGATGTGGTGATCGAGGCCGTGGGCCGGCCGGAAACGTACAAGCAGGCGTTCTACGCCCGGGACCTGGCCGGCCGGGTGGTCCTGGTCGGGGTCCCGACGCCCGAAATGCAGCTCGAGCTGCCGCTGCTGGACGTGTTCGGGCGGGGCGGGTCGCTGAAGTCGTCCTGGTACGGGGACTGCCTGCCCTCCCGGGACTTCCCCATGCTCGTCTCCCACTACAAACAGGGGAACCTGGACCTGGATGCGTTCGTGTCCGAACGGATCACGATCGACCAGGTCGAGGAGGCGTTCGAGAAAATGCACGAAGGCAAGGTCCTGCGCTCCGTCGTCGAAATCCAGCCCGCCACCCAAACCCCGCCCGCCGCAACCGCAACCGCAACCGCAACCGCAACCGCAACCGCAGGAGCATCCGCGTGAGCGTCAGGATCGAGAACCTGGTCACCTCGGGCACGTTTTCGCTGGACGGCGGGACGTGGGATGTGGACAACAACGTCTGGATCGTGGGCAACGAGGAGGAGTGCGTGGTCATTGATTCCCCGCATGACGCCGCCGCGATCATCAACGCCGTGGCCGGCCGGAAGGTCCTGGCGGTCCTGCTCACGCACGCGCACAACGACCACATCGGCGCCGCCCGCGAACTCGCCCAGGCTGTCGGCGCGCCGGTCTGGCTGAACCCGGAGGACCAGGTCCTCTGGGAACAGGTCTACCCCGGCACCACCCCCGATAAGGAGATCAAGGACGGGGACGAGTTCCCGGTCGCGGGTGCCGTGCTGAAGGCGATCCACACCCCGGGCCACTCACCCGGCTCCACCTGCTTCCACCTCGAAACCGAAAACACCGTGTTCACCGGCGACACCCTGTTCAACGGCGGACCCGGCGCGACCGGCCGCTCCTACAGCGACTACCCCACCATCCTGACCTCCATCCGCGAACGCCTCCTCACCCTCCCGGCAGAGACGATCGTCAGGACCGGACACGGCGAGAACACCACCATCGCCGCCGAACGCGAAACCCTCGCCAACGTCACCCACTAACGAGTAGCCGGGCAAAACCCGGCAAGCAGCGAACGGCCCCCGCCAGGCAGTGCTGGGGGCCGTTCGCTGTGCCGTTTAAGCGGCCGTACTCCTCCGGCGCGGGTTTACTCCACGCGCAGCAACGAACACTTCCGTCGGGGCACGCCGGCACGTGTTATTCAGCCGGGGTTGCATGGGTCTGGCCGGGGCCGGCGGACATGGTCGCCAGCGACCAGCACCAGCCGGCGAGTTCCCGTGCGATCGCGACGTTTGCGGTCACGGGGCGTTTCCTGTGTTCGAGGTAGACCAGCCACCGCTCGTGAAGGCCGCGGTTCCCGGCGTCTCCCCGGGCCTGGGCGGCGGGAGGCGCCTGGGCCCAGCGTTGCCGCATGAGGCTGGAGGGGCATGGACAGGGTTGGCGGTGGTGCCAGGCGGCTTCGACCGAGAGCCTGCGGGCGTGGCCGTTGCCGGGTTTGGTGATCGGGCCCTGGGAGCGTGACTGGGCGATTTCAACGGCGAGGCCGAACGCGGTCAGCGTGGAGATACCGCGCAGGCACTCGAGGTTCCTCACGACCGGGGTGTACAGGCTGTCATAGGCCAGTTCCGTGATGGCCCGGTCCCGGCGGTCCAGGACCCCGTCATCGCTCCCAGGCAGGAATCATAGGCCAGCTGCAGGGTGCGGAATCGAACTTCTGCCGCCCCAGCCAGGCCCTATGCTGCAGGGTCCACGCTTTCCCGCCCGTGTAGATGATGCCTTGGCGGGCGGCGCCGGGTGACCCGAGCGCCGCCGCGGCAGCATGCGGAAAAGATGTACCCGACATGGGAACAACTGGTCCGCACCGCAACACTGACCAGCACCATTCCACAAGAAATTCTCCTCGCACCAACACGATGGTTTCAACGCAGCTTCGCACGCTGCGCCAGCGCAGTGTGGGCCGAACAATTCAGGAGACTCGCGCCGACGAGCGCAACCTGTCCTGTCGGGCACTACGTTGCACCGCGCAGTCCCGGTGTCAGTGGGAGAAGTTTGCTGAGATTTCGGCGAGGGTGCGCCCCTTCGTCTCAGGTGCGAGCCATTGCGAGAGGACTGCGCCGAGTAATGCGACGGCGGCGGCTACGATCATGCTGGGGCCCAGGCCGATGTTGCTGATCGCCCATGGCAGGGCGAAGGTGCCGAGGGCGGCTCCGATGCGGCTGAAGGCCGCGGCGAAGCCCATGCCGATGCCGCGCAGGTGGCCGGGGAATACCTCGGCCGGATAGACCTGGGTCATCGTGGTGTAGCCGGCATTGAAGAAGGAGAAGGCGAGAAACAGTACGAGCACGAGGATCGCTGGTGCGTTCGCCCAGACTCCGATGATCAGCAGGATGCCTGCGCAGAGCCACTGCCCGGGCACGGTGAGGATTCGGCGGCCGAGCTTGTCAATGAGAAGTACGGTGGTGACAACACCTGCGGCCGCAAGTGCGGAGAGGCCGACTCCACCGGTCCAGCCGCCGAAGCCGAATTGGTTGAGCACGTCGTCGGCGAAGGTCGCGATCGCGAAGTACGGGGTGACCGCGCAGAACCAAAAACCTGCGGTGAAGAGGGTGGTGCGCCAGTACTGCCTCGAGAACAGCATTCCGAAGGAGGCGCCCTTGATTTTGGTGCTGCTCTGCGCGGCTTGTGCCTCCTGGATCATCCTCAGATCGATCTCTTCGGTGATGCTGTTGTGCATCTCGGGTGATTCGATGTATTTGCGTGCGATCGCGAGTGCTTCCTCACGCCGTCCCTTCGTAATGAGCCAGCTCGGTGATTCGGGGAGGCCGAAGCGGGCGAGGAACAGGATGAATGCGAGTATCGTGCTCGTGCCGATGACGAGGCGCCATGGGGTGCCGGCGTCGTGCAGGAGCGTGCCGATGATGAATGCCATCATGAAACCGACGTACCAGGCGATCAGAGTCAGCCCGAGCAATCGCCCGCGGAGCTTTGGAGGGGAGAACTCTGAGAGCAATGGCCCACCGATTGAGTACTCGCCGCCGATCGCGACGCCCATGAAGAACCGGATGGCGGCCAGCTGGATCACGGCCCCGTCTCCGGAGGTTACGAAGAACTGGGCCGCTGAGGCGACCAGGAACAGGCCCATGTCCACGAGGAACATGGGCTTGCGTCCGAACTTGTCAGTAGCCCAGCCGGCCAGCGGGGAGCCGACGAAGATACCAACCAGCGGGCCTGCAGCGATCATGCCCAGAGATAGTGCGTCGAGCTGGAGATCTGACCGCATGGGTCCGGTGACGGGGCCGATGATTCCGAGGATGTAACCGTCGAGGAACATCCCGCCGATGAAGACAGCGACAAGCCGCACCATGAAGCGGCGTTTGAACCTGGAGCTGGTCTCTTTCGATATGGAGGTGTCGACGGAGTCCGTCGTCGTGGTCGGTTGGATCATTGAGATTTGTTCCCTTCTGGCTTCAGCGCAACCCGCTGACGGCACCAGAGCGCCGTTTCAGCGCAAACCGCTGACGGCACTAGAGTGCCTTCTTGAGCATCGGCTTATCGACGACGTCGATATCGGACACCTTGAGTCGACGGCGTGCAATCGGCTTGGGTCTTTCGCTACGTTTATCGGCGCTGACGTCACGTGCGCTTGTCATGAAAGTGTTCCCTTTACTCAGTGTTGCGGATGCCTCAGTTTTTGCCTCGACCGGTCCTGGGCTGGCAGGTTCGATTCGTCAAGACAGGTACTGCAGTCCCTGGGAGCGAGGTCCAGGTCGCGAAACCGCTGAGGCACCGCTTCGATTTGTTCCGCATGGAGCAATGAACTTCGCAGTAAGCAACACAGTGAGGCACGTCACGGATAATTGTCAAGCACTCTCTCCGCAGCCCGCTCCACCCTTGACTTTCGCGCCTGAACGCGCTTCTACCTCGTCGGCTACCTTCTCCGCGCGCAGCCGTGGTCGTCTTTTTCAAGCAAGGTGCCAACCGGGCGGGGACGCGTGGCGGTAGCCGCACCCCCAACAAAGAGGTGCCCCCGCCGCAGGAGCGACGGGGACACCTCTTTCGCGATAACGACGGCGGGGCAACGTCCCGCCGTCGTCGTAGTTAAGTAGCGCTAGGCGGCGAAAAGGGCCGTCCGCACCGCCTTCTCAAAGCCGTCCACGTGTTCGCGGGCCAGTTCTGCGGCCCGGGCCTCGTCGCCTTCGATCACCGCTTCCAGCAGGCTGACGTGCTCGTGCACGTGCCGGGAAAGGTTCGGCAGGCGGTCCAGCACCATGCACCAGATGCGTATTGCCAGGTTGTCGTAGCGGATCAGCGCGTCCTCCAGGTGTGGATTTGCTGCCGCGGCGTAAATCCCCTGGTGCACCCGGGCATCCAGGCGCAGGGTCTCCACCACAGATGCGCTGTCCACGTCGAAGGCCTCCACTTCCTCCACAATGACGCGGAGGCGGTCCCGCGCGGCCGCGGTCGCCACCCTGGCAGCACGGGAGGCCGCGAGGGGCTCCAGCTGGGCGCGGATCTCGGAGATGAATGCGAGGTCTGTGACCTCCACGCGCGTTGCGAAGGTGCCGCGCCGCGGATAGGTCACCACCAGCCGGTCCACCTCAAGCCGCTTCAGCGCTTCCCGGACCGGAGTGCGCCCCACGCCAAGTTCCTTGGCGATCCCTTCGTCGTAAAGCGGATCACCGGGCCGGATCTCCAGGGTCAGCAGGCTGTCGCGGATCCGCTCATAGGCCACATCGGCCAGGGACCTCGAACCTCCGGCCTCCGTTACCGCCAAAGCTTCAAACGCCACCGCTCCGCCTCTCCTGCGGGCCAACATTCGACTATTGACCTCATCCGCACACCAGTATACGCTGGCCACCACCCCTGATATATCAATAAGGTGATTAGCCATATATCTAAAGGATGCGACATGACAGTTGTGGACACAGCCACAAACACCAGGCCGGCCGCGCAGCGAGAAGCCTCTGAAGAAACTAAAACCGGCAAGTTCGTACTCACACTGTCGTGTGTCGAGCGTGCCGGCATCGTCCAGGCAGTAACGACTTTCCTGTTTGAGCGCGGATTCAACATCGAAGAGCACCAGCAGTTCGACGACGGCCTCCGCCAGACGCTGCACCTGCGCACGGCCTTCTCCGGAGCCACGGATTACGATCTGCAGGCGCTCGAAGCGGAGTTCCGCCCCATCGCGGAACGCTTCGAGATGAAGTTCGACGTCCACGACGAGACCAAGCAGCGCGTTCTGGTCATGGTGTCCAAGTTCGGGCACTGCCTCAACGACCTGATTTTCCGCTGGCGCGGCGGCAGCCTGGGCGGCGACCTGGCCCTGGTGGTGTCCAACCACGAAACGCACCGGGCCATGGCAGAGGCCGCCGGCCTCCCGTTCGTCCACCTTCCCGTGACTCCGGAAACCAAGCAGGATGCCGAGCGGCGCCTGCTCGAGCTCGTGGACGAGTACAACATCGACCTCGTGGTCCTGGCACGCTACATGCAGGTACTCTCCGATGATCTGTGCCGGTCGCTCGAGGGCAGGGCCATCAACATCCACCACTCGTTCCTGCCGGGGTTCAAGGGCGCACGCCCCTACCACCAGGCCTACGACCGTGGCGTCAAGCTCGTGGGCGCAACAGCCCACTACGTCACCGCCGACCTTGACGAGGGCCCGATCATCGAGCAGGAAGTCATCCGCGTCGACCACAGCTACGGACCCACCACACTCTCCACGGTCGGGCAGGACGCAGAGGCCCTGGCGTTGTCCCGCGCAGTGCGGTGGCACTGCGAGCACCGCGTGCTGATCGACCAGGCCAGCACCATCGTCTTCCGCTAGAGCAGCCCCGCACAGGCCGCACAGCAGCCCAATACTTAAATCTGCAGGAGAAAACCACATGGCATCCACGCCACGTATTGTCATCATCGGCGCCGGCATCGTCGGCACCAACCTGGCCGACGAACTGGTCGCCCGGGGCTGGAACAACATCACAGTCCTGGACCAGGGGCCCTTGAACATGCCCGGGGGCTCCACCTCCCACGCCCCGGGCCTGGTCTTCCAGACCAACCCGTCCAAGACCATGGCATCGTTCGCCAAGTACACGGTGGAGAAGCTGCTGTCGCTGACGGAGGACGGCGTGAGCTGCTTCAACCAGGTGGGCGGCCTGGAGGTGGCCACCACCGAAACCCGTCTGGCGGACCTCAAGCGCAAGCTCGGCTACGCAGCCTCCTGGGGCATTGAAGGACGGATCCTCTCCTCCGCCGAGTGCAAGGAGCTGTACCCGCTGCTGAACGATGAGAACATCCTGGGCGGACTCCACGTTCCCAGCGACGGCCTGGCAAGCGCCGCGCGTGCCGTGCAGCTGCTGATCAAGCGCACCGAGGCCGCGGGCGTGAAGTACCGCGGCTCCACCACTGTAACGGGCATTGAGCAGTCCGGACGGCGGGTCACCGGCGTCGAAACGTCCGAGGGCGTCATCCCGGCGGACATCGTCATCTCCTGCGCCGGATTCTGGGGCGCCAAGATCGGAGCCATGATCGGCATGGCGGTTCCCCTGCTTCCGCTGGCCCACCAGTACGTGAAGACGACGGCGGTACCCCAGTTGAGCGGCCGCAATGAACTTCCGAACGGTGCCACCCTGCCGATCCTGCGCCACCAGGACCAGGACCTCTACTACCGCGAACACGGCGAACGCTACGGCATCGGTTCCTACGCCCACCGGCCCATGCCCGTGGACCTCGACACGCTGGGAACGTACGCCCCCGAGTCCGTCAGCGAGCACAACATGCCCTCCCGCCTGGACTTCACCCTCGAGGACTTCCTGCCCGCGTGGGAGGCGTCCAAACAGATCCTCCCCGGCCTGGCGGAAAGCGAAATCGAGGATGGCTTCAACGGCATCTTCTCCTTCACCCCCGACGGCGGCCCCCTCCTTGGCGAGTCCAGGGAACTCGACGGCTTCTTCGTCGCGGAGGCCGTCTGGGTGACGCACTCCGCCGGCGTTGCCAAGGCGATGGCCGAACTGTTGACCATGGGCAAGTCCGAAACCGACCTCGGCGAGTGCGACATCAACCGCTTCGAGGAAGTCCAGCTCACCCCCGAATACGTCAGCGAAACCTCGCAGCAGAACTTCGTGGAGATCTACGACGTCCTGCACCCGCTCCAGCCCAAGCTCTCCCCACGCAACCTGCGCGTCAGCCCGTTCCACGCCCGGCACAAGGAACTCGGAGCCTTCTTCCTGGAGTCCGGCGGCTGGGAACGGCCGTACTGGTTCGAGGCCAACGCCCCGCTCCTGAAGGAGATGCCGGCCGAATGGCTGCCCCCGGCGCGGGACGCCTGGGCCAACATGTTCAGCTCCCCCATCGCTGCCGCCGAAGCGTGGAAGACGCGCACCGCCGTCGCCATGTACGACATGACCCCGCTGAAGCGGCTGGAAGTGTCAGGCCCAGGCGCCCTGAAACTGCTGCAGGAACTCACGACGGCGGACCTGGACAAGAAGCCCGGTGCGGTCACCTACACCCTCCTGCTCGACCACGCCGGCGGCGTCCGCAGCGACATCACCGTCGCGCGGCTGAGCGAGGACACCTTCCAGCTCGGCGCCAACGGCAACATCGACACCGCCTACTTCACCAGGGCAGCCCGGCACCAGACCCACAGCGGCTCCGCTTCCGACTGGGTCCAGGTCCGGGACACCACCGGCGGCACCTGCTGCATCGGCCTCTGGGGTCCGCTGGCCCGGGACCTGATCGGCAAGGTCAGCGACGACGACTTCACCAACGACGGCCTGAAATACTTCCGGGCCAAGAACGTTGTCATCGGCGGCATCCCGGTCACCGCCATGCGGCTGTCCTACGTCGGCGAACTCGGCTGGGAGCTCTACACCTCAGCGGATAACGGACAACGGCTCTGGGACGAGCTGTGGAGGGCCGGCCAGCCGTTCGGAGTCATCGCCGCCGGCCGGGCGGCGTTCAGCTCCCTGCGCCTGGAAAAGGGCTACCGCTCCTGGGGAACTGACATGACCACCGAGCACGACCCCTTCGAAGCAGGCCTCGGCTTCGCCGTCAAGATGGCCAAGGAGAGCTTCATCGGCAAGGCCGCCCTCGAAGGCCGGACCGAAGAGGGCTCGGCCCGCCGGCTGCGCTGCCTGACGGTCGACGACGGCCGGTCCATCGTGCTGGGCAAGGAACCCGTGTTCTACAAGGAGCAGGCAGTGGGCTACGTGACCAGCGCCGCCTACGGCTACACCGTGGCCAAGCCGATTGCCTACGCCTACCTCCCGGCCACCGTTTCGGTGGGCGATTCCGTCGAGATCGAATACTTCGGACGGCGCATCACGGCCACCGTGTCAGAAGAGCCGCTGTACGACCCGAAAATGACCAGGCTCCGCGGTTAAGCAGCCCGCAGGGCCCCTGGGAGCACGCGGCCCGGCTCATCCTCGCAACGGGAGCCGGGCTGCGTGCAGCCCCCTTTCCGCTCCAGCCCCTACCAGCCCAGGAATGGACAAATGATCGGTTCAGAAACAATTAACGACTACCTCGGCAGGCTTGCCGCGCGGAAGCCCACCCCTGGTGGCGGCGCGGCCGCGGCGCTGCACGCGGCGCAGGGTGCCGCCCTCGTGGCGATGGTGGCACGGTTCAGCACCGGCGACAAATATGAGCAGCACGCAGAGACCACCTCCAGAATCATTGCCGCCGCCGACCAGCTCATCGGCGAGACGCTGGGGCTGGCCGACGCCGATGAAGCCGCCTTCAAAGCTGTGATCGCTTCCTATAAGCTGCCCGCCGCCAGCGACACTGAGCGGGCGGCGCGCGCAGCCGCCATCAACGACGCGCTTGGCCAGGCTGCCCAGCCGCCGGCCCGCCTGATCAGGCTGTCGGGCACCGTCGTGGAGCTCGCCGCCGCGCTTCTGGATATTGCCAACCCGAACGTCATCAGCGACATCGCCGCCGCAGCCGACGCGGCCAGGGCTGCCGCCACCACGGCCCGCGTCAACATCGACATCAACGTCGTGGCCATCAAGGACGCCCAGGCGCGCGCCGCACTGGCGGAGCAAACCGACGGGCTTGAAGAAAAAGTCGTTCTGGCCGCTGACTCACTCTCACGCCAGGTACGCGAAAGGATCCTCCGATGACGGCATCCCTGCTCTCCGGAAAGCCCCTCGCCAAACTGATCCAGCAGCAGGCCGCCGCCCAGGCCACGGAGCTGGCCGAGGAGGGCACACGCCCAACCCTCGCCGTCGTGGTTGCGACGGAGGACAGCTCCACCCACTGGTACGTGCGTTCCATCGAGCGCGCCGCGGAAAACGCCGGCATCGGCTGCAGGATCATCGACGTCGGCCACGACGCCACCGAACAGGTGCTCGTCGCAGTACTGAAGGACCTCAGCGTGGATCAAGCAATCCATGGCATCATCCTGCAGACTCCGCTGCCTCCCGGCGTGAAAACCCAGGAACTGGTCAAATACATCGCCCCGGAAAAGGACATCGACGGCGCCAACCCGCTGAGCCTGGGACTTCTCGCCGTCGGGGAACGCGCCTTCGCCCCGGCCACGGCACGGGCCGTGGTGGAAATCCTGGACCACTTCGACATTCCGGTGGCCGGCCGCAGCGTGGTGGTGGTGGGCCGTTCAACAGTGGTCGGCAAGCCACTGTCCCTGCTGCTGCTGCAGAAGGACGCCACCACCACCGTCTGCCACTCGAAGTCCGGCCCGCTCGGGAAGTACACCAAGGCGGCCGACGTCGTGGTTGTTGCCGCGGGCCGCACCGGGCTGCTCACCGGGACGGATGTTTCGGACCGTTCAGTGGTGATCGACGTGGGAACCAACGTGCTCTCCGACGGCTCGCTCGCGGGCGACGTCGACGAAGCCAGCGTCCGTCCGGTCGCTGCCGCGCTGACGCCTGTCCCGGGCGGTGTGGGCTCAGTTACCACGGCGCTGCTGCTTCTCCATACGGCCGAAGCTGCCCGCGAACAGCTCCGCGCGGTCCCGACGCCTGTCCTCGCGCGGTAACCGGGGCACTGATGGCACGCAGCACCGCGCCGCAGCCTGCCGGCGTGAAGGTCGTGGACGACTGGACTGCGCTCACGCCGGGCGATTTCGTCACCGTGCTGGAGCAATACACGGTCCCCCACAGCGGCTGGATCGACGATCTGACCGAGGACGGCCGGATCATCTGGCTGGTTCGCACCTTCGGGGGCGGCCGCCGCATGTTCTTCCGCGAGAACGGCGACGTCGTCACAGTCGGCATTCCCTAGGCAACGCACTCCCCACTGCACCGCACGGATAGACACTGCTCGGATAAACACGGCACGGATTTACACGGTACTGATCTGAAGGAAAAGCCCATGGCCTCCAAAGCCCCCCGCCACAATATTGACGAGTCAAAGCTGACCGTCAGCAAACCCAAAACCAAGGCGGTCGGCATCCCCGCGGTGGCCAACGCCCTGAAGATATCGCTTGAGCAGATGGGTCCGCTGCGCAGCGTCCAGACGCTGATGGCCGTCAACCAGATCGACGGCTTCGACTGCATGGGCTGCGCCTGGCCGGAACATGAAAAGCGCAATGCCGCGGAATTCTGCGAGAACGGCGCAAAGGCGGTGGCCGAGGAGGCCACCCGCCGCCGCGTCAGCCCGGAGTTTTTCGCCAGCCATTCGGTCGCCGAGCTGAAGACCCGCGATGACTACTGGCTGGGCCAGCAGGGAAGACTGACCCACCCGATGGTCCTGGACGAGGGCGCAACCCACTACAGGCCCATTGACTGGGACGATGCCCTGGAACTGGTCGCCCAGGAACTCAGGGACCTGGACGATCCTGACCAGAGCGTCTTTTACACGTCCGGCAGGACCTCCAATGAGGCTGCGTTCGTGTACCAGCTGCTGGTCCGCGGCGTGGGCACGAACAACCTTCCGGACTGCTCAAACATGTGCCACGAGTCCTCCGGGTCCGCGCTGGTGGAGACCATTGGCATCGGCAAGGGATCCGTCAGCCTCACGGACCTGGAAACGGCGTCCCTGATCTTCGTGGCTGGCCAGAACCCGGGCACGAACCACCCGCGCATGCTCAGTGCCCTGGAAAAGGCCAAGAAAAACGGCGCCGTCATCGTGTCCGTCAACCCGCTCCCCGAGGCAGGGCTCCTGCACTTCGAGAACCCGCAGACGATCTCCGGAACATTGGTGGGAACGCAACTGACGGATGACTTCCTGCAGATCAGGGCCGGCGGCGACCAGGCGCTGTTCCAGGGCCTCGGGAAATACCTGCTGGACGCGGAACGCGCAGGCAGGAACACCCCGGGCCTGACCACGGTCTTTGACCACGACTTCATCACGAACCACACGTCCGGCGTCGAGTCCTACCTCGAACAGCTGGAACAGGTGCAGTGGGACGACATCGTCGAGGCGACCGGCCTGAGCCGGGAGCAGATCGACGCCACCGGCGAACGGCTCCTGGCGTCGGGCTCCACGATCGTCTGCTGGGCAATGGGCCTGACCCAGCACAAGCACTCGGTGCCCACCCTTCGCGACGTAGTCAATGTCCTGCTGCTGCAGGGCAATATTGGCAAACCCGGAGCGGGAGTCTGCCCGGTTCGCGGACACTCCAACGTCCAGGGCGACCGGACCATGGGCATCTTCGAACGCATGCCCGAGGGCTTCCACGACCGGCTGGACCAGGAATTCCAGTTCCGTTCCCCCCGGGCGCACGGCTACGACACCGTCGCCGCCATCCGCGCAATGCGTGACGGCAAGGTCAGGCTGTTCGTGGGCATGGGCGGGAACTTCGTCCGGGCGGCCCCGGACTGGGATGCCACCGAGAAGGCACTCGCCAACACCCGGCTGACCGTGCAGATCTCGACGAAACTAAACCATTCCCACCTGTCGACGGGGAAGCGCGCCCTGATTCTTCCCACGCTGGGCCGCACCGAACGGGATGCCCAGCGTTCCGGTGACCAGAGGGTCACCGTGGAGGATTCCATGAGCGCCGTCCATGCATCCCGCGGCCGGCTCAAGCCCGCCAGCGAGCACCTGATGTCGGAGGTGGCCATCGTGTGCAACCTCGCCCACAGGGTGTTCACCGGCGCGGACGGCCGGCCGCATCCCAACACGCCGGTGGCCGACTGGCACGCGCTCCGGGACGACTATTCCCTGATCAGGAAGCACATCGAGGCGGTGATCGACGGCTTCGAGAATTTCGAGGAGAGAATCCAGCACCCCGGCGGTTTCGTGCTGCCGCACCCGCCACGGGACAACAGGGAATTCAAGACCACCACCGGCAAGGCACACTTCACGTCGAATCCCCTGGAGTACATCCGGGTCCCGTCCGGGCGGCTGGTCCTGCAGACCCTGCGTTCCCACGACCAGTACAACACCACCATTTACGGCAAGGACGACCGCTACCGCGGAATCCACGGTGGCCGGCGCGTGGTGCTGGTCAACGAGGCAGACATTTCCGAGCTCGGTTATGCCGACGGCGACCTGGTGGACCTGGTGTCCGAGTTCCGGGGCACGGAACGCCGTGCAGAAAGCTTCCGCATCGTCAGCTACTCGACGCCAAAGGGTTGCGCCGCGGCTTACTATCCGGAGACCAACGTGCTCGTGCCACTGGACTCCGTGGCCGACACCAGCGGAACCCCGACGTCCAAGTCCGTCGTCGTGCGGCTGGAACCGGCGGCAAGCAAAGCCGGGGAAAATCGGATGCTTGCCACTCTTCCGCGCTGATATATCTTTACGATATATTTGGAATATCAGGCGGCTGAAGTCCGGACGTGAGCCCGGACCATCAAGGACGTAGAGCAGTTTCGTTTCCCGTAAACGGTGTTTCGGAGGCCTGAAATACCTGGGGAGGTAAGCGCCGGAGCACCGCTTTCGGGAAACGAAACCTGCCAACCATCCAACGAGGGAACAACCCGTGACAGCTCCAGCCCTTCGAACCATCGAGAGTCCGGGCACAGGCGGCGGCCCCGCCGCCCACGGTGGGCACACCTGGGCAGAAGCACGGCGTCTGGCCTTTGACTGCGCCAGCCCCCTTGGACCGGAGCACGTACCGCTCCGGGAGGCGAACGGCAGAACCCTTGCGGGCGACGTCGTCGCGCTTCAGGAGATGCCCCACTACGCCTCGTCCGCCATGGATGGCTGGACGGTCAGTGGCTGCGGCCCCTGGGCGCTGACGGAACCGGGGGCCCCGCTCCGCAGCGGAGAGGCCAGCCCCGTCGTCACCGGCGGCGTTATCCCTCCGGGCGCCGAGGCGGTGCTCCGCGTTGAGAGCGGACGCGTAGCAACGCAGGCTGACGGCCGGGCCATGTTGCTCGTAGGTGAGGCGGCATCCCCCGGCGAACCCCGCCCGGGCCAGCACATCCGCAAGTCGGGCGAGGAAGCGGCAGCCGGCGAGATACTGGTCCCCGCCGGGACAACCCTGAACCCTGCGCACATCGCGCTGGCCGCCGTTGCCGGGTTCGACCAGCTGACGGTCCGCGGCAAGCCACTGGTGAAAATGCTGGTCACCGGTTCAGAGGTGGTCACGGCCAGCACGCCGGCACCGGGACAGGTCCGGGATGCGTTCGGCCCCCAGCTCAGCACCGTCATCCGGATGCTTGGCGGCCTTCCTGGGCCGCTGGTCCGGATCGGGGACTCCTACGAGGAATGGCTCACGGCCCTGGGAGCTTCCGAGGCGCCGATGGGGCAATGGCCCGACGTCATAGTGACCACCGGCGGCACCGGACGCTCGGGCGCGGACCACTTCCGAAATGCCGTGCTGGCGCTCGGCGGGCGGCTCCTCATCGACGGCATCGCCATGCGGCCCGGCCACCCCGCCGCCCTGGGCAAACTGCCCAACGGCCGGTTCGTCGTCGGACTTCCTGGCAATCCCCTCGCTGCCCTCATGGCACTCTTCACCGTTGGCGGCCCGCTGCTGGCCGCGCTCGGACACCAGCCACTGCCCGGCATCAGCCGGGTGCCGTGCGGCACCACCATCGACGCCCACCGCGCCTCCACCCGGCTCATGCCGTTCCGCTGGATCAACGACTTGGCGGCTCCCGTCCACTACACCGGGCCGGGGATGATGCGCGGACTTGCCAGCGCCGACGGAGTCATGGCCGTACCGTCACGCGGCATCCAGCTGGGTGAGCCGGTTCCGGCATTTGCGCTCCCCTGGCACCAGGAGCTGCGGCCGCCGTTGGTTAAATGACGCCCCGTTGTCCGCCGAGGTCTAGGATCAAACGTGTGAAGTAAGCGTGATGGTGCCGAACCTGACCGCTGGTCACGGCGACAACATGGGAGCACCACTGATGGCTGCAAGAGACGAACCAGGGACTGGCAGGGACCCGGAGGCGCCAGGCGGAGGCGTCCAGTCCGTCGACCGCGCCATGCAGATCCTGGAGATCCTCGCCCGGGACGGACACGCCGGCGTCAGTGAAATCGCCGACGAAATGGGCGTCCACAAGTCCACCGTCTCGCGGCTCCTGGGCTCGCTGGTGTCCAGGGAGATCGTGCGGCAGAACAACGACCGCGGCAAGTACCAGCTGGGCTTTGGCATCCTGCGGCTGGCCAGCTCCATTCCCGGCCGGCTGAGCCTGGTCCACGAGGCCCGTCCCATCCTGGAACGCCTCGCAGACCAGTACAAGGAAACCGTCAACCTCGCCGTCCTGCGCTCGAACTATGCGGTAAACGTGGACCAGGCGATGGGCCCGTCAACACTGGCAACGTCCGACTGGGTGGGCAGCCTGACGCCCCTCCATGCCACCTCCAGCGGCAAGGTACTGCTGGCAGCACTGCCGGTTGAGGAGCGCTCCCGGATCCTGGACAAAGTGGGCCTGCCGGCCCGCACCCCTCGGACCATCACGGACCGGGACACCCTGGAGAACCAGCTCCTCGACGTTTCCCGCGACGGTTACGCCATTGTGCACGAGGAATTCGAGATCGGACTGACCGCGGTTGCGGTGCCCGTGTACAACCACTTCGGGACCGTCATCGGGTCCGTCAGCATCTCCGGCCCCGCCTTCCGCTTCGACCCGGAAAATACGCCGGGCCTGATCCAGGGACTCCAGGAGGCCGGCCTGGCCATCAGTGCAAAGATGGGCTACACCCACCGGTGACCGTTGCCGCTTAAATGACTGAGCCTGCCGAAAGCTTGGTTTCGGCAGGCTCAGTCAGCGGATTAGAACTTTATGGGGCCGGGGTGGTGGTTTCTTTGCGTTGCAGTGTT
>NZ_JBHUSE010000036.1:0-9360 GCF_042674585.1 Arthrobacter sp. NPDC057013
TTTGAAATTCAGGTAACTTCGAAAGGTCATTTAAAACTTTCTTGCGAATACCTTCTATACGCTTAGCTTCTTCCATTTCGGCTTTCTTTTGAAGTGCTTCAGTTTTCAATTCTTCATACATAGCTTTGTATTCTCTTTGATTACGTTCGGCTTCATCTAATACCTGATAGCTAGCACTTAGTTTTTCCGTAGATGTACCTTTCATAGCATCTGCTGGATTAACTACTTTGCCACCAAAGTTAATTGATGCGTGGCGTTCCTCTGCTTGTGAGTAGCCTTGATTTAATTTACTGTATACTGAAATATCCATTCATCTGTTCCCCATTCATTCATTTATATTTTGTGGTAGTTATAAACTGCATCAATTTGCAATTTTGATGGTATCGGTGCAAATTTTAAATCTGCTGGTGATTTTACTTCACCATTGAATGCTGATTTACTAGCACTCACTAATAATAAGTAATCCTGATATGTCCTTAAATGATTTGTATATCTGCTGGTACATTCTACTAACCCACGAATATAGTTTTCTTGAAGTTCCTCTATTTGTTTCTTAGTGTCCTTTTCTGCATTTTCAAATTCACGTAAGAAATCAGGTAATACCTGCTTAACTTCATTTACTGTGTTTTGGTCAATGAACTTCAATTCATCCATTACTTCATGAACTTCAGTTCCTTTATCACTTAATTCTTCTTCCAGCTTCTTTACTAGCTTCATATATTTCTTAACTTCATTAGGTTGCATCACTTGTTTCAGTTTGATTTCCTGACTAAGTTTATCCTTGGCATTGTAAAGACTAATATTGATAGATGCATATTCTTCATTCAGCTTTACTACATCATTTTTTAATTGATTCTTATATGAATCTGCTTTCTTGATAATCTCTTGAATCACACGATCCGAACCTTCGGTTCGTATCTGATTCGCTGTTTTATCCATAGAATCACCCATTTTCAAGTTTCTTTTCAATTTCTTCAATAAGTGCATCAATTTCATCACCTTCTATAGCTGTACACGAATCATCTTTAACTACAGCACGTGCATATTCATCTATAACATTTTTAGTAGTGTAGAATTCGCTTGAATCCAGCTTATTAATAGCACAATAGAATTCTAATCCTAAAGTAACTAATGAATTGATTAAGTCGGCTGTACGTGTTGTATCTCCATTTTTAATTGCTTGTTTGTAATCTGCATCAGCAAGTAACATAGATACTTCAAATAATGGATTCATTCTATATGCATCCTTCAGCCATTCATCTTTACTATCTTTACGTTCCTGAAGAAGTGAATCTACACCCATCAGCTTCATGAACTGTTCAATAGCCTTTTCCGATGCACCTGATTTAGTCGCATTAGCTATTACATTTTGTCTAATTACATCTAAGTTATCTTCTACTGAAAAACCGAATTCTTCTTTCTGAAGTTCCTGATATACCTTCTTAAATTCAGGATTACGCATCTTTTCATAGTAGGTAGTGTTTGAAATGTGTAACCGTGAAGTTAAATCTTTAATAGATTCACCACGTAACTTAGATTGAAAGAACTCATTAACTAGGAAGTTATCTCTAGCATCTAATTTATTTCCATCTTGAACCACGTTGTCCACCAGCCTTTTTCATTGTTGGTACTGTTTCAGCTTCTTCTAATTCTCTTAGCCTTTTCTTTAGTTCCTTGCTTGATAAACCTTCAGGAAACATATCTAATATCATTTTCTTCTTCACATAACCTTCAGATAAATTCAATTTACTGTCTGTATTTATATCTGCTTTTGTAAGCTGTTTTATAAGCTGTTCAGCACCATGTAAATCACGTTTTACACCTCTAGAATAGTAACGGTTCAGATATGCTTTAATATCCTCTAAATCAGCTATTAATCTGCTTTTAGTCCTCACCAGCTTGTTAGTGAATGCTTTGTTTAATTCGTTAACTTCATAATCAATTTGCACATCTAAATCACGTACATAATCAATCAGTTCAGTTACTTGAATCTGAATCATTGGAATATCAGCTTTATTTAAAGTTAGAATCTGCTTTTTAATTTGCTGTAGTTTATTTTTCATGGTTCTGTTCCACCTTCTTTAATAGCAATTCCATATCATCTAATTCGGTAGTTGAAATATTGTAAGAATGCTGTAATGCTTTGAAGATTCTATTTTGTTTAGCTGGTGGA
This sequence comes from Arthrobacter sp. NPDC057013, assembly GCF_042674585.1. Lineage (NCBI taxonomy): Bacteria > Bacillati > Actinomycetota > Actinomycetes > Micrococcales > Micrococcaceae > Arthrobacter > Arthrobacter sp. NPDC057013. Next base: position 2,174 of record NZ_JBHUSE010000036.1, read on the forward strand.
ACTACTAATAATCCACGTTCGTATTTAGAAAGTGTCGTTTGTTCGATTCCAAACTGTTCAGCGAAATCTTTCTGCTTAACTTTCAAAGCTAATCGGATTAAGCGTAGTGTCTTTCCGTTCATCTGTTATCACGTCCTTAATTTAAAGTTATATATTTGTCCTGGCATAGGATTATTAATGTAAAAAAATAAGGACTACCAGCATCCGAACACTGATAATCCTTTGGAATAAGGTAAAATGCTTCAATGAAAAAAAGTAAAGATTCCTTGTCCTCGATGTGAAGAGGAAGAATAGTAACAGTTGTTAGGTACTGCTACTTTCTTATTTATAAAGCTACAAAACTAGGTGAATGTAAGCCTATGGTAGGATTAATATTGAATATTTTTCATAATTTTTATTTCTGATTTTGCTGTAGTTCCTGAAGGCAAAAAACATTTCAGATTTTTTTAAATGGCTTGATTTAGATATGTAGATATGCCTTCCCCACCCATACCCCACCTGATTGATAATTGAATATTAATAATCAAATATAGCTATACATCTGAATGTATACATTTACATAAAAGTTTACATTCATTTCCCTTTATTTATTGATTTCCTTATGTATTTAAGTTAATATAAATATATCTTAATAAAAGTATACATTCAAAACATTGATAACACTGAAGGGAACGGTACATAATGACTAAGGAACATCTAATAGACGTACAGCCAATAAGAACAGTAGAGGATATAGACAGTATGAAGTGGGCATTAAAACGCCACGCTTCAGAACGTGATTATATGCTGTTCCTAGTGGGAATCAATACAGGATTACGTGTTAGTGATATATTGAAGTTTAAAACTACTGATATAGTGAAGTTAAAAGGAAAGAAGCGTAAGGAACTAACTATACAGGAAGGGAAAACTAAGAAGAAACGTGTAGTAAATTTAACAGGTGTATATGAAGAATTGTATGCCTATGCTGTTCAGAATGCTTCAGAATGGCTGTTTCCTAGTCGTAAAGGTGATAAGTCCATTTCTGGAATACAAGCCTATAGACAGCTTGTGAAGGCTGGTGAATTCGCTGGATTAGAAGCGATTGGTACACATACGATGCGTAAAACATTTGGCTATTGGTATTATAAGAAAACTAAGGATGTAGCTACCTTAATGAGTATATTCAATCATTCATCACAGGATATAACTAAACGGTATATAGGGATTAGTCAGGAAGAAATAAATGATACATTAGATGATTTTGTGCTGTAGGAATCTGAAGTAATTCAGGTTCTTTTTTTATGGATAATAATTGATGGATAAATGCTATTAACCGATAATATAAGCAAATTATCCTTACGTGTACATGTGGTCTGTTTGTTGGCTGTTTTGCTGTGTAGATACTTTTAATTATCCGTGCGATCATAATCGCACAGGTAATTATTTGTTTTCGCTGCAACTTAAATTAATCCAATTTTTAATACTGATTTATAGATAGTTTAATTAAGTAGTTCCTGCTGGTGGCTGTACATTATACAGTAATACTATAAGTATTCCCGTTAATGTTTTACAGTATTGTATCCGTATGTGTAATTAAATTCCTAGCAATGAAACTAAAAATATTTGTCTGTTAACTCATTTTTTTCCTGTTCAGTATATGTAGCAATCGCTGGACTAGGAAAGGAATGAAGAACAATGATGAAAACATTATTTACTACTAAGGGAAAAGAAGCTAGAAGTAGATTATTTGCTGAATCCCACTTGGAACGCTTAAACAATTATCATGGTGAAAAGAAAGCTAATTTTATATTAAAAGTAGAAATGGCATATTGGGAATCACGTAAGGAACTGAACCTACAACCTTTATATGACGTGCTAATAGGTGATTTAAACCGTAGTGCTAAATGGTATGCTAAGAAATTCAAGCAGTATGGAATCCCTGAAGGTGAATTTCTGAATGAATATCTTGAAGAATTATTTAGACACGTCCAAACCGTTTCACCACATCCTTCATATTACTTTTACGAATCATTTAAACCATTATTGAAGTATAGAAGTATTGACGTTGCAAGACGTTACACATCTAATCAAAAACAATTTGAAAGAAGCATGAAAAGTTTAGAAGCTATTCAAGAAAAGAAGAAAAAGGATACAATTATAGATACATCTATGAATGTAGAACTACAGGTGATGGTTAAAGAAGATATGTTAAATAATGAGATGCTAACGGAACAGGAACGCCAATTACTAAAAGTAATGCATATGTATCCTAATCTAAAGAAAAATGAAGTATGTGAAGCTATAGGAATTGAACCTTATCAATACAGCCGAATCATTAAAAAGATTGCTGGTAAACTAACGGATATTTAACTGTGCGATTATGATCGCACAGTTAAATAAAAATAATATGTCTGAATTAGTTCAGTAAACGGTTTAATATATGTAGTCATCACAGCTACACTAATTACTTTCATTCCATAAAAAGAAGCTACCAATATTCATCCGTTGGTAGCTTTTTTACAGTATAAATAATTTAATTAGAACGTAAATAAAATAGATGATTCCTAGTATGCCTACTAATACAAAACCATCTCCTAGTCTTTGTAATACCCACTTTAAGTCTTCCAAAACATCCACCACGCTTTTTTAGGTGCTGTAGCTGGTGATTCTATTGCTGATGCTATTTGTTTCTTCGTTTCTTGCATCTCACGAATCAAGTTCATTAACACAGCATCACGATTATTAGTAACTTGTTTTAGTCCCTTCACTTCTATCTTCAGTTCGTTGTTCTGTTCCAGCACTAAATCCAGCTTCTTATGTATTGCATCCATTTGTTCATTCATCAGTTCATCAGGCTTTTTCCGTAATGGTTCTTTATCACCACTAGCTTCAAATTCACCTTCACGAATCACTTCAGCATCATCATTCAGTAAATCAAGTATTTCTGATTCGGTTTTACTCTCTGCATAGTAGCCTTTAATCTTTTCAAGTGTGGTTATGCTATCTTCATGAACAAGTTTTATCTTTCCATCCTTCTTAGTAGATATAAACTTCTTATACTGAATCAACCATCTTCTAAGTGTGTTCTGATTAACAGCAATCGCTTCAGCTATTTCACTGATTCGGTAGTATTTCTTTTCACTGTCCACCTGTTCACCCACCCATCCACCATTCATTTACCTATCCAATTCGATAAAATTAGTTTAAATACCTTTATAAATGAATGGTAAACAGATGGATGAACAAAAGAAAAATATCACATGAACCTATTCAATAGCTGGATTAAAGCTAGTTCGACTATATCTTGTTTTTGTAGCTTGTTTTCTTTAGCGAATTCATTCAATCGTTGGATAGTGCTATTTGATAGATTAAAGCTACTTCTAGTCGTTTCAGCACCATTAACTATATAAGTGTTAAGAAGGCTATGAATCGTGTTTGTATGACGTTCCTGTGCGTTCTCCTGACGTTCTTTTACGAGTAACTTTAATATCTTAATTTCATCAGTCGAGAACGTATCCGTTCCTTCAGGTTCGTTAGAGTTCTTTTTAGTTCCTAAAGGTTCTTGGGAGTTCGCATGAGTTCCTGAATAATTATCATTAACTACTCCCTTACGTTCTTCAGCGTTCTTATTCGTTCCTTCACGTTCTTTCAAGTTCTTTTTAGTTCGTTTAGGTGCATCCTTCTTATCTATAAAACTGTAGATACTTTTATCTAAATTATCTTCATCACCGTTAAATGACCATCCTACAGGTGCTTTATTTGAATATACGAATCCTAAATCATCAGTTAATACGCTTCGTAATTTCTTTTCAACTACATTCAGTTCCTTTGCTAGTGTTTGATAGTTTTGTTTTGGTGTATGTAGATATGGTAATAATTCTTTAACTAGCACGTTCGCCCACGTTCCTTTCTGTTCTTTATCAGGTTTTTATAATTTCTTTATTGTAGTCCTTCTAAAATTAAATCACGATCCGAACCAAAGGTTCGGATATGATTTCAGATATTCCTTAAACAACGTGCTTGTATTGAACGATTTCCAGCATTGACTTCAGTATCTATTGAATCATTGGTCATAACGTGCTTTTCGTTTACTTCTTTTTATCTTCTGTTAGTCTTCTCAGAATATCAACAGCTATTGCTGATAATGCTATCTTTCCATACCTTTTCGCTACAGGTTTAGCCTTTTCTATCATAGGTTTAGACCCATTAATAATCGATTTTAATTTACTCATCCTAAAATCCCCCTATTATTTCCATGAACCTGTTTCTATTCTTTTAATTAAATCATCAATATCTTTATTATTTCTGAAGAACTTCTGCTTTTCATCTTCAGGTAACTGATTTACTAATTCATCAAATAATTCTCTACCCATTTGCCAACAACTTCTATTGTCTACTTTTAAAGCATCTTCTGTAATAGCTGTTCCATATTTACCAAGTTCCCCATCATCTACACAGATTCCACTAAAATTCGATTTACATGATTTACAAGTTTTCATGATTATCCATCCTTATCTATTTGAAATCTATCTTAACCTATAAAGAATCCATTTTAAGCCTTTATGGTTAGTAGAATACTAGATATGTTATAAAAGCTAATACAAGCGAATCTGAACAGCTTCAGACGTATACAGGGTTGTCCTTCTTCTTGAACATAGCTAATTCTTTTTCTAATCTTTTACGTTCTTCATCTATTGAAGTCGGTTCTGTAGCTGGTGCAGTTCCTGTAGGTGCTTCAACTTGTCCACTATTCGATTCTAACCAGTCAGGTACTATTTCTGTTCTGATTGCTTTTCCTTTGCCTGTACGCTTGTTAGATTGCTTCTCACGTTGTTTCTGTCCTAGCTTAGAAATCTTTTCATCTACAACCTTTTTAATATAGCTAGAAACAGCTTTAAAATTAGTTGTACCGATTGCTTTACAATCTTCAGCTACATCTAAAATAGCTGTAATTGTTTTAAGATTTGTTATCTCACGTTCTTGTATTTTTTGATTCATTAAATCTATTACATTATGTAGTGTTACCGTAGGTGTAGAAGTATCTTCTTCTTCTTCAAGTTCTTTAAAATCTTTATTAATAGAATCATTATTACTAGTGTGTAATTTTTTCACTTCTTGAAGTGTAACTTTTACACTCCTTGAAGTGTAACTTTTTCCCTTCAGAGTAGTATCAACGTTTTCAGCGTGTTTTTCAGCATCTTCTAACATATCATCTACTTCATTATTCAACTTATAAATATCTTCTTCTGTGTAATCTAACATACCTACAAACAGTAGATTAGTCTTTGTTAAACCTTGCTGTTTCTGTTCTAACAATCCGTAGCTTTCCAATTCCTTTTTCATATTTATAAAAGTCTTATCTGAAAAGCCTAATAGTTCAGCACCTTTTTCTTTACTCATACGGACGTAATATCTTCCGTTTTCGTCTTTCCATCCATTCTTCATGGAAAGTTTAATTCTATCTACCAGCACCATATAAAGTAGCTTAGCGTTCGGCTTCATCTTTTTATACTTGTCACCAATTACTAAAATCTTCGGTACTTGATAATGGATTAACCCGTCTAAATGTGCATCAGTAAAGTATTTCATAACAAATAATCCTCCTATTGGAATAGCAGGATTCACAAAAAGATATACTTGTCCTAAGTAGTATAATTTGCTAATATGGAACTACAAATTAATATACAAAAAGATAGAAATATCTTTTGTGATTCCTGAATCCCTAAACACTTCTACTTTGGTCGGTTGTAGTGTTTGGGGATTTTCTCTGTATTCCGTTCTTTTTTTTACCATTATAATCCTATTATTCTAGCAAATACAATCTTTTCTGATAGATTCATACAAGTATTTACAGCGTTTTAACCATATCCGTAATATAGTCGCAGCTGTAACGAATCGAGTAATTAAATAGCTGGATAATGTATCTATTGGTTCATTTCCGATGCTTCTATTAACTTGAATATAAACAGATAATAAACCGTGCGATTATGATCGCACGGTTTATTAAAAGTATCTACAAAAAAAGAATCATTAAAAGACGATTATTATGTAACTAACGCATGCGTTAGTTGAATAAGAAGTATCTATTTTTACATTTGTTCTAACTTCGATATCGCTTTTTTTAATTCCAAATGAACTTCATCATCTTGTTCTTTTACCAATCTTTCGTGCAAAGTAGGCAGAACAGACTTATGCCCGATGCAATTCAAAGCATAAATAGCATATGCCCTAATTTCTTCATTCAAGTCGTTAATACAGATTAATAAAGAATTAATTAACCTTTCATCTGGAAAAAATTTAGCTATCCCTGTGCCCCAGTACCTTATTCCCTCGTTCTTACATTGTATTGCCTCTATTAAATATGGGATTATTTGGTCATTAGAAAAGCTTCTCAACACACACACCGCGTGTTCATATACCCCATAACAATCATCTAAACTGAAGGTCATAAAAATAGGTTCAATGCAAATTGTGTCTGGATTCTCACCAAAATACATAATAGCACTAGCATACTCATCTATCATTTCTGCTGTTAAATATTCCTCATCAGGCATAGGAGAGTATTTTTTAAGTGTAGAAAGTGCTTGTTCTTTATTCATAAATTTCACCTCTAATTCACCTTATATCATTTTTCCTTATTCAACAATCCTGCCATTTAGTTGCTTAAGGTACACTTTAACTAAAAAAGGAAGTTTATATTTTCTTACCTATGGACAAAAAAATAAGCCTGTCATAGCAATCGAGTAGTACGGTTATCCGTAAACTACTATTTCAATCGCTATGACAGGCTTTTATGGGCATATAAGGTTTAATTTTTGAAAGTGAAATAAACTATTAAGCTATTACTTGTTTAATTCTGTTATTACAGCTTCTAAATATACAGGTTGTAAATCTGCCATTCCTAAGAAGAATTTCTTAAGAGTAATTGCATCAATACCTGTAGTTGTAGCTAACGCTTCAAGTTCATCTTTAATAAATTTTTCATACATTAATTCACGTGTTTCTTGCATCTTTAATTCACCACCTTTCAATAAAAAAGAATCAAACAGTAATCATATCCGATTCTTCGAATCGGATCGTGTGATTAAAGTTGATTCATTTATTTTTCAGTCTTTTGAAATTCAGGTAACTTCGAAAGGTCATTTAAAACTTTCTTGCGAATACCTTCTATACGCTTAGCTTCTTCCATTTCGGCTTTCTTTTGAAGT
>NZ_JBHUSE010000037.1:0-8296 GCF_042674585.1 Arthrobacter sp. NPDC057013
GCCTTGATCAGCGGGGTGCCCAGTTCGATGATGTCAACGTGCTCGGCAACCTTGCCGGCCAGCTCGAGGGCAGCTTCGGTGGTCAGGAGGTCGATAGCAACTTGGAGCTTCATGATGGTGTTTTTCTTTCTGTAAAGGGAACTGCAATTGGGTGTTGAAAATCCGGGGTTTTGAGGCGCAGGCCCCGGTGGCCCGGGGTTGGCTGTAACTCGGGGTTGGCTGTTACTCCAGGTTGGCGTGGCGCAGCCACAGCTCCTCCGCCGGCTGGGCGTCGTTGTCCCACAGCGACTGGAAGATGGCCTCGGTAGCAACGAAAAGTACCTGCTCGAAGAGGGACCCGGCATACTGGCGCGAAACACTGGTGCCGTGGTCAGTCTTCTGGGCGGCAGGAATGACCACCACTGCGTCGGCAAGGCCGGCGAGCGGGGAATCCGGATTGGTGGTGAACGCAGCAATTCGCGCTCCGGCCTTCGCAGCGGTTTCCGCTGCCTTGACCACTCCGGAGGTGGTTCCCGATCCGGAGGCTACCAGCAGCAGGTCGCCGGAGCTGATGGCAGGCGTGGTAGTGTCGCCGGCGACGTGGACGTTCAGGCCCAGGTGCATCAGCCTCATCGCGGCCATGCGCAGGACCAGACCGCTGCGGCCGGCGCCCGCGACGAAAATGCGGCCCGCCAGGCTGATGTGGCGTGCCAGGCTGGCTACCTGCTGTTCATCGATTTTGGCCGCCGTGGCCGCGATCTCGTCCCTGACGAGGGACAGGTTGCGGACAATGTCGTCTGTGGTGCTGTACACAGTGCTCGTCGCGGTTGCTGTCGGATTCACGATTGTTCCCTTCGATTCGGCCATCGGCCTGTGCCGGCCGACTGGATGCTTGCTGGTTGATATCCATGATTGCGAAGCAAACGGGCAGGGGTAACACTGTTTTCTGACGGTTCTGACTACCCTTAAGGATTGGTAGCCGGCCCGGAGTGGGTAGAGCGGCCGAAAAGGTTGCAAAAGGCTCTCCAGCACAGCAAAGCCCTTTAAGTACTCCTGGACTGTAGTATTGGCCCCAACCCGTAGCCCATCCTCGGAGCGCAGACTTTTGTCCTCGCCGACCCCCTTCGAGTCGCAGATATATCGGTCCCTGCCCGAGATTGAGCGGGCCGATGCGATTGTCGACAGAATTTCCACGGCCATCTCGCTCGGCCTGCTCAAGGTGGGTGAACGTTTGCCCCCCGAAGCGGCACTCTCGGAAATGTTCGGGGTCGGCGGTGCGACCCTCCGCGAGGCGTTAGGCGCCCTGCGCGAGCGGGGAATCGTTGAGACGCGCAGAGGTCGGAGCGGAGGATCATTTGTCGTCCGCCAGCCCCAGAGCCAGACCGACGCCATCCGGGAATGGTTCCTCTCGACGTCCATTTCTGAAATACGCGACATCGGAGACGAACATTCGGCCATCGCCGCCACGACAATCCGGCTGGCATGCGAACGCGCGGAAGCACACGACTTCGAGCGTCTCCAGGAACTTGCGCGCGCACTGGTTTTGGCCAGGACCCCTGAGGTCCGGGCATCTGCCGACAGCCGCTTCCATATTGAGCTGGCAGTATCAGCGCAGTCACCCAGGCTGGCGAACGCCGAAATCCGGCTTCAGGAAGAGTCAGTTCAACAGTTGTGGGCCCCCCTCGGTGTACCACTTGACCCCGAAACGGCAACCGCAGAACACTTGGAGTTGGTCCGGGCAGTGGCCCAGGACCAACCCGAAAGGGCCCAGAAACTGGCACTTGAGCACATCAGACGGAATATCTTCCACCTCATAGACACGAAACTGACCCTCGGTTACAGCCAATCAATTCAGGAACCCAATGAAGCCCGACACTGAAGTCGTACATGCTGCCAATGCCCTCACTTCGTGGACCAACGGCGTCTCCACAGAGATCGAGGAACTTTCCAGAAACGTTGCCTCGCTGCTTGAACGAAATCTCGTCGGCAAGTCCAAGGTTGATAAGGCTGCCTTGGCCGGGCTGGATAAACTCTCACAGGAGTTCCTGGCGAAGAACGCTTTTGCCGTCGGCGCCGGAACGTTCTTCTCCCATGAATCGGTTGAGGAGGGCGGCCGGCCCTTGGAATGGTGGTCCCGTAAGGAATCCGGTGCAGTCGGCAGGCTGGATTTTGACCTGACCCCGGGCAGCAACAGGTTCTACGACTATGAGAAGCTGCCCTATTTCTCGACTGCCGCCTCCACCGGTAAACAGACCCTTTGGGGCCCGTACATCGACTATCTCGGCTTCGAGGAATACATTCTGACGTTCACTGCACCCTTTTACGTCCACGGAACCTTCACGGGCGTCGCGGGATGCGACATCCGGCTCAAGGACCTGGAACCGCTCATCATGCCTCACTTGCGCGGCATCCCGGGCGATGCCGCCCTGGTCAACGCCAGTAACCGTGTCATTCTCGGCAACTCCGGGATGTACCTGGTTGGCGAGCGGATCAAATCCGGCTCTCCGCAGCAGCAGCGTATGGCACTGGATGTCCCGCACCTGGGGCTCTCGTTGATCTACACCGCTGCCCACTAACGCCCTCCGCCAGGCGGCGAGACTGACGCTCCAGCTAACCGATGGAAACCTTCAGTTATGCAACTTTATTGCCCCGCACCGGGCGCGAGCGTTCCAAGGGGCCGAATTGCGCATGAGCGCCTGCTGCTCCAGCGACCGTGCTGCATCCGGTCCGTGGCAGACGGTCAGGGGAAGCGACGTCTTGGCCGAAAAAAAGCTATTGAATTGCAGCTTTAAGGAGTAACCTTCGAAGTGATCTGTTTCACAGGAGGGCCTAACGCGGGGGGGTGCGCCGCAGGCTCGGAAGCCTTCAGCTCGAAGAATCCGGCGCTAAATAGCCGGCCCGCCGAGGTTGGAGAGGGATTCACCGATATCGGTTTGCTTTCAGGCAGTTCACTGTCGAACGACACCTGAACCAGCAGCGGAACGCGGACGAAGGTGTCGCATTCGGGAAGAGCTTCCTCAGCCGGCCTGCCACTTACGCAGGACCTGGACAAGAATCTGACAACTTTTACGTTGTTTAAGGGAGATTGTTATGAGTGAAAATCGTATGGATGGGGGCGACGGCCTGGAAAGGTCGATTGACTGGAAGCAGGGTCTGGCCATTGCACTGGGTGTGCCCCTGCTGATTCTGCCCTCTTTGGGCTACCTTCCGATGTACTTATCGGCCGCTGCAATCCTTATTTGGGGGCTGTCGGTCATTCAGGGCTTCTTTCAGAACGCCGCCTACGCTGAAATGGCCACCACATTTCCCAAGGCTTCCGGCCTCCCGGGTTTTGCGCAGCACGTATTTCGCACTGAGAACTACCAGGGCAAGTACGACAAGAGCAAGCTGATCGGAGGCTTCAGCGCCTGGAGCTATTGGTTTGCCTGGACGCCCGTACTGGCGATCTTTTCCATCCTGGTCGGCAGCTACCTGCACGGGCTCTTTCCCGTGCTGGGCGAATTGTTTACCGAGAACCAGCTCGCCCTGATGACAGGCGTGGTCATTTTCGGAGGGTTGTTCGTGGTCAACTGGTTCGGCCTCAAGGACGGCGCCACCCTGGGTTACATCCTGGCTGCGTTTTCCCTGATACCTCTGATTGTCCTGACCGTGGCGCCTTTTGCCACCGGACACGTTGAGCTGACCAACATCACAGGCAGCTGGCTGCCCGCCGACTGGTCCTGGGACATGCACCACATCCTGATTCTCCTGGGCATCTTTGCGATCGCGCAGTGGAGTGCCTGCGCCTGGGAGACGGCAGCCATCTACGGCCCCGAATACAAGAATCCAGCCAAAGACGTTTCCAAAGCGCTCTTCGCCTGCGGCATCATCTGCTTCTTCTCGTTCGTACTGGTGCAGGCTGCAGTTATCGGCGTGCTCGGTATCAACGGCGTACTGGACGAACCAGTGTCGCCCCTGATTCCGGTCGCGCACGCCGTCTTCGGCGAGGCAGGTTCCATGATCACCATCATCATGCTGATCGCCGCCATGGTTCTGATCATCCAAACGGCATACCTGGGCTCCTCCCGCGCCATGCACTCCATGGCGGTCGAAGGCAACCTCCCCAGATCTCTGGGCAAAACGAATCGCCACGGCACTCCCTTCATTGCCATGCTGGTCATCGGCGCCTTCAATCTGGTGCTGATCTTCATGGGCAACCCAGCAGCAATCGTCGCGGCATCAGCCATTGGTTACACCTGCGCAAACGGCATCAGCCTGTTCGCCTATGTCAGGGCCAAGAAGCACCCTGCCTTTGCTGCCCTGGAACGGCCCTTCAAGGCACCCAGAGGCTGGAAAAACGTCGCCATGCTCTTTGGCCTGTTCAATCTGCCTCTGTGCCTGGCCGGCGTGGTCTACCTGAACAGCCTGGAGATCGGCTGGACCCCGACCTGGGTCGGCTTCATCGTGCTGGCGCTGTACGTACCCATCTGGTTCTACTCCCAGAATGAAACGAGGCGCGCGAACCAAAAAGCGGCCACGGCTCGCGCGTTAGATCATGGCGCCGCGGATCTGGAGAATGCCTCCAGCCCGCAATGATCTGAGGTGACAAGGACAGGAAGGCGAGGCCGTTATCCAAACGGCCTCGCCTTCCTGCGCTTCTACGACCGACTGTGCCCGGCTGCGGCCAGCGCAGCCATCTCCAGCGAATACTTCCCAGCAGGAGGTTTCAGCCGCTCAGGGCTAGCTCTTCCCCAGGCAGGCACACGTTCGCTCGCATCCAGCAGCGACGACGGCTTAACGCCTAAAATCGTCACCTTCCGCCGTAATAGTGACCCATCGCACAGATTTATATAAAAAAGGCTGGACTAGAGGAATTCCGAAGAGTAGGTTTGCTTTTGGGACGAAGATGCGTGACCGGCATCACACCAGCAGGCCTCGGAGCGGAGCTCGGCTGGCCATCCTGGAAGCAGAGGATGCCGGGGTTGCAGATCCCACCCGGAGTTCTAACCGGGCTTGAGGTGACCATCAGCGCAGTTTTGACATGCACCCGAAGACGAACAGTTCCAACAAAGACGAACAGTTCTGACGAATCATTCCACCACTATCCCCACAGGAGCCACCATGGAAACCACCCTCGTAGGAACACTCAGCAAGGCCGGATCCATCCACAAGGTAGTAGGCGGCTACGTTGGCCTGCCCTCCATGAACGAACCTGGAACGGTTGCCGCAATCGGTGACTCGCTCCACAACCCTGAGGGGTCCGTCATGAGCGCCGGCTTCTTCGAGCTGAAGGCTTCCGAACCCCTGGTCTACACCTACACCTACGACGAGATGAAGGTCGTCGTAGCCGGCGAGTTCATCCTCACCGACGAGTCTACGGGCGAAGTGACGCACGCAAAGGAGCGCGACGTGCTGTTCTTCCCGAAGGGCACCACCGTTAAATTTGAGACCCCGGAGTACGGCCTGGGGTTCTTCACCGGCCACCGCTCCTTCGCCCCGTAAGGACCGACCATGCGTTCCGCGTCCATGCCGCCGGCAGCAGGCACAGGCCTGGAACCTGGTTTCCGCGGTGTCATCTGTGCGTATTTTGGCGCCACAGGTGACACCGCGGGTCACTACACCGGTGTCCAACCCAGGCATAATCTTCGTTTCAAAGCTGCAGATCCCGAGGCCCTCACGGAGCTGAGGTCCGTACTCGGACGTTCGCACGTCGGAGTACGCCTCGTACTCGCCGGCCCCCCGGCGGACATCCGCGCAGCCGCGGCCGCCGCCGCGGAATGCGGGCTGCAGCAGGAGGAGCTCACCCTCCTGAGTGACGAAACTGCCCCCCGGGTCATTTACTGCCCGCATTGCCACGCGACCACCACGACAGCCCGGCCAGCCGGCTCGGAGGTGCAGTGCCGGGGATGTGCCACCAGCCTGGCCACCACAGATCATTTTTCCCGCCGAATGGGCGCGTACCTGGGGTACTCAGCCCACGCCGAGGAGGCATCATGACTATCACGGCGCTCCCGATCACTGCCCACCCGGCGGTGGAGGGTGGCCTCCAACTGGAGGTGACGGACGTCAGTCCGCAGACTGAATCAATTGTCAGCATCACGCTGGCTGATCCGTTGGGGGCACGCCTTCCGTCCTACGTTCCAGGCAGTCACCTGGTGGTCCAGTACGGCAGCGGCGTGAATGCGTATTCGCTCACCGGGTCGGGCAACGGCCCGACTGAGTACACCATCTCCGTCCTCCGGGTGGAGGACGGTGCCGGTGGTTCGGTGGCCATGCACCAACTCGGTGTCGGCGACCGGGTATTTGTCTCCCGGCCCCGCAGTGCCTTCGCCCCGGCCTCGACGGCAACGCACCATCTGCTGATCGCGGCCGGCATCGGCATCACGCCGGTCCTCTCGCATGCGCGTTCGGCTGCCGACCGGGGCACCACCTCATCCCTGATCTACGTGTACCGGCCTGGGGCCGGAGCCCACGTGGCGGAAGCCAGGGACCTGCTGGGAGAAGGCCTGACCGAGTGCAGCGACCGCAACAGTTTCCAGAAGGTCCTCACCGAACAACTCATGAGCCAGAGCCTGGGGACCCACCTCTACGTCTGCGGCCCGGTTGCCTTCATGGATTCAGTCCTTGACCAGGCCCGGGAGCTGGGATGGCCGCCGGCGAGGCTGCACTCGGAAGCCTTCGGTGCGGCTGAACTGGACGACGGCGAGCCGTTCACGGTGAATTTGGTCCGCAGCGGACTCAAGCTTGACGTGCCGGCTGGCGTGTCGTTGCTGGAAACGCTCGAAAAGGCAGGGAAAACCATCCCCAACATGTGCCGCAAGGGCATCTGCGGCGAGTGTGTCCTGCCGGTCCTCCGGGGAACTCCGCAGCACCGGGACCTCTACCTGACAGACCAGGAAAAGTCCGAGAACACCACAATGATGTGCTGTGTTTCACGCAGCGAAGACCCAGAATTGGAGTTGGACCTTTGAGCATCACTCTCGACAAAGAAACTGACACCGCCCTGCCGGAGCGCATCAGGCGCTTTCCCTTCCCCTTTATCGGTGACCAGTACCGTTACAGCGCCAACGTCGAACCGGCCAACAAGAACGTGCCGACAGACGCCGGCGCGTGGGGAGCCGGGCTGATCGACATCGACGAGTTCTACCACCAGGAACTGGCCGATCGTGAGGCGATCCTGGCCCGCGACCCCTCCCGCGTGGCGGTCCTTCCCCACATGCGGCCCGCGGTCTGGGATACCATCGCGACCCTGCTGCCGGCGATGGCCCAGGAAAATCCGGAGATCATGTCCTTCCACCGTGAAGGCAACACCTGCCGCTGGCACAACGGCCTGCAGAACCTCGACATCGAGTTCACCATCGGCGACGACGACTCCCTGCCCGTGGAGCCCATACGCTTCCTCGGCAGCCAGATCCAGGACGACATCGTCCTGCTCGACGTCCGGGACAACACGATGTGGCTCGACGCCGGCCTGGTCACCTTCGCCGCGGACTGGTCCTTCAATTTCGACGTCGGCATGAGCTTCCTTGAAATCCACGGCCCCGTCCCGAGGCTCAAGGAAGAAAACATCATCACCCGCGCGGAACAGTTCCTCATGCGCCTGCAGCCCGGCGAACAGTTCCGCCGGACCAACTGGACCATGACCGTCGGCAACCGCCTGGACACGTCCACCGAGACCTACCTGGAGTGGGGTCCTGACCGCGGAACCATCGCCACCGACCCCGACATGCCCGACAAGCTGCACCTCCGCGTCGAAGTCCAGCACCTGATCCGACTCCCCCACACCGGCGTCCTGCTGTTCCTGATCCGCAGCTATCTCCTGCCCCTCAGGGACATCGCCAGGGTCCCATCCTGGCGCGAAAAGTTGGGCCACGTCCTCGCAGAGCTCCCGGAAGACATGGCCGAATACAAGGGCATCATCCGCTACCGCAAGGCAGCGTCCGACTGGCTGCTGGCCGGCTAACAGCCCCAATCCCACCCGGACGCTTTCGAAAGTAATTCATAAAAAAAGCTGGACTAGATGATTTAGATGCCGTAGCTTTTTCTACACGGACGGAATGTAGTGGCCGGCATCACATCACCGGGTCAGAAGCACAGCCTGGCCGGCCACTCGAAGCAGCACCAGAGATGAACAGTTCTGACGAAGACGAACAGTTCTGAGAATCCGGGTCATTTTGGCCCCAACACCAACACCAACACCAGGTAGACATCCTCATCCTGTCAGGGACTTATCTAGGAGAATTAGCATGACTGTCGATATTGAAACTTCAGCTGTTGTCGGGGTTTCGCACCCGTTGGATCCGTTGTCGCGGGAGGAGATTTCGCGTGCGGTGGCGGT
>NZ_JBHUSE010000038.1:0-7137 GCF_042674585.1 Arthrobacter sp. NPDC057013
TGGTCGGCATCATGCTCTTCCTCGCCTCCCCGGCTTCGGCGTTCATCACCGGCCAGACCATCGCCTGCGACGGCGGCTACACCCACAGCAGCTAACCCAAAGCACAGGCAGCCACAGGAGGACCCGCTCATGAAGCAACACCCACACCTCTATATCGACGGGCAATGGACCGAACCGGCCGGCACCCGGGTAGTTGAACTTATCGACCCCACCCGCGAGGAGCCCTTCGCGCAGATCACATTGGGAACGTCCGCGGACGTTGACCGCGCAGTCGCAGCGGCCCAAAAGGCATTCGAGACTTTCTCCACCACCTCGGTGGAAGAACGAATCGCGCTGATCGACCGGATCATCGACGCTTACGAGTCCCACATTGATGAGTTCTCCGAGCTGATCGCGCGCGAAGAGGGCATCCCGGTCAGCAACCGTGCCCAGGTCACCGGCCCGGCCGAGCACATGCGCGTCGCCCGGGACATTCTGCGCGAGTACCCGTTCGAGACGCGCATTGGCGGCGCTATTGTCCGCCGTGAACCCATCGGCGTCTGCGCACTGATCTCGCCCTGGAACTGGCCGGTCCAGACCGGCGTCATCAAACTTATCTATGCCTTGGCCGCCGGCTGCACCATTGTGGCTAAGCCCAGCATCAACTCCGCCGCCAGCGGTGCGCTACTGGCGCAGGTTCTGCACGAAGCCAAGGTCCCGGCTGGTGTGTTCAATCTCGTCAACGGCACCGGCCGTGAGGTAGGCGACGAACTGTCCCGGCACCCAGGCGTGGACATGATCTCCTTCACCGGATCCACCGGTGCTGGCCAGCAGGTAGGTGCCGCGGCCGCGGAGACCGTCAAACGCGTCAGTCTTGAACTGGGCGGAAAATCAGCCAACATCGTGCTCCCCGACGCTGACCTGGAAAAGGCGGCCCGCTGGAACATCCAACGCGCCTTCTTCAACGCCGGGCAGTCCTGCCACGCCCCTGCCCGCATGCTGATCCACGAAAGCCAGATCGATCAAGTCGTCCCGTTCCTCGTTGACGAAGCACAGCGCTTCCGGCTCGGTGACCCGCTGGACAGTTCCACGACCATGGGCCCGGTAGTCACCGCCGCACAGTACAAATCCATCAGGGATCTGATTCAAAGCGGCATCAACGAGGGTGCTGAGCTCGTCACCGGCGGCCTCGATCGGCCCGAAGGGATCGACCAGGGCTACTTCGTGCAGCCAACCGTGTTCACCGGCGTAACACCGGAAATGACGATCGCCCGCGAGGAAATCTTCGGACCCGTCCTGGCCGTCATTGCCTACCAGGATGAGGAAGACGCACTTCGTATCGCCAATGACTCTCCCTACGGCCTCGGCGGCTACGTGTTCGGCGGCGACAGGGCTAATGCCCGCCGTGTCGTGAACGGGCTCCGGGCCGGACGCGTGAGCTACAACGGCGCTGCCACGGACTCCTACACTCCCATGGGCGGATACAAGCAGTCCGGCATCGGCCGTTCCATGGGCAGGTTCGGGCTCGAGGAATACCTCGAAATCAAGTCCGTCTACGGCTTCGAGGACGAAGCACAAGCACTGCCGACTCTCTTCGGCTGAAAAAATTCGAGTCGATCAGGAGACGACAAGCATGAACAATCCAGCCACCCCCGTCCTGCGTAACGGTGTCAAGGACAAGCTGGCCAAAGGCGAAACCGTGTACTCCATGACCGTCAGGTTGGTACGGACCGTGGATATCGCCTCCATCGCCCACACCGCGGGATTCGATTCCGTTTACATCGACATGGAGCACAGCAGCTTTTCCCTGGAAGCAGCAGGTCAGATCTGCATGGCCTGCAACCACCTCGGCGTCACTCCCCTGGTCCGTGTTCCGGGCCTGGACCCCGCGTACATCGCCAGGGTCATGGATTCGGGTGCCATGGGCATCATTGTGCCCGACGTGGAATCGGCCGACCAGGCACGCGCCCTTGTTCGCGCGGTCAAGCACGCACCCCTGGGGGAACGATCCCTCGCCGGCGCCGCACCACAACTGAACTACCGCACGTACCCGCCCGCTGACGTTGTTCGGGTGCTTGATGAGTCCTCCATGGTCGTCGCAATGATTGAATCCCAGACAGGGCTCGACGCCGTCGAAGAAATCGCCGCCGTCGACGGACTCGACATGATCCTCGTCGGAGCCAATGACCTCAGCGTCGGGCTGGGGATTGCCGGGCAGATGGACCACCCCAGCGTGCACGACGCCTATCTGCGGGTCATCAAGGCAGCTCAGGCGAATGGAGTTTCGGTGGGGATCGGCGGCCTTGGAGGCTGGCCGGACCTGATCCGCCAGTACCTCGAGCTCGGTGCCGGCTACGTCTCCACCGGTAACGACATCACTTTCCTCAGCAGCGCCGCAAAGCAAAAACGTCAGCAGTTTGCGTAGCCGAGACAGTCACGGAACAGGGAATATGAAAATCTGCATATATGGGGCGGGAGCCGTCGGCGGGCATATCGCCGGCCGGCTCGCTGGAAGTGACGCCGAGGTGTCTCTGATCGCCCGCGGCGAACAGTTGGCCGCCATCCGCCAGAACGGGCTGCGGGTGGAAACCCGGGACGGGACACTCCTCTCACATCCTGTTGCTACGGACCGCCCGTCCGACCTCGGCCCCCAGGACATCGTCATAGTCACGGTCAAGGCCCCTGCCCTTCCCGCCATCGCCGAGGGCATCAAGTCGCTTCTTCATGAGGACAGCCTCGTGCTATTCGTCATGAACGGCATCCCCTGGTGGTACTTCCACGCCTCCGGCGGAGACCTGGACGGCACCCAGCTGCGACGCCTGGATCCCGAAGGTACCCTCTGGGACCATATCGGCCCCGAGCGCGCCATCGGTGCCGTGGCCTATACCGCCTGTACCGTTGTTGCACCTGGAGTCGTCAAGGCGGAGAACGCACGCAACCGCCTCATCATCGGTCGTCCCGACGGTAATGCTGACCCTCGCTTGGACGCGCTGGCATCGCTGCTGAATCCCACCGGGCTCGAGGTCAGCGTGACCACCAAGATCCGTGACGCCATTTGGGCGAAACTGGTCATGAACCTCATCGGGGGATCGTTGGCCGCCCTGACCGCATCCCCCATGAAGGATGTGCTCAACAAGCCCGCGATAGCCGGCACAGCCAAGGCAATGGCGGACGAGGGCGTCGCCATCGCCCGTGCACTTGGCTGCGACCCGCGTGATCCGGACGAAGGCCTGGCAAAGCTCGCAACCTCCAGCCACCTCCAAAGCATCGCCCAAGACCTGCTCGCCGAACGCTCCATGGAGATCGACGCCATGTTCCGCGTCCCGCTCGACCTGGCCGAACTGGCCCAGGTCCCCACGCCCAACCTTGACCTGATCATCGAACTTGCCACACAGCGCGCACGGGCTGCAGGCCTCTACAAGGACACCAACAGGTGAAAGCGGCGGGTGCCAAACCAGATGGTTGTCCCAGCTATTGGCATCCGCCGTTCCGGCTTGTGAGGGTCTCATGTGAGGTTTCAGGGACCGGAGTGAGTCGTCTCCGGCACGCAAAGGGCACTATCCGGCCTGAAAATCCGCTACTGACTTCAAGGGAAAACAATGATTCCGGATGATGAGCAAAAGGCCAGGAACGGCAGCAGCTGGAAGCTGGCAGCGGGCGAATACGTCGAAGTCACGGCACCGGGGATCGGGACCCGACGGGGCACCATCGAAGCAGTCATGCGTGACAAGTCTGGCTTCTGGTTAGCGGCCGATGGGGTGGAACCCCGCGTCTTCGTTCCACTCGAGGAAAAAGAATTACGCATTCGATCCGCCCCCTCGCAGGGAAAGTGCCCGCCGACGCGTTCGGCCGTTTGAAACGTCAGAGCTTAAGGGCAAGGAACGCCCGACCTCCTGACGCGGGCAGTTTTGCCGGGGCCGGCCGTACCCGCAGCCGGCCGGCCCCGGCAATCCAAACAGGACCACCAACTGGTCCCGAATCATCTGATAGATGCGGGAAGAAGGGAAGGCAGCAAGGTGGAAACCCCCACGGAGGCCGCTACGAGAGAGCCGTCGCCATTCGCTATGTACAGAACCCAGCTTTGCGATGGAGGCGGAAACAGTGACTGTCCCTTCTGCACCGGTCCGGAAACTGACTAACGCGCCGTGAAAAGACTGTGAGTCTGCCCTGGAGACTAATGTCCGGTAGTGCAGTCCGCCGTCGGCGACTGGCCCTCTTTGATCAGTTGTTGCCTACAATCTTGCGGAGATTTCCAGGGTCTGTGTGTAGTTCCCAGAGCTGTTCAGCCAGGGCGTCGGGAGCGAAAGCAGGGTCACCGCCACCGATCGCCCCGGGGATAATAAGCTGCCTGACATGGATACCCTCAGGCTGCAGGGCCGTGTGCAGCATTGACGCGTAGGCCGATTCACCTGCGAAGGCAGTTGAGGTTCCTGCCACGCGTTCATTGGGACTGACGGCGCTGGAACCATTGACAAAGAGGATGGTTCCCCGGCCCAATTCCCGCATTCCGCCAAGGACCTGCTGGACGGCCGTGGCCGGTCCGACAATGGAAAAAGCGGCGGCCGCTGCAAGGTCGTCAGCGGTCGTTTCCAGCACGGGGCGCAGGAACTCTTTCCTCGGAACCGGGCTGTACTGCAGCACTTCGATCGGGCCGAGCTCAGTTGCGGCGCGTTCCAGAGCAGCGCTCAGCGACTGGCGGTCCTCCACGTCGGCGGTGAAACCCTGCGCCTTGATCCCCTCATCGGCGAGGTCCCGTGCGAGAAGATCAACATGCTCCTGCGTCCGCGAAATCAAGGCGACATCAAAGCCGTCACGCCCGAAGCGCTTCGCCGTGGCGGCCCCGAGTCCCCCGCCGGCACCAATGATCGCGATAGTAGTCATCTGTCATCCATTCCTTTGGTTTTCAGCACGTCGTGTCACTAGATCCGAGCAGCATTGCCGCCCTTTTCCCCTATGCCGGCCGAGGCAGCGTCCCTCTGGTCCTGGTCTGGTACCTAGGGGCGCAGGAGGACCTTGATGGCGCGGCGTTCGTCCATGGCTTTGTAGCCTTCGGCTGCCTGGTCAAGAGGGAGTTCGAGGTCAAAGACCTTTCCGGGGTTGATCCGGCCCGTGAGGATGAGGTCGATCAGTTCGGGAAGGTAGTCCCGGACGGGGGCGGGGCCGCCGTGCAGGTGAACGTGTGAGAAGAACATTTCCAGGCCTGGGAGTGCGACATCGTGGGCAACGCCGACGTATCCGACGTGGCCGCCCCGGCGTGTTGCGCGGATGGCCTGCATCATGGACTCCTGAGTTCCCACGGCTTCCAGGACCGAATGCGCGCCCAGGCCGCCCGTGAGTTCCTTGATCTTCTCCACGCCTTCGTCGCCGCGTTCCTCCACGATGTCCGTGGCACCGAACTCGCGGGCTAGAGCCTGCCGGTCGGCGTGGCGGGACATGGCGATGATGCGCTCAGCGCCCATGTGTTTGGCTGCCAGGACGCCCAGGAGTCCCACGGCTCCGTCGCCGACCACCGCAACAGTCTTGCGGGGTCCGACTTCGGCGGCTTTGGCGGCGAACCAGCCCGTGCCCAGCACATCGGAGGCAGCGAGCAGCGAGGGGATCTTGTCAGCGTCCGGGATGCCAGGGGTGGCTACTAGGGTGCCATCGGCCAGGGGAACGCGCATGTATTCAGCCTGTGCGCCACCCACACCCTGCCGGTGCACGCAACCGCTTTGGTACCCGGAGCGGCAAATTTCGCAGGTGTTGTCCGAGGCGAAGAAGGACCCGACGACGAACTGTCCCACTTGAACGTTGTGCACGGCCGAACCGATCTCCTCTACGATCCCCACGTACTCGTGGCCCATCGCGACAGGTTCGGTCACAGTGTCGTCACCGCGATAGGGCCACAGGTCCGATCCGCACACACAAGCGGCGACGAGTTTAATGACGGCGTCCGTGGGTTCCTGGACGGACGGCCTGTCTCGGACCTCGACGCGGACGTCGCCGGCGGCGTGGAGAATGGTTGCGCGCATGCTTGGTGCTCCTTGTGTACTTGCTGCGATGGGTTATCTCCATCAAACCGGGGCCCTGCACTCCTAGCGAGGGCCCTGCTGAAACGGGTTATGGCAGACCCCCTTTAGAGGGGCCTGCCATCCTATGGAATCGACCCGATAACGATTAGTGGAAGGACCTGCCCCCATCTGTTGCGAGGGCCGATCCCGTGATGTAGGAGGATTCCGGGGTGGATAGGAAGAGAATGGCCCGGGCGATTTCGATTGGGTCGGCCAAGCGGTTGAGTGCGTAGTTTCCAACGTTTCCCCGATGCCCGTCGGCCATAGCTGTGTCGACCATGCCGGGACACACCGTGTTCACCCGGACTGTCGGCGCCAATTCCGCCGCCAGGGCTTTCGTCAGAGCGATGACGCCGCCCTTGGATGCAGCGTACGCCGTGTACCCGGGCGAGTTCGGCAGCAGCCCTGCCGCCGAAGCGATCGTGACAACCGTTGGTGACGTTTCCTGCAGAAGCCAGGGTATGCAGCTGCGGACTACGTTGTATGTGCCGGTGAGATTGATATCGATCACCCTGCGCCAGTCCTGAGCCGGCACGTCGACCGCGTGCCCACGAAACATGATGCCGGCCGCGTTGACTACACCATCAATTCCGCTGAGCGCGGCTGCAGCTTCCGCAACGGCACTGGCGACTGCCTCATCGTCGGTAATGTCGACGGGAAAAGCCGTACCCCCGATTTCTTCAGCGGCTTCCTGCAGCTTCTCCTTGTCACGATCAAGCAGCCCAACCGCCGCGCCTTCGCGCGCGAACAGCTGCGCAGTGCTTTTTCCGATACCGGAAGCGGCGCCCGTGATAATGATTCGGCGCCCTTTGAGCCGTTCAGTGCGCGGCTCTGCATAGTCACTCATGTCGTACTTTCCCTTGTCTGTAGTTGGTCATTTCCCTGTGCGCCTGAAAGACCGGTCCGCGGCAGGCTAACGGAGCACCGGCACTCGACCCCTTCTCAGGCACACCCGTCCCATCAGCTCAGCAGGCAAACAGCGCTGTTAATCGGTGTAGGGGAGGTCGCGTTGTGTGGTGAGGTCCCAGACGACTGCTTTGCGGCGGGTGTACATGGCGACGGAGTCGAAGCCGTTTTCTTTGCCGAAGCCGCTTTGTTTCATGCCGCC
>NZ_JBHUSE010000039.1:0-6631 GCF_042674585.1 Arthrobacter sp. NPDC057013
CCCGCCAAAACATCGGCTTCATGCTCGAACCCCACGGCTTCTTCAACCAAAACCCCACCCTCAACCTCCCCACCGAAACCCGCACCACCACCACCGGCGGACACTGCTCCACCGGAAACGGACACTAAACAGGCACGCGTTTGTGAAGTAGAAGCACAGAGAGACCAGCACCAACAACCGGTCCCCGATGCTGCCCGCGGGCGGCGTCGGGGACCTACCCCGTTCCCTACCCAAAAATTTCTTTCCCGCACCTTCCCAACCCAACCCAGTAGGGCGGGATCCGCAGTGTTTGATATCCCCGTAATGACCTGGACCCTCACCGCCGTCTTGCTGGTCGGCACCAACTACCACCTTTGGCGGGCGGCACGCTCTCGCCGCATAACCGAACCCAGCCAGAAACCGGGACAACGCCACAACGACAACGGCGGCACCCTGTCGGGTGCCGCCGTTTCGCGTGCTGCCGGGTTTTAGCCCGTCACCGGAGTCCGTGGTTGTGGGCCAGGGCGATTGCCTCGGTGCGTGAACCGACGTCGAGCTTCTTGAAAAGGTTCCGCACATGGAACTTGACCGTATTCTCGCTGATGCCCATCGCCGAGGCGATGGTGCGGTTGCGGTTTCCGGCGGCGAGGTGCTGGAGCACCTCGAGTTCGCGGGCGGCAAGGTTCCATCCGGCGACATCACCGGCCGGGCGCGTGGGTAGGTCGAGGGGTAGGGAGACGAAGACGTCCGCACCCCAGCCCGGCATGACGTCCATCCGCAGCTGTCCGGTGAGCGCCTGGACCCGGCGGTCCAGCCGGCTGATACTCGGCGAGTCGGCCGCAAGTGCACCGCGGCCGTCATCGCGCACGTTGATCAGCAGGTTTTCGCCGTCACAGTCCCACTGCGTCCGGATTCTGCTGACATCGGGCTGCTCCATCATGGCCAGCACAAGTCCGCGGACGACTGCCCTTGCTGCGTGGGCAACTTCGCCGGGCAAGGCCCGTCCATTCAGCGGCGGCTCGATGAACTCGGCCTCGATGCCGCTGTAGCCGGTGAGCGGCCGCAGGTCCTCGCGCAGGCGTTCAAAGGCCTTGGCGACCGGCTCTTCCACCAGGTCGGTCGTGCGGTCGCTGAGGGTGCGGAGCCGCACCAATGCCTTGGCCGTGAGGTCGGTGACGGTGGTGCGGGCTGTTGCGTTGTCCATCGAGGAGGAGCGAAGCGCCGCCAGGAGGGTTTCCAGGGTGGTGGAGTGCAGGTCGGTCAGTTCCGCCGTCACGCGGATTCGTTCGGCTGAAGCCGCCCGGGACTCCAGCAGGTACGACGGCGGCGCATCCGCCACCTTCTCCTGGATCCGCCGGGCAGCAAGGCCCCACAGAAATTTCACCAGGTCCAGCCCGGCGTTGTCCCCGGCATCGGATGGCTGAGGATCCGTGAGGACGAGGAGGGCCTGGCTGGAGGCGTGTTTCAGGGCGAGTGCGGGCCGGGACTTGCCGGCCAGCTCGGCGTCGCCGAACCAGGGAGTCTCATCCGAAAGGGTGGCACGGAGCGTGTCAAGCTCGGCGATGGAAACCCGGGAAATGATTTCCTCCGCACCCGCCTTCTTCTGCGGCCGCCCCGTGCAGTCCTCGGTGAAGATGACCAGTGCGCTGCTTCCCAGGTAGGGAAGCGTGGCATCACGCAGCCGCTCCGCTATCTGAAGCAGCGGGGCATCGGCGACTGCTGCCACGGAATGCAGCAGCGGCCACGGCAGGTCTGTATGGGGCTTATTGGACGCCTTCGTTGGCTGGTCGGTGGCTGCGCTCATTCGGACAGTTTAGCGGCTACCCAGTCCGAAAGTGTAGTAAAAACCGTCAGAAAACAGTGTTACTCCTACCCATTAGTTTCGGAAGTATAGGTGTCAACCGGAAAGCATCCGTACGGCCGCGGCAGGCCGACGACGAATCAAAGGGGATTAATTGTGAATCCGACAGCAACCGCGACGCGTGTCGCAGGCAACGCCATCACACTTGACTGGACGTCCGAGGACCAGCGTGCGGTGGACACCCTCCGGGTTTTGGCCGCCGACGCCGTCGAGAAGGTCGGCAACGGCCACCCCGGCACCGCGATGAGCCTGGCGCCCGCCGCGTACCTTCTGTTCCAAAAGCTGATGCGCCACGACCCGCGTGATCCCGACTGGATCGGCCGTGACCGCTTCATCCTGTCACCGGGGCACTCCTCGCTGACGCTGTACAGCCAGCTGTTCTTCTCCGGCTATGGCCTGGAACTGAAGGACCTGGAAGCCCTGCGCACGTGGGACGCACTGACCCCGGGCCACCCGGAGTACAAGCACACCCCGGGCGTTGAGATCACCACCGGCCCGCTGGGCCAGGGCCTCGCCTCCTCGGTCGGCTTCGCATACTCCCAGCGCCGCCAGCGCGGCCTGTTCGACGCCGACGCTCCCGCCGGCGAGAGCCCGTTCGACCACACCATCTGGGTCATCGCGTCCGACGGCGACATCCAGGAAGGTGTGACCTCCGAGGCTTCCTCCCTGGCCGGGCACCAGGAGCTGGGCAACCTCGTGGTCATCTACGATGAGAACCACATCTCCATTGAAGACGACACCGACATCGCCTTCACCGAGGATGTCCTGAAGCGCTACGAAGCCTACGGCTGGCACACCCAGCGCGTTGACTGGACCGAATCGGGCGAGTACGTCGAAGACGTCCAGGAGCTCTACTCCGCGCTCCTGGCTGCGAAGGCCGAGACCTCCAAGCCGTCCATCATCTCGCTGCGCACCATCATCGGCTACCCGGCCCCCAAGAAACAGAACACCGGCAAGATCCACGGCTCCGCCCTCGGCGCCGACGAGGTCGCGGCCCTGAAGGAAGTGCTGGGCTTCGACCCCGCCAAGTCCTTCGAAGTGGACGCGGACGTGCTGGCCCACGCCCGGCGCGTGGTGGACCGCGGCGCGGCTGCCCGCAAGGAATGGGAAGAGTCCTTCTCCGCATGGCAGGCAGCCAACCCCGAGGGCGCTGCCCTGCTGGAGCGCGTCGAGGCCCGCCAGCTTCCCGCCGGGCTCGAGGCTGCATTGCCGGTCTTCGAAGCCGGCAAGGACGTCTCCACCCGCGCCGCCTCAGGCAAGGTCCTGAACGCCATCGGCCCGGTCATGCCGGAACTCTGGGGCGGCTCGGCCGACCTCGCCGAGTCCAACAACACCACGATCGAAGGCTCGCCGTCGTTCATCCCGGCCTCCCGCTCAACTGAAGCGTGGAAGGGCAACCCGTACGGCCGCGTCCTGCACTTCGGTATCCGTGAGCACGCCGCAGCCTCGATCGTGAACGGCATCAGCCTGCACGGCAAAACCCGCGCGTTCTCCGGCACGTTCCTGATCTTCAGCGACTACCAGAAGCCGGCCATCCGCCTCGGCGCCCTGATGGGCGTCCCCTCCATCTACGTGTGGTCGCACGACTCCATCGGCCTGGGCGAAGACGGCCCCACCCACCAGCCGGTGGAACAGCTCGCCACCCTGCGTGCGATCGTCGGCCTCGACGTCGTCCGTCCGGCCGACGCCAACGAGGTTGGCGTCGCTTGGAAGACCATCCTGGAGAACCACGAGAACCCGGCCGGCATCGTGCTGACCCGGCAGAACGTCCCGACCTTCGCCCGCGGCGAGGGTGCTGCCGAGGGTGACACCTTTGCTTCCCCGGCGGGTGTTGCCAAGGGCGGCTACGTTCTGGCCGAGGCGTCCAAGGACGGCAAGACCGTGGACGCGCAGGTCATCCTGATCGCCACCGGCTCCGAGGTCCAGCTCGCCGTCCAGGCCCGCGAAACACTCCAGGCTGAAGGCATCGCCACCCGCGTGGTGTCCATGCCGTGCGTTGAGTGGTTCAACAAGCAGGACGCCGCCTACCGCGAGGCAGTCCTGCCCGCAGCAGTCAAGGCCCGCGTTTCCGTCGAAGCCGGTCTTGCCCTGGGCTGGAAGGAATTCGTCGGCGACGCCGGCCGCTCCATCAGCCTCGAGCACTACGGCGCCTCGGCAGACTACAAGCGCCTGTTCCAGGAGTTCGGCATCACCGCAGAAGCAGTCGCGGCGGCCGCCAAGGACTCCCTCTCCGCCGCAGCCAACTAACTTTTGAAGGAAAACAAGCCATGACCAACGCAACACCCACCGCACAGCTTTCTGAAGCAGGTCTGTCGATCTGGCTGGACGACCTCTCCCGGGAGCGGCTCGACAGCGGCAGCCTGCAGAAGCTCATCGAGCAGAAGAACGTCGTCGGTGTGACCACCAACCCGTCCATCTTCCAGGCCGCGATCACCTCCGGCACGGACTACGACGCCAAGATCGCCGAACTTGCGGCGCAGGGCGCGGGGGTGGAGGATACGATTTTCGAGATCACGACGACGGACGTCGCCGACGCCTGCGACCTCTTCGCCCCGATCGCTGCCGCCACCAGCGGCGTCGACGGCCGTGTCTCCATCGAAGTTGATCCCCGCCTGGCCTGGGACACCGAGGGCACGATCGCCGAAGCGAAGAACCTGTTCAAGAAGGTCGACAAGGACAACGTCCTGATCAAGATCCCCGCCAC
This sequence comes from Arthrobacter sp. NPDC057013, assembly GCF_042674585.1. NCBI lineage: Bacteria > Bacillati > Actinomycetota > Actinomycetes > Micrococcales > Micrococcaceae > Arthrobacter > Arthrobacter sp. NPDC057013. Next base: position 4,545 of record NZ_JBHUSE010000039.1, read on the forward strand.
GATCGAAGGCCTCGCAGCCATCACCGCGGTCCTGGCCGAAGGCATCAGCGTCAACGTGACCCTGATCTTCTCGCTCGAGCGCTACCGGGCAGTCATCAACGCCTTCCAGGCCGGCCTCAAGCTGGCCAAGGACAACGGCCATGACCTGTCCAAGATCCACTCCGTGGCATCGTTCTTCGTGTCCCGCGTGGACAGCGAGATCGACAAGCGCCTGGACGCGATCGGCACCGACGCAGCCAAGGCCCTCAAGGGCAAGGCCGGCGTTGCCAACGCCCGCCTCGCCTACCAGGTCTACGAGGAGCTCTTCTCCACCGAACGCTGGACGGTCCTGGCCGAAGCCGGTGCGCGTCCGCAGCGCCCCCTGTGGGCCTCCACCGGGGTGAAGGACCCGGCGTACCCGGACACCCTGTATGTCACCGAACTCGTCGCCCCCGGCGTCGTCAACACCATGCCGGAGAAGACCCTGGACGCCACCTTCGACCACGGCGTGGTCACCGGTGACACCATCACCGGCACCTACGGGGAAGCCAACAGGGTCCTCACCGCCCTCGAACACCTCGGCGTCTCCTACAACAACGTCGTCGCCCTGCTGGAATCCGAAGGCCTGGACAAGTTTGTGGCCAGCTGGAACGAACTCCTGGCCGACGTCAACAGCGCCCTCACTACTGCACGGAAGGCGTCCTAGCCGGCGGCATCCCGGCCCCGGCTCTCCGTCATCCGTCCTGACTGCGTGGGGACCCCTTCGGGGGTCCCCACGCAGCGCTTACCCAGATCACTGAAAGGCAGACATCATGTCCGTTTCACCCCTGAATTGCTGCATCAACCCCAGCATCCTCTCGGCCGACTTCGTCAACCTCGAGGCCGAGCTGGCGCGCATCAGCAACGCCGACGCCGTGCACGTGGATGTCATGGACAACCACTTCGTGCCGAACCTGACCATCGGCCTGCCCGTGGTGGAGCGGATCCAAAAAGTCAGCCCTGTGCCGATTGACGCCCACCTCATGATTTCCAACGCCGACCGCTGGGCGCCCCAGTTCGCCGACGCCGGCCTGAGCTCGGTGACCTTCCACGTCGAGGCGTCTGACGCGCCCATCAAACTCGCCCGCGAACTTCGCGCACGCGGTTCCAAGGCAGGCATGGCACTGCGCCCGGCCACGCCGGTGGAAGCATACCTGGACATGCTCACCGAACTGGACATGCTGTTGCTCATGACGGTTGAGCCGGGCTTTGGCGGCCAGGCATTCCTGGACATCGTGCTGCCCAAGATCCGACGCGCCCGTGCCGCGGTTGAGGGGGCCGGGGTAAACGTGGCCATCCAGGTGGACGGCGGCATCACCGAAGAAACCATCGTCCGCGCCGCCGAGGCCGGCGCCAACGTCTTCGTTGCCGGATCGGCCGTGTACGGCAAGCCGTCACCCGAGGATGCCATCGAATCGCTGCGGGCAAAGGGCCAACTCGCCTTTGGCCCGGCATCGAGCCCCAGCCACGTCGTTTTCCAGCAAGCCTAAAGGACCACTCATGCGCGTTCATATCGCAACCGACCACGCCGGCATGGAGTTGAGCTCCCACCTCATCACGGCGCTGTCAGCCAGCGGCTACGAGATGGTGGACCACGGGCCTGCCGCCTACGACGCCGAAGATGACTACCCCGCGTTCTGCATCAACGCCGCGGCCGCCGTCGTCGCTGACCAGGCCGCGGGCGTGGACGCCCTGGGGATCGTGCTCGGCGGCTCAGGCAACGGGGAGCAGATCTCTGCGAACAAGGTCAAGGGCGTGCGGGCAGCCCTGGCTTGGAACCTGGACACGGCCAAACTTGCCCGCCAGCACAACAACGCCAATGTTGTCGCAGTCGGCGGACGCCAGCACACCGTTGAGGAGGCCACGGAACTGATCAAGGCATTCCTGGCCGAGCCATTCACCAACGCTGAACGCCACGAACGCCGCATCGGCAAGATCGCCACCTTTGAGTCCACCGGCGAGGTTGTCGAGTAACATGCCCATTGCAACCCCCGATATTTATGCCGACATGATCGACCGTGCCAAGAAGGGCGGCTACGCTTTCCCGGCCGTCAACGTCACCTCCTCCC
>NZ_JBHUSE010000040.1:0-5869 GCF_042674585.1 Arthrobacter sp. NPDC057013
ATTAACACCAACACCCCGCAATCCGATTTTGTGGGGGGTCTGGGGGGTTTGTTTTTTTTTAAACGCCCCCGGCCCCGCGCCCTTCCGGGCGCGGGACGCCACCTACGGAGTTAAGACGCACCTACGGTTTGGGAACTCTAATCCCTGGGAAGGAAACTGTTCATCATGTCTAGCCAGGCCGCCGAGTACGTGGAAGTTCTCGTTAACGACCCTGTCCGGCTTTACGAGTTGCTCGACGATGCAGAGGCCTTGCTCCGCCGGGCACCCCAGCGGTTTGCCGGGATTCTGGTCACCCGCCATGATCCTGGCCGGTACACGCTTACGCTTAGCGACACCGTTCCTTTCGGGGAGACTCGCGAGCTAGTTCTCTCGTGACCGTCAGTCGACGGCGCAGCCGTCGAAAGTTAGAAGGCAACAATGTCTGTTACTTACCCTGATTCGAGTGTGAGGTCCGGGCAGAATCCGCTCCGCGACCCGCGCGACCGCCGGCTGTCCCGGGTGGCGGGCCCATCGTCCCTGGTGCTCTTTGGCGTAACCGGAGATTTGGCCCGCAAGAAACTTTTGCCCGCCGTCTATGACCTCGCAAACAGGGGACTCCTGCCGCCAAGTTTCGCGCTGGTGGGCTTCGGCCGGCAGAACCGGACGAATGAGGATCTCACGGCCGCGATAAAAGAGTCCGTCAAGGCGTATGCCCGGACGCCGTTTTCCGAGGCTGTTTGGGACCAGCTTTCCGAGGGCATCCGCTTCGTTCAGGGCGAGTTCGACGACGACGCCGCCTTTGGGCGGCTTTCCGCGACTCTCGCCGAACTGGACGAACAGCGCGGCACACGGGGGAACCACGCGTTCTACCTGTCGATCCCGCCGAAGGCGTTCGAACTGGTCTGCCGGCAGCTCTCGAAGCACGGCCTGGCGCAGGCTGAGGGCGAGAAGTGGCGGCGGGTGGTCATCGAAAAGCCGTTTGGCCACGACCTCGAATCAGCCAGGCAGCTCAACAACATTGTGGAGTCGGTGTTTCCGCCCGATTCCGTTTTCCGCATTGACCATTACCTGGGCAAGGAGACGGTCCAGAACATCCTGGCCCTGCGCTTCGTCAACCAGCTCTTCGAACCGCTCTGGAACGCCAAGTACGTGGACCACGTGCAGATCACCATGGCCGAGGACATCGGCACCGGCGGCCGGGCAGGATATTACGACGGTGTGGGGGCGGCCCGCGACGTGATCCAGAACCACCTGTTGCAACTACTTGCACTGACCGCAATGGAGGAACCCATTTCCTTCAACGCCGATGACCTGCGGGCGGAGAAGGAAAAGGTCCTCGCCGCCGTACAGCTCCCCGAGGATCTGTCCACGCATTCGGCCCGGGGGCAGTTCACTGGCGGCTGGCAAGGAGGGGAGCAGGTCCAGGGGTACCTGGAGGAAGAGGGCATCCCGGCCGACTCCGCCACCGAAACCTACGCCGCGATCCGGGTGGACATCAACACCCGGCGCTGGAGCGGCGTGCCGTTCTACCTCCGTGCAGGCAAGCGGCTCGGACGCCGCGTCACGGAGATCGCAGTGGTGTTCAAGCGGGCACCGAACCTGCTCTTCCGAGGCCACGGCGACGACGATTTCGGCCAGAACGCCGTGGTGATCCGGGTCCAGCCCGACGAGGGCGCCACCATCCGGTTCGGGTCCAAGGTCCCCGGCACCCAGATGGAAGTCCGGGACGTGACCATGGACTTCGGCTACGGCCACGCATTCACGGAGTCCAGCCCCGAGGCCTACGAGCGGCTGATCCTGGACGTGCTCCTGGGCGAGCCACCGCTGTTCCCCCGCCACCAGGAGGTGGAACTGTCCTGGAAGATCCTGGATCCGTTCGAGAAGTATTGGGCCTCCCTGCCCGAACAGCCCGAGCCGTATGCGCCCGGCAGCTGGGGCCCGGCCTCGGCCGACGAGCTGCTAACCCGCGACGGACGCACCTGGAGAAGGCCATGATCGTAGATCTCCCCAACACCACCACCTCTGCTGTTGCCAAGAAGGTCCAGTCCCTGCGCCCGCAGGGCGGCGTGATCGCCCTGGGCCGGGTCCTGACCCTGGTGGTCATCACCAAGTCAGGATTGGAAGAGGAAGCCATCGAGGCGGCAAATGAGGCCAGCCGCGAGCACCCCTGCCGGATCATCGTGCTGGCCGCCGGTTCCCCCGAGGAACCCACCCACCTGGACGCCCAGATCCGTGTCGGCGGCGACGCGGGGGCGTCGGAGGTCATCGTCCTGCGCGGTTTCGGTGAACTCGCCAAGGAGAGCGAGTCCCTCGTTGCCGCACTGCTGCTGCCCGATGCTCCGATCGTGGCCTGGTGGTCGAACGGGGCGCCGGCGAATACCAGCCAAACCTCCATTGGCCGGATTGCGCACCGCCGGATTACGGACTCAGCCAACGGGGCGGACCCGCGGTGGGCGCTGGAGAATATCCGAAACACCTACAGGGCGGGCGATACCGACCTGGCCTGGACCCGGCTGACGAACTGGCGGATTAAGCTCGCTGCAGTTCTGGATCAGGCCGACGACACTCCGATTACCGCCGTTACCGTCGAGGGCGCCTCGGACTCGCCCAGTACCATCCTGCTCGCGGCGTGGCTCACGCAGGCTTTGGACGTGCCGGTCAGCATCCTCGCGGACGCCCCCGGCACCGGAATCCGCGGCGTCCAGCTGATCAAGACGTCCGGCAGCCTCCGGTTGTTCCGGTCTGGCCACACCGTCGCGGAACTCACGCAACCAGGGCAGCCCGCGCAGCGGATCTCCCTTCCGCGGCGCAGCCTCCGCGACTGCCTCGCAGAAGAACTGCGCCGCCTCGACCCAGATGAAGTCTTCGGTGAAACGGTTCGTGGTCTGGCCGTTCCCCGCGTGCATCAGGAACCCCTCTATGAGCTGGACAACCTGAACATGGACGCATTCGGAGTGCCGGCATAAGCGCCACGATCGAAAACCTGCTCAAGAACAACAGAATCGTCACATAGGCGCGCCAGGACTGCCTGGCGCGCCTATGTGACGCTAATCAGAACAGGAAAGGTGCCAGCCGTGTGGCCAGTTCACGGGCGGCTTTTGCGTGCTCGCGGGTTGCCGGGAACCGCTCTGCCGGGCTGGACAGGCACAGGGCGGCGCCGGCCACCCCGTTGGGTAGCCGAACGGGAAGGGCCAGACTGGCGGATCCCTGTTCTAATTCGTTAATTTCGGAGGCCTCGCCGTTGAGCCTTATTTCCGCGAGCTGTTCTTCCAGTTGGCCGGCGTTTGTGACGGTGTGCTGGGTCAGTTTCACCAACTGCCCCTTGGGGAGTTGAGGGGCAGAGTCGCCAAGTTCAGCGAGCATAAGCTTTCCGGCGGCGGACGCGTGCGGATAACGGAGCATCTCGAAAACAGAGTGGAGCGGATAATCCGGGTCCTCATCGGCGACTCGGAGGGAAGCGCTCCGGAACATGAAGAGGTGCACTGCGAATCGGTTCCCGCCGCGAAATTCCTGTATCAGGGTGCGGGCTGCGGTGGGAACGGTTGGGGGAGTCGCAGCCGTGATCAGCCCTGTAATCGCTTGCCCAAGGGCAAACCCCCGGAGGTCGGAGGTGCGGGCCAGATATTCGTCCGCGACGAGCGAATTCAAGATGCGGTAGGCGGTCGCCTGGGGCATCTGCAGGGCATCTGTGACCTCTTTGGCCGTTGTGCCGGTGCCGAACCGTGCCACGATTTCCAGGATCCTGAGCGGGTTTGAGGTTGTGCTGGGTCCGGAGTGTGTGGGTCTGTAGGTCATGGGGTGGCCCTGCCATTAAAGAGGTCCAATTCCCGGGTTTCGTCGTAGATACCCACGGAGTCCAGGCGCCCGGGTAACCGGAGGCGGAGGAAAGTGGCGTACAAGACGCTGGCCAGGAGGACACCGGCGTAGATGACGGTTTGCAGGCTGCCCGTGCGGATTGATGCGGCCGCGGCCGTCCAGAAGACCGCTCCGAGCGCCACGGTGGTTACGGCTCCCAAAATCCAGTTGGAGTAGGTACTCTCGCCTATCCGGCGCAGGAAGAAGGGCATGGACGCGCTGGCCAGGATATAGGAGCCAAGGTATCCGTATGCGCCCAGCGTGAAGAGGTTCACGAGGCCCCGTTCCGGACTGGCAGCGAAGATGACGACCGCAATGGGAACGATGGCAACTACCGGCATTACGACCATGATTGCCATCGAGGGAGTTCGAAAGACGGGATGGGTCCGGCCAACCAGCCGCGGCGCCACCCCTTCCCTGCCCATGCAGAAAAATATCCGGGCGAGGGCGTTCACCGATGCGATCGCGCAACCAAACCAGGACGCTGCGATTCCCAGGTCGAGGACCGCGGCGGACACAGGAGAAGACTGGGAAAACAGGTCAGACAACGGTGTAGAGCTGGCCGCAATGTTGAACGGTGCTTCCTTGAGCGCTGCGTCCTGGGCGGTTACGGCAAGAAGGCATAGCACGCCCATCAGGATGGGGGTCCACGTGATGGCCCGTGGGACCGTGACAAAGGGCCTGTGCGCCTCGCCCCCGAGCGTGGTCGGGCTTTCGAAGCCGACAAAGGCGCTAACCGCCACGACGATTCCGATCGGTAACGACTCAAAATCTCCGTTCCAGGCAAACACACTCCCGAGATTGGCACCGGGTGCGTTGAACGCGAAGTAAACGATCATCAGGACGGCGAGGACACCGATTGAAATGGATTCCAGCAACACCGTGAACCACGCCGATACCCGGATCCCCCTCACCATGAGGAAACAGGCCGCCGCCGCGGCGGCAACAATGACCGGCACCGTGAAGGCCCTGGAGTCCGCGACAGGGACCCCCAGGTTGATGAACAGCTGGACGACGTATGTACCAACAAGCAACAGACTGGCCATGGCGATGAGGCCGTAACCGAACATGGCCGACCAACCGGCAGTAATCGCTGTCCGCTGGCCAAGTCCCTTGGCCGTGTAGCTGTAAAGGCCGCTGACGGCTGCCATGCGCTGCGCCATCGGTCTCAGGGAGAAGGACACCAGGACCATGACCGCCATGGCGACGCCGAATGTCACCACAAGGTTCGGTCCGTGGGACCCAAAAACAAGTCCCGGAAAGACAAGAGCCGGAATGACCGACATGGCACCTGCAGGCGCCACGCCTGCAACTGCCTGCGCGAAGACGGGCAAGAAGGATAGTCTCCGGCGGCGCAGGCCCTCCACTGGGGAGCGGGGAGTGATGAAGCGATCACCGCGAGCAGACACTGGTACCAACTTTCCCTCGGACAGGCACGTGTGCCTTGCTCACGAGGGGACGCAAGTCATCGGGCCCACGGTGCAGAACATTAGCATTTCCGCGGGGCCGGCAACAGTCTCGGCCGTGTTTCTGAATGTTTCCAACATGTTAACTGCAGTGGGAATTTATGCTCGCGAATTTCTCAAGTAAATCTTTATGAATTCCTCGCCTAAATGAATTCCCTGACGTAGTTTTGCCTGTGAAAGGAATGCAGGTGACCGGCATCACATCGGTAGGGCTCGAGGTGGAGCTGCGCATCTGCACCAAGGATGAACAGTTACTGACGAAGACGAACAGTTCTGAGAATTCTTGGACCTTTGTGTCTATTGGCTCCAGCGGCAACACCACCCACCGGGCCGGGCACGAGATCCAGGCCGAGCGTGTGTGGGTCAACAACCACGATGACTACCCCCCGGCTTCTTCACGGCCCGTTTCCGGAGCGCATCGGCTCCAAGGCCATAGGCATCCTCTTCCTGATGAAGGACCAAGTTAAGGAGTTAAGCATGACTGTCGATATTGAAACTTCAGCTGTTGTCGGGGTTTCGCACCCGTTGGATCCGTTGTCGCGGGAGGAGATTTCGCGTGCGGTGGCGGT
>NZ_JBHUSE010000041.1:0-2021 GCF_042674585.1 Arthrobacter sp. NPDC057013
CCCGTTATTTCCGGGGGCGTGGGTTGTGTCTGTTTTACTTCAACGGAGAGTTTGATCCTGGCTCAGGATGAACGCTGGCGGCGTGCTTAACACATGCAAGTCGAACGATGATCCGGTGCTTGCACCGGGGATTAGTGGCGAACGGGTGAGTAACACGTGAGTAACCTGCCCTTGACTCTGGGATAAGCCTGGGAAACTGGGTCTAATACCGGATATGACTCCTCATCGCATGGTGGGGGGTGGAAAGCTTTTGTGGTTTTGGATGGACTCGCGGCCTATCAGCTTGTTGGTGAGGTAATGGCTCACCAAGGCGACGACGGGTAGCCGGCCTGAGAGGGTGACCGGCCACACTGGGACTGAGACACGGCCCAGACTCCTACGGGAGGCAGCAGTGGGGAATATTGCACAATGGGCGCAAGCCTGATGCAGCGACGCCGCGTGAGGGATGACGGCCTTCGGGTTGTAAACCTCTTTCAGTAGGGAAGAAGCGAAAGTGACGGTACCTGCAGAAGAAGCGCCGGCTAACTACGTGCCAGCAGCCGCGGTAATACGTAGGGCGCAAGCGTTATCCGGAATTATTGGGCGTAAAGAGCTCGTAGGCGGTTTGTCGCGTCTGCCGTGAAAGTCCGGGGCTCAACTCCGGATCTGCGGTGGGTACGGGCAGACTAGAGTGATGTAGGGGAGACTGGAATTCCTGGTGTAGCGGTGAAATGCGCAGATATCAGGAGGAACACCGATGGCGAAGGCAGGTCTCTGGGCATTAACTGACGCTGAGGAGCGAAAGCATGGGGAGCGAACAGGATTAGATACCCTGGTAGTCCATGCCGTAAACGTTGGGCACTAGGTGTGGGGGACATTCCACGTTTTCCGCGCCGTAGCTAACGCATTAAGTGCCCCGCCTGGGGAGTACGGCCGCAAGGCTAAAACTCAAAGGAATTGACGGGGGCCCGCACAAGCGGCGGAGCATGCGGATTAATTCGATGCAACGCGAAGAACCTTACCAAGGCTTGACATGGACCGGATCGCCGCAGAAATGTGGTTTCTCCTTTGGGGCCGGTTCACAGGTGGTGCATGGTTGTCGTCAGCTCGTGTCGTGAGATGTTGGGTTAAGTCCCGCAACGAGCGCAACCCTCGTTCCATGTTGCCAGCACGTAGTGGTGGGGACTCATGGGAGACTGCCGGGGTCAACTCGGAGGAAGGTGGGGACGACGTCAAATCATCATGCCCCTTATGTCTTGGGCTTCACGCATGCTACAATGGCCGGTACAAAGGGTTGCGATACTGTGAGGTGGAGCTAATCCCAAAAAGCCGGTCTCAGTTCGGATTGGGGTCTGCAACTCGACCCCATGAAGTCGGAGTCGCTAGTAATCGCAGATCAGCAACGCTGCGGTGAATACGTTCCCGGGCCTTGTACACACCGCCCGTCAAGTCACGAAAGTTGGTAACACCCGAAGCCGGTGGCCTAACCCCTTGTGGGAGGGAGCCGTCGAAGGTGGGACTGGCGATTGGGACTAAGTCGTAACAAGGTAGCCGTACCGGAAGGTGCGGCTGGATCACCTCCTTTCTAAGGAGCACCTACAGGCTCATGGCCCGTGTATGCGGGGTGTGTGGTTTGTCAGGAGTAAAGGCCCGCTGCGCAGGCGATCGTTCTGCGGCGGGTGCTCATGGGTGGAATATCAACGAATAGGTGCCTGGTGGCACGGACCATTGGTTAGTACGGATTCTCTTCGGGGGGTCTGGGAACGCTGGTGGTGTGTGGCTGTTGGGTAGTGTTTGGCACACTGTTGGGTCCTGAGGCAACAGGGCCGGGGAGGGTGACTTTCCCGGGTTTGTTTGTTTCTGGTTTCCTGGCTGCACCGATTGCACGGTTTTGGTTCCCTTGTGGGGGCTGGTGTGTGGGGTGTGTGGTACGGGGTTGTTGTTTGAGAACTACATAGTGGACGCGAGCATCTTTTATAAGAAGCAATTTCCAAGAATATGAACCTGGATCTGGCTGCGCTGTTGATGCCCTTGGGGGTGTC
>NZ_JBHUSE010000041.1:2118-5429 GCF_042674585.1 Arthrobacter sp. NPDC057013
TTGGGGGTGTGGTTGGTTTCTGTGGTTCTCTCGTGAATGAACTTTTTGATCTTTGTGGTCAAGTTTTTAAGAGCACACGGTGGATGCCTTGGCATTAGGAGCCGAAGAAGGACGTAGGAATCTGCGATAAGCCTGGGGGAGTCGATAACCGGACTGTGATCCCAGGGTGTCCGAATGGGGAAACCCCGCCAGACGCGCGAGTGATCTGGTGACCCGCATCTGAACACATAGGGTGCGTGGAGGGAACGCGGGGAAGTGAAACATCTCAGTACCCGCAGGAAGAGAAAACAACAGTGATTCCGTTAGTAGTGGCGAGCGAACGCGGATCAGGCTAAACCGACTCATGTGTGATAGCCGGCGGGCGTTGCATGGGCGGGGTTGTGGGACTTGTTGTCCTGGTTCTGCCGGACCGGGGAGGTGTGAGTGCTGGTATAGGTGAACGGTCTTGAAAGGCCGGCCGTAGAGGGTGTGAGCCCCGTAACCGTAATGCTGTGCGCCGCCTTTGATGAGTATCCCAAGTAGCACGGGGCCCGAGAAATCCCGTGTGAATCTGTCAGGACCACCTGATAAGCCTAAATACTCCCTAATGACCGATAGCGGACCAGTACCGTGAGGGAAAGGTGAAAAGTACCCCGGGAGGGGAGTGAAACAGTACCTGAAACCGTGTGCTTACAATCCGTCGGAGCCAGTCTGATTCTGGTGACGGCGTGCCTTTTGAAGAATGAGCCTGCGAGTTAGTGTTACGTCGCGAGGTTAACCCGTGTGGGGAAGCCGTAGCGAAAGCGAGTCTGAACAGGGCGTTGCAGTGGCGTGATCTAGACCCGAAGCGAAGTGATCTACCCATGGCCAGGTTGAAGCGACGGTAAGACGTCGTGGAGGACCGAACCCACTTCAGTTGAAAATGGAGGGGATGAGCTGTGGGTAGGGGTGAAAGGCCAATCAAACTTCGTGATAGCTGGTTCTCCCCGAAATGCATTTAGGTGCAGCGTTGCGTGTTTCTTTCCGGAGGTAGAGCTACTGGATGGCTAATGGGCCCTACAAGGTTACTGACGTCAGCCAAACTCCGAATGCCGGTAAGTGAGAGCGCAGCAGTGAGACTGTGGGGGATAAGCTTCATAGTCGAGAGGGAAACAGCCCAGACCACCAACTAAGGCCCCTAAGCGTGTGCTAAGTGGGAAAGGATGTGGAGTTGCGAAGACAACCAGGAGGTTGGCTTAGAAGCAGCCATCCTTAAAAGAGTGCGTAATAGCTCACTGGTCAAGTGATTCCGCGCCGACAATGTAGCGGGGCTCAAGTACACCGCCGAAGTTGTGGCATTCACATATTTTCCAAGCCTTTGTGGTTCAGGAGTGTGGATGGGTAGGGGAGCGTCGTGTGGGCGGTGAAGTCGCGGTGTAAACCAGCGGTGGAGCCTACACGAGTGAGAATGCAGGCATGAGTAGCGAAAGACGGGTGAGAAACCCGTCCGCCGGATGATCAAGGGTTCCAGGGTCAAGCTAATCTGCCCTGGGTAAGTCGGGACCTAAGGCGAGGCCGACAGGCGTAGTCGATGGACAACGGGTTGATATTCCCGTACCGGCGAAAAACCGCCCATGTTGAACAGGGGATACTAACCGCCCGAAGCCTGCCCGACACCCCTTGTGGGTGAAGGGTTTTGGTGGAGCGCGGGACCTGATCCTGGGAGGCAAGCGTATTAACAGGTGTGACGCAGGAAGGTAGCCGAGCCGGGCGATGGTTGTCCCGGTCCAAGGATGTAGGGCGAACGGTAGGCAAATCCGCTGTTCATGTGCCTGAGATCTGACGGGACTCCCGTAAAGGGGGGATTCGGTGATCCTATGCTGCCTAGAAAAGCATCGGCGCGAGGTTTTAGCCGCCCGTACCCCAAACCGACACAGGTGATCAGGTAGAGAATACTAAGGCGATCGAGAGAATTATGGTTAAGGAACTCGGCAAAATGCCCCCGTAACTTCGGGAGAAGGGGGGCCCCAACCTTGATGGACACTTGCTGTCCGGAGGGGATCGGGGCCGCAGAGACCAGGGGGAAGCGACTGTTTACTAAAAACACAGGTCCGTGCGAAGTCGCAAGACGATGTATACGGACTGACTCCTGCCCGGTGCTGGAAGGTTAAGAGGACCGGTTAGCCTCACGGCGAAGCTGAGAATTTAAGCCCCAGTAAACGGCGGTGGTAACTATAACCATCCTAAGGTAGCGAAATTCCTTGTCGGGTAAGTTCCGACCTGCACGAATGGAGTAACGACTTCCCCGCTGTCTCAACCATAAACTCGGCGAAATTGCAGTACGAGTAAAGATGCTCGTTACGCGCAGCAGGACGGAAAGACCCCGAGACCTTTACTATAGTTTGGTATTGGTGTTCGGAGTGGCTTGTGTAGGATAGGTGGGAGACGTTGAAGCCCGGACGCCAGTTCGGGTGGAGTCATCGTTGAAATACCACTCTGGTCACTTTGGACATCTAACTTCGGCCCGTAATCCGGGTCAGGGACAGTGCCTGATGGGTAGTTTAACTGGGGCGGTTGCCTCCTAAAAAGTAACGGAGGCGCCCAAAGGTTCCCTCAGCCTGGTTGGCAATCAGGTGTCGAGTGTAAGTGCACAAGGGAGCTTGACTGTGAGAGAGACATCTCGAGCAGGGACGAAAGTCGGGACTAGTGATCCGGCGGTACATTGTGGAATGGCCGTCGCTCAACGGATAAAAGGTACCTCGGGGATAACAGGCTGATCTTGCCCAAGAGTCCATATCGACGGCATGGTTTGGCACCTCGATGTCGGCTCGTCGCATCCTGGGGCTGGAGTAGGTCCCAAGGGTTGGGCTGTTCGCCCATTAAAGCGGTACGCGAGCTGGGTTTAGAACGTCGTGAGACAGTTCGGTCCCTATCCGCTGCGCGCGCAGGAAATTTGAGAAGGGCTGTCCTTAGTACGAGAGGACCGGGACGGACGAACCTCTGGTGTGTCAGTTGTACTGCCAAGTGCACCGCTGATTAGCTACGTTCGGATGGGATAACCGCTGAAAGCATCTAAGCGGGAAGCTCGCTTCGAGATGAGATTTCCATACACCTTGTGTGTGAGAGGCCCCCAGCCAGACCACTGGGTTGATAGGCCGGATGTGGAAGCGAGGACTAACGACTCGTGAAGCTGACCGGTACTAATAGGCCGATAACTTACACCACACAAGAACAAAGCATGCTTGCGTCCACTATGTGGTTCCCAACCAACAAACCCGCCGGGTTTGACGGTCACAGGGAACCAAGAAAACTGAATACAACACCACAGTTGTAACACCACAAGTTTTCCCCCC
>NZ_JBHUSE010000042.1:0-4911 GCF_042674585.1 Arthrobacter sp. NPDC057013
TCCACCCGGCGTAGCCTCGATCCGCCCACCCCGGCAACCGCCAACCCAAGCGGAGGATTATTAATGAGGCAACGTATCCCCCTTCGCGGAGGTTACTTACGAGTCAACGCGGGGCCTACCTTCGGCAAGCACGCGCGGCTAGGATGCAAAGGCGACGGCCGGGCAGCGCTGCCTTTAGCTTTCATTCACGTTTTTGCCGCACGGATCGCCTGCGAGATGAGCGGGCCGGAAGGAGCCACGCCATGAGTGATATCCACGAGCTGCTGGGACAGATCCCTGTCCAGCAGATTGCCTCCCTGTTGGGCACTGACACGGCGTCCGCGCAGGCCGCAGTGGAAGCCGCCGTGCCGACGCTGCTGGCCGGACTGCAGAACAACGTCCAGGCGCCGGACGGCGCCGCGGCGCTGGAGTCCGAACTGGCCAGCCACCTGAACGGACTGGCCGACGGCGGTGTGGACCCGTCGCAGGTCGACACCCAGGACGGCGAAAAGATCGTTGCCCACGTCTTCGGCGGCCAGCAGGACCAGGTGGCCAGCCGGCTGGCGGGGACAGCGAACCTTGGCGGTGTCGGCGGGGACCTCGTCCGTAAGCTGCTGCCGATCCTTGCCCCGATCGTCATGTCCTATCTGGCCAAGAAGGTCCTCGGCGGCGGGCGGGATTCCGGGGCACAGGACTCCGGGGCACAAGGTTCTCCGCCATCCCGGGGCAGCGGCGGAATCGATCTGGGCAGCATCCTGGGTGGAATCCTGGGCGGCGGCCTCGGCGGACTTGGTACCGGCGGCCTTGGTTCGGGTGGACGGAGCGACGGCGGACAGGGCGACGGGGGGCCCGGTTCGGGCGGACTCGGTTCAGGCGCGCTGGGCGATATCCTGGGCGGCATTCTTCGCGGCGGCCCGCAACCGCCGCAGGCTCAGCTGAACGGACAGGACCAGGGACCACCCGCGCAATCAGCCAACGAGCCGAGTGCGAGTGACGCCGGCCAAACAAACGACGCACCGGCACCGAACGACTCAGCGCCGCCGGCGCACCGGTCGGTGACGCCCGGCGAGCTGATCGAGGTGGACCTGCCCGACGAGAGCCGCTGACCCGAACAGTTGCTCCTGGACCGACGTGGTTCCTAGGCCAGTGGTTCCTAGGCCAGTGGTTCCTAGATCGCCCCGGTTCCTAGACCGCCCGTGCTGACGGCCGCCGTCGGTAGAGCCAGATGAGGCCCAGGATCGGCAGAATCAGCGGGACGAAGGCGTAGCCGCGGCCAAACGCCGACCACACGGTTTCGTGCGGAAACTGCACGGAGTCGAACAGGCTCAGCGCCCCCACGATAATGACGCCCACCAGTTCCACCAGGACTGCCACGAGGGAGACCTTGAACCAGGTGCGGCCGGCTTTGGCCAGCGACACCGTGGCCACGACGTAGACGACGGCGGCGAAGGCGGAGAGCAGGTAAGCCAGCGGGGCGTCGGAGAACTTGGTGAGGATCTGGTAGCCGGCCCTTGCAGTGGCTGAGATGGCAAAAATGGCGTAGACGGCGATCAGGAGCCGGCCCGGGCCGGTGTTCCTCGTATCGGTCGGGCGCTTGCTGGTGTGCTCGGACGTATCGGTCAACTTGCGTGCTTCTTCCACTTCAGTACCAGATCTGATTCATGCGGGCCGCCATGACGAGGGCAGTAACTCCGACGGCGGCCAGGACGAAGTTGCTCCAGCGGGTCCGCTCCAGGACGGACCAGTACACGGCAGCGACAGGCAGCAGGAGGGCGGTGGCGAGGTAGCCCCAAAACTCCCAGGCCTCCCCGGCGATCTGCTCTCCCGCGATGACGCGCACTATCGAGCCCACGAGGTAGATCAGCAGCGCCAGTTCGACGGCGGCCACCGAGAGGATGGTGATGTCGTTCGGGGCTTTCTTCAGGATGCCGGCCGCCACGCAGATCAGGGTGGACAGCAGGCCAACACCCAGGATGATGTAAAAGTACGCGTCCAACGCTAGGCCCGCCCGCCGCCGTCGGCAGGGGAACCGTTCGCAGCGCCGGCGTCTGCGCTGGAACCGCTGGAGGTGCCGGAACTGTTGGAGGTGCCGGGTCCCGTTCCCGGGGCGAAGACCAGCACGGGTTTGGCGAAGCTTCCGCTGTCTGCCAGCAGCGCTACCAGCGATCCGTCAGGCGCGAACGCGGCTGCGGGCTTTTCCGCTGTGGCGGCACCCGGTGTGCCCGCCGCCGTTCCGGCGGCAATGCGCCGGCCGAAGGATATCTCGGTGGTTTCGTCGGCGGTCAGGTCCCGGTTGGGCATGAGTGCCCTGGCCGCCTGCGACATTTCGAGGATTTCGAGGTCTTCGGCGAGCTCTTCGAGGGTGCGCGCCTGGTCCAGCGAGTAGGGTCCCACGTTGGTCCGGCGCAGTGCTGTCAGATGACCGCCGACGCCGAGGGAGTTGCCGAGGTCCCGGGCGAGGGCGCGGATGTAGGTGCCCGAGGAGCATTCCACCGTAACGTCGACGTCCACGACCTCCGTGTCGTGTCCGGCGGCCTGGTCACGGCGGATTCCGTGAATGTCGAAGCGGTGGATGGTGACCGGCCGGGCCGCCAGCTTTACCTCTTCCCCGGAACGGACGCGGGCGTAGGACCGTTCGCCGTTGACCTTGATGGCGCTGACGCTGCTGGGCACCTGCAGGATGTCGCCGGTGAGGGACTCCACGCCCGAGCGGATGGCGTCCTCGGTCAAAGATGCGGCGCTCGTCCGGCTGACCACTTCGCCTTCGGCGTCGTCGGTGATGGTGGACTCCCCCAGCCGGATGGTTGCCGTGTAGGTCTTGGACGTGCCCACGATGTAGGTGAGGAGCCGTGTGGCCTTGTTGATGCCGAGCACCAGCACGCCGGTGGCCATGGGATCCAGCGTTCCCGCGTGGCCCACTTTCCGGGTACCGGCGATCCGCCGCATCCGACCAACCACATCGTGGCTGGTCCATCCCTGCGGCTTGTCCACTATTACCAGTCCAGAAAGCACGCCTATCAGTATATCGGGCCCACGGCCGGGGTATTGGGACGCGGCCCCGCTCGCCGGTGACGTCGCCTGGCCCGACGCTAGGATGGCACTCATGCCCGAGCTTTCCGCGCACATACGCGACGTACCCGTCAACCAGATCCGCGAAATCACCGAGGCGGCGTGGCGCACCCCCGGGTCGCTGATCCTGAGCATCGGCGAACCCGGGTTCCCGCTCCCCCGCCATGTCCTGGACGCCGGCATCGCTTGCCTGGACCGTGACGAGACCAACTACACTCCGAACGCCGGCATCCCGCCGCTCCGGGAAGCTTTCGCCGCCAGGTTCCGGGAGCAGTCCGGCATGGACATTGGTGCGGACCGCGTATATGTGGTCGACGGCGCGCAGCAGGGCCTGCACTTCGCCATGAGCCTGCTGCTCGCTCCCGGCGACGAAATCCTGATTCCCAATCCGGGCTATCCCACGTTTGCCATGACAAGCCGGCTGCTTCATGCCGTCCCCGTGGAGTATCCTTTGTACCCCGCGCACGATTTCCAGCCCCGCATCGCGGACATCGAGGCTCTCATCACGGACCGAACGCGCGTGCTGATGCTCAACTCGCCGTCGAACCCCCTGGGTGCAGTCCTCCGGGAAGACCTGACCCGGAAACTTGTGGAACTGGCCCGCCGCCACGATCTGTGGGTCATCTCGGACGAATGCTACGAGGCCTTCACTTACGACGTCCCGCATGTGAGTCCTGCCCGGTTCGACAGCACCGCTCCCGGCGAGGCGCGCGTGTTCACGTCGCTGACGCTGTCCAAGACCTACGGGCTCACCGGTCTGCGCATCGGGGCGCTGATCTGCCCGCCCGGACTCGAGCAGCGGATGAACAATGTCATGGAGGCGATCGTCTCCTGCGTGGCGTCGCCGTCCCAGTACGCGGCGCTCGCCGCGTTGACTGGACCTCAGGACTATGTGTCGCAGGCCCACGCCCATTACCGTGCCAACCGCGACGCGGCTTCGGCTGTACTGGCAGGGAAGGGCATTCCGTTTTTGAGCGCACAGGGGGCGTTCTACCTGTGGGCGGACGTCTCGCACGTGAGCGGCGGAAACGTCCGCGCGTGGGTCAAGCAGTTCCTTGCCGAGTCCGGCGTCTCCTTTGCCCCCGGAACTGCCTTTGGCTCCATCGGCGAGGGCTGGATCCGGATCGCCCTGTGCGGCGGCCAAAGCGAACTGGTCGAGGGCGTGGGCAGACTCCCAGAGCGGTGGTCCGGACACGAACCGCCCGCCGAAGCATCAACCGCCGGGTAGGGAGCCTCAGTAGTCGGTGCGTTCGGCGTTCTTGCGCCAGGCATCGAACGGATCTTCCGACGTCGGAACCGGGGTGTGGCTGACGGGCAGCAGTTCCGGCCGGGCGCCGCCGAAATATTCGTAGAACAGCGCGTCGTCGAATCCCGCGGCGGCCGCGCCGTGCCGGTCGGCGGCGAAGTACACCCGGTCGATCCGCGCCCACAGCGCCGCCGCGAGGCATAGCGGGCAGGGCTCGCAGCTGGCGTACAGGACGGCGTCACTCAGGTCGAAGTTCCGAATCTCCGCAGCGGCGGTGCGGATGGCCACCACCTCGGCATGGGCGGTGGGGTCGTTGTCCCGTGTGACGCGGTTGACCCCTTCGTGGACGGTGCCGTCGGCCGTCACCACCAGCGCGCCGAAGGGCCCGCCGCCGGCGGCGACGTTCCGTTGGGCCAGGGCCACGGCCTCGGTCAGGTAGTGGGTCACGTCTGCAGCTGATGGTTCGGCGCGCATGGTCTGATCATAGTCAGCCGGATGTCGCTGCGGGACAGCCAGGTGCCCTTCATTCGTGTTGGGGGCGTGAGTGGAAGTAGTTGTTGCGGCGGGGTTTTCGTTGGGGGTCGAGTTCTGGTGGGGGTTTGAACCAGGGCACCTGG
>NZ_JBHUSE010000043.1:0-4650 GCF_042674585.1 Arthrobacter sp. NPDC057013
GACCCCGGCATGGGCGTCATCCGCCACGTCGACGCCGGCTACGACCGCGCCGCCGACGTCGCCAAAGAACGCGGAGTCCGCATCCCCATGAACGAGTTCCGCTGATCCAGTTCGGCGAGATCAACGTTTCGACAAATTCAACCGGGAACCGCCGCCACCAGTATGCACACCAGAAAGGATCATTCAGTGATCGAGATCGACGGACGCCAGTTGGGCCTGGCCGCATTGGCGGCAGCAGCCGCTGCGGCGACACAGGTTCGGCTGGCGCCGTCCGCCCTTGATCGAATCGCGGAATCACAGCGCTCCGCGCAAGCGACGGCAAAGACCCGACCTGTCTACGGGCGCTCCACCGGCGTCGGCGCAAACCGCTCTGTGAACCTGAACCGGGTTGGTGAGGGAGCCGACGTTCACGGGCTCAACCTGCTGCGGAGCCACGCCGTCGATGCCGGCAGAGCCTTGGATCGGGAAACCGTCAGGGCCATGTTGATCATCAGACTCTCCCAACTCGCAGCCGGGTCGTCGGGAATCAGCCCCGCAGTGGCTCAGGCTCTCGCGGGGTTGATTAATGCCGATGCCCTGCCTGAGGTGCGGGAGTTTGGGGGCATCGGAACGGCGGACCTTCCGGCGCTGTCCGGGACGGCGCTCACTTTGTTGGGCGAACGGCCCACGATGGACGGGCAAAATGTTGCTGCACCGTTGGAAGGCTGGGCCACGGAAGATGCCCTGCCGTTTATCAGCTCCAATGCGCTCACCATCGCCCAGGCAGTCGTGGCCCACCAAAAGCTCACAACGCTGCTGGAGAACCTTACAGCCGTCGCCGCCCTGTCTTTCGCTGCCATGTCCGGAAACCGGGAGGCGTTCAGCCCCCACGTGGCGCAGGCCGCGGATACGGCTTCGGTTGCCAATATGGCCGATGTCCTCTACGACCTCTTGGACGGTCACCACAGCCCTGCAAGAATCCAGGACCCCTACTGCCTGCGCACCCTGCCCCAGGTCCTTGGTTCCCTGCTGGAAGAACTCGAAGCACTTAAGGCCCTTCTTGAACGACTCGTCGTCGCAGGCCATGAGAACCCGCTGGTGTTCGGCTCCTCCCAGGATGGCAGCAACGGCGTGGCCCACCACGGCCTGTTCCAAATGACCACCCTTGGAAGGCGCGTTGACGCTCTGCACCTTGCGGTCGGTGCCGCGTGTGCCACGATCCTTCGCAGGATCGACCTGCTTTGCGATCCTTCCTATACCGGCCTGCACCCGTTCCTCGCCGCCGACGACGCAGGCCAGTCCGGGGTCATGATGCTGGAATATGTGGCTGCTGCGTCGGCGGGCCGAATCCGGGCCAGCGCACAGCCGACGAGCCTGCAGACGGTGGTCCTGTCATTGGGCGCCGAGGAGGACGCGAGCTTCGGAAGTGTGGGTACGTCCCAATTGTCAGCCACCGTCGAGGCTTTTTCGACAATCGTGGGCATTGAATTCCTGTGCGCCATGAGGGCGCTGAGGCTGCAGGGCCGGAGTCGCGCCGAGTTCCGCAGTGAGCGGCTTCGTGCAGCTTTCGATGCCGGGCTGGGACTGCCCGCCAATGTCCAGGACCGGGACCTCCGCGGCGACGTCCAGGCCGCAGCCGGAATGGTGCTTCGCCCAGGTTTCGGATGCCCCATGTAACCCGGCTTCCACGACCCGGCACAATCGGATGTCTGGGAGGCTCAACCCAGTGACCGGTTTCGACGGGACCAACCGGAGCGCACGCTGTCCCGCACGAGCGACTGCCTTGGACCCGAAACCGAAAATCCACCGATCCATTTGGATTCCGTCACATATTTTGGGTGAAATTCACTCGCTACCATGAGGTGACCGGACAGAGCCGTCCGGGCGGATCGACGCAGAAGGAAACCATGGCCGCGGTTACGGTGGACGATATCCTTTCGGACTTCCCCCTGGGTTTCGCCACCCTCATCATGCGGCCCGCCCCCGAGCGTTCGGCGGTCGAAAGGTTCCTGATCGTCGATGCCGACGATGAAACGTCCGACGCCGGCGGAGCCTTTGTCCTGCTAATCGGCGTCCGTGGCCGCTCGGCTTTGCCGGCGCTGCGCCGGCTTCTGAAGAACCCGCCGCCGGTTGTAGCGGTCAAGGGAAGCCGCGAAGAGCTGACTGACGCCGAGGAACTGCTGGGCGCCGCCGGGACGGGGCTGCTGCTGGTGGACCCCGCTGCCGAATGGGACCGCCTCCTGTCGATCGCCAAGGACCGGATCCAGCCGCGCAGTTACCAGAGTGAAGTTCTGACCCTGCTGGAAGAAGACCTGTTTGCCATCGCCCAGACCACGGCACGCCTGACCTCGAGCCATGTGGTTATAGAGGATGCTGCGAACAAGGTCCTGGCCTACTCCACGGTCTCGAACGACATCGACGAACTGCGGAAGGCGTCCATCCTGGCCCGGCGCGGCCCGCGGAAGTACGAACTGCTGCTGAAGGACCTCGGAGCCTACCGGGAACTGCACAGAACCCGGCTCCCAGTTCGAGTGCCGGCCAGGCCGCAGGACGGCCTGAGGGAGCGCGTGGCCATCACGCTGTTTGCCGGGGACCGAATCATGGGCTATATCTGGCTCCAGGAAACCGGGGACGGCTTCACCGCCGATGTTGACTACGTTCTCACGGGGTCCGCGGCCCGGGCCTCCGCCGAGCTCATCCGTTACCGCAATCAGCAGTCCGTGCATATGCGCGAGGACCGCATTGCCCGGATTCTGTCCGGCTCGGCGGAGGCCGCCGCCAGTGCCCGCAGCGGGAAGATCCCCGCGGAGCGGCCCGCGGCATTGATCCTGATAGGAATGTCCCCGACCGACTCCCAGGCTGATGATGCCGCATTGAAGCATGGCGAGCTGGCAAGCCTGGCCTCCATCCACGCCGCGGCCTACAAGGCGTCAGCCGTCGTCGGTCAGTTCAAGGGCGTCACCGCCGTCGTTATCCCGGGCCTGCAGTCAGCCACTGCGGAACCCGGTCTGCGCAGCATGGCCGAATCCATCGTCCGCGACGCGCACAAGCACCTGAGCATCAGCCCCTTCGCCGCGGTGAGCCCGGTGGCTCCTGACCTGCTGGCCCTGCACTCGGTTACCCCGATCACCGAGGCCCTGCTGGACTGTGTCGGGACATCAGCTGAGACGTCAGTAGCCACCATTGCGGATTTTGAGAGCGAAATCCTCTTCCGTGACGCCATTCGGAGCTTCCTTACGTCTCCGTTCCGTCACCGCAGCATGTCAGCCCTCCTGCGGGACGACGTCGAACTCGCCGAAACCCTCCGCGTCTATTTCGACTCCTCGCTCGACGTCGCGGAATGCGCCAAACGCATGGCGCTGCACAAGAACACCGTCTACTACCGAATCAGCAAGGCCGCCCGGGTCACGGGCCTGGACTTCGGCAACCCCCGCGATGCGCTGGTGGCACTGCTGCATGTCCAGGAATGGACCTGCACACACAACGAACTACAGGGCAGGAAATGACCACAACACTCGATGCTCCGCCGTTGGGCCCGATGCTCGATGACATCGTCCGCAACCACAGACCGCAAAGGGAAGACGGTTCCGTTCCGGCAAACATCCCGTCCCTCGCGGGCGTTCCCTTCAACAGGTTCGGAATTGCTGTCGCCACCGCAGCCGGCGAAGTCTTTGCCTCAGGAGACGCCGATGTCCCGTTTTCCATCCAAAGCATCTCCAAGGTCTTCACCCTTGCGATGGCGTTGCGGCGGGACAGTCCAGGAACTCTGTGGTCCCGGGTACTGCGCGAGCCCTCCGGCACTGCCTTCAATTCTCTGATCCAGCTGGAAGTGGAACACGGCATCCCACGGAACCCGTTCATCAACGCCGGCGCCCTGGTGGTCACCGACCACCTGATGGACGAGACCCCCGACGCCGCCGCCGCGCTCCTCGCCTTTCTCGCCGGACAGACCGGGCAAGGAAATCCCTTCATCGATGTGGCCGCGGCGGCCAGCGAACTGTCCAACAGCAGCCGCAACCTGGCCCTGGCCCACTTCCTCAAAGATTTCGGCAATCTCCGGCAGTCCGCCGAATCGGTGGTGGAAAACTACGTCCGCCAGTGCTCCATCATGATGACCTGCAGGGAACTGGCCCAAGCCGGCCTCTTCCTCGCCCGGGACGGCCGTGGTGCCCTCGGAGCGGTGGTGACACGCAGCGAGGCCAAACGCATAGGCTCCATCATGCTGACCTGCGGCATGTACGACGCCGCCGGAGAATTTGCCTACCGCGTCGGGCTGCCCGGAAAGAGCGGTGTGGGCGGAGGCATCCTGGTAATCGTTCCTGGCCAATGCTCCATATGCGTCTGGAGCCCCCGACTGGACGCCAAAGGCAACTCCCTGGCGGGCACTGCAGCCCTCGCCGATCTGTCGGACCGCACCGGCTGGTCGGTTTTCTAGTCCACGCTTTGCCGTGCCCCGCTGGCCTCGGGGCCGGATCCGTTCTTCCACCTGATTCCCCCTAACCGGTCAGACCTATGTCCGGATGAAAGGAACTCCATGCCCAACAACAACCCCAGTGTCGAGGTTGCATTGCACCATACGGTTCCGGTTCAGGCGCATGCCACCGAGAACCTTCTCCATGCCGAGGACAAGGGCTACCACAAGAGCCTGAAGCCGCGGCAGATCCAGATGAT
>NZ_JBHUSE010000044.1:0-4624 GCF_042674585.1 Arthrobacter sp. NPDC057013
CGGCTACGAATTCCTACCCAACGAAGGCCCCACCCCCATCAAGGCCATCGAACCCACCGAATTCCTCCGCTTCGTCCTCCACACCTTCTAAAACCGGACACCCCAACGGGCAACACGGAACCACCCGTGTTGCCCGTTGGCGTGCCTAAGGGTGGCCGTAGATCATCCAACCGCAGGCGCCTCCGGGCTCTGGCAGCTTCGTGGAAGCCGGCATTGGGATGCGGCCGGTCCTGAAGATTTGCAATCAATAACCCCACACAATGGAGTGCATAGTGACACTTGAAGCCGATGTTCTGGCCCCCTTCCCGGCGGAACTTCAGATTCCAGCACAATCAGTAGCCGCAGCCGTAGCTGCGTCCTCGGAGGCGACGAGGCGTGTCCTGGTGGTGCTCGATGATGACCCCACTGGCACGCAGTCCGTGGCGGATTTGCCCGTGCTCACCCGCTGGGAGGTTGCCGACTTCACCTGGGCATTCAGCCAGTCCAAGCCAGCGGTGTATGTCCTCACCAACACGCGCAGCCTCGACCCCGAAGAGGCGGCTGCCCGCAACGGGGAAGTGGTCCGCAACGCCCTAGCCGCAGCAGGCAGCATCAAGGTCGGCTTCGTGAGCCGCAGCGACTCCACCCTCCGCGGCCACTACCCGCTGGAACCGGACGTCATCGCCGCCACCGTGGCATCTGTGACCGGTGAAGCCACCGACGGGGTGGTTATCGTTCCCGCCTTTCCCGACGCCGGCCGCCTCACCATCGGCGGTGTCCACTACATGCGTGGCGCCGGGGACGACACCGGTAAGCTCACCCCTGTCGCTGAGACGGAGTTCGCCAAGGATGCCACCTTCGGCTTCGCCAACTCCGAGCTGGCCAAATACGTGGAGGAGAAGTCGCAGGGCCGTTTTGCCGCTGGGTCCGTGATCGTCCTGGACCTGAACATCATCCGTGCCGGTGCATCCGCCCAGGACCCGGCCATCTCTGCGAAGGCCATCGCCGACGCCATTGAAGGAGCTACCAACTCCACGCCAATTGTGGTGGACATCGTCACCGAAAACGACTTGCGTGCGTTGGCGCTGGGCCTGGAGGAGGCGGAACGGCGGGGCAAGAAACTGCTCTACCGCGTCGGGCCGCCGTTCGTCCGCGGCCGGATCGGCCAGGACGTGCGCACTGCCCTTACCTCCGGGGAAGCCTATGACGGCAACACCCCCTCCAAGGCCGGTGGCCTGATCGTGGTCGGCTCGCACGTCGGGCTCACGACCCGCCAGTTGAACGTCCTCAGCGCCGAACACAGCTCCGCGAGCATCATCGAGATCGACGTCGAAAAGCTCCTCGCCGACGAATCCGCCGCCGCTGCCCACTTGGACCGGGCGGTGGAGGCTGTCGTTGAGGCCCTTCGCGCCGGCGATGTCATCGTCCACACCAGCCGGCTGCTGATAAAGGCCGATGACCCTGCCGAAAGCCTGCGGATCGCCCGCACCGTGTCCGCCGCCGTGGTCGCCGTGGTCAACCGCGCCCTGAAGACCTTCCCTCCGCGGTTTGTCATCGCCAAGGGCGGCATCACGTCCTCTGACGTGGCCGCTCACGGCCTGGAGATCCGCCGCGCCATTGTCCGTGGCCCGATGCTGCCGGGCATCGTCTCCCTCTGGGAGCCCGTGGACGGCCCCGCCAAGGGCATTCCCTACATTGTCTTCGCCGGCAATGTTGGGGACGACCAGTCCCTCGCAACAGTCACCCGTAAACTCAGCAACACCTTCGAATCCGGCAGGTGAAGGAGAGCATGCGCAGCAACCATAAGTCGGCCATTCCCAAAATCTTTGAAGGGCGGGCCATTTAGTGCGTACCCGACTCGATGACCTTGTCACCGCCGCACTGCAGCGCGGCTCCGCTGTTCCAGCCTTCACCTGCTATGACTTCACTACCGCGCTAGCGGTTGTCACGGCGGCTGAGGATGCACACCAGGGCGTGATTCTCATGGTTGCGCCCAAGACCGCGGCCACGCCCAATGGACTGCGTCTGATCGCCGCACTGCGAGGACTCGCAGATGCTGCAGGTGTGCCGGTAGCCGTGCAGCTGGATCATGCTACACATCTTGGGGTCATGAGAGAGTCCGTTGCTGCAGGGGCGGATTCGGTACTTGCCGACGGTTCGTCTCTCCCGTTTGAGAACAATGTCCAGCTGGTCCTGGCGGCGCGCGCTCTTCTGGGGCGTGACGTCGTGCTTGAAGCCGAACTGGGCGGTCTTGCTGGCGACGAGGACCGAGCCTTTGGCGCGGATCAGTCCGGCGTGCCGGTGGCCGGCCTGACCGACGCGAGCCAAGTAGAAGACTTCGTAAGCCGTACCGGCGCCGAGCTGCTTGCCGTGGCAGTGGGCAACGTCCACGGTAAGTACAAAGGCGAGCCGCAGCTACGCTGGGACCTCATTGAGGAGATCGCAGAAAGGACAAGCGTCCCGCTGGTGCTGCACGGGGCCTCAGGTATCCCGCCAGAAGAACTTGCCAAGGCGCCGGCAAGGAACGTCGGCAAAGTCAACTTCAACACCGAGCTCCGCACTGGAATCCTGAAGACCCTCCAGGAAGAACTCCCGGACCATCGCAGAGACGGCGAAAATATACAGGGCTTGCTCGGGCATTGGAACACTTCGGCCAAGGACTTCGCCAGTGGAGCCCTAGGCATCCTCACCCGCTAATTCAACTGCCCGGGACAGCCGCTCGATTTCCAGCCGCGGGCAGTCCCGGGCAGTCCCATTCATGCGGGATTTGCTTGGCCTGCTGGACGCTCACAAGTCACCTTGGATACCGGGCGAGGATTGGACAGCCGTGGTTAAACGCTGATGCCGGCGCAACAGATTCGTTGCGCCGGCATCATGCGTAGGGGCTGATATGGCCCACTCGTTGCACGGGAGGTCAGACAGCCAGTTCCGCCACGCGCTGCGCCAGGTAATCGACGCCCATCCGAGGACTGGACAGCACGGTCAGGTTGGTCTTTTCCTGCAGGACTGGAGCGAGGCGGTTCATCGAGGCCTGGGCCAAGACGATCAGGTCGACGTTTCCGGCAAGATCCGTGGCCTGTTCGATGATCATGGAGTCGTGCTTTTCCCTGTCACCTGACATGAGGACCGAGAACGCTCCTTCACACAACCGCTGCTCAATCGTGACGCTGCGCCCCAACTCGTTTGCCTTGGCCTGGATCAAATCCGAGGTCGGACCAAGCGTCGTGGGCACGGTGGCCAAGACCCCAATGCGGGTTCCGTCGCTGGCCGCCCGAAGCGCCATCGCCTCATCGATCTTGATGACCGGCGTGTGGACATTGCGGGCAGCAACGTCCAGGGCCGGCCCCAGGGAGGAGCAAGCGGAAAAGATGATGTCCGCTCCGGCGGCCTCTGCAGCCTGCGCCAAGTGGGTCATCCGCTCCTCGCTCTTACGGGAGATGCCGTTTTCCCGCTGAACGGTGGCGAGGACGTCGGAATCAACAAAGTGCATGACTTCAGCATCAGGAATCAACTCAGCGATCAGGTTATTGATCACAGGTTCGACGGAGACAAATACGAAGCTGGTGTGCAAAATCGCGATCTTCTTTGACACGCTAATACTTCCTTAGTGGTTGGTTTCTGAGCGCTCTATGGCTCGTCACGAGTGCGTCTTGAGAGTCGGGAGCCCGCAGGAATGGATACGGACCCCTGTAGACGGTATCCCGTATTATGGGATAAAGTCAATACTGAAGCGGCCGGTTAGCCACCACTGCATTGCACCTGACGTGCAGGGCTCTGGCCTTCCGGAGCGGTGCGAGGTTCGGGTCGCACCCCGCCGAAATCACAAGAAACCTTCATCTGCGGCACCGCAAACAGGAGAAGACATGGCAGCGACACTGAGAACATCCCCCAGCTCCGGCCAGTTCGTGGGATCAGCGGTGGTTGCGGGAGCCACTTACGGCCCGCACCATACCCTTCTGCGGTTGAAGACCTTCAGGGGGGAACTTATTGACTACCGCCTCGGCGACGTTCCGGACCCTGCGGGGATAGTTGACGTCAGCAGCAACGGCCTGCGGCCCATCTCGGTCAAGATCCGGGACGGCGGCAAGCAATGCAGTGTGGTTGCACTTGCTGCAGCGGGCGGGGCGCGAGCTCTCACCGTTACCCTGCGGACCGCCCTGGCGCTGTACAAGTCGGGCGTCCACGCAGTGGTCGACGGGGGGCTTTCAGCCCCAGCTCCCTGTACCACCAGGAACGCAGCAGTGACAGCCCTGCGGTAGCGGGCGACGTGCCAGGCGGTTCGAGCACGCACCGTGGTGGATGCCCGGCACGCTTCCTCTTGCCCAGTTGAGAGCATGCTGCCCCCTCTTACCGGGTGCGCCCCCGGCCGGGAGGCCCAAAGCTGGCCGAGTTGCCGCCTGGGAGCCTGCGCCTGGCACCGCCCCAGCAGAGGAGGGTTCCCGTCACCGGGAACCCTCCTCTGCTTTTTGTATTCTGTGCCCCACGCAGAATGCGATCGGGCGGAAGGCCGCTCCTGCTCGCGTCAGTTGGTGTAGGGGAGTTCGCGTGTGGTGGTGAGGTCCCAGACGACTGCTTTGCGGCGGGTGTACATGGCGACGGAGTCGAAGCCGTTTTCTTTGCCGAAGCCGCTTTGTTTCATGCCGCC
>NZ_JBHUSE010000045.1:0-3178 GCF_042674585.1 Arthrobacter sp. NPDC057013
CGGGACGAACACCGATATGCTTCGGGGAGCTGTAAGCAAGCTTTGATCCGGAGATTTCCGAATGGGGAAACCCACCACTCGTAATGGAGTGGTATTCAGGGAATGGGCACTAATAATGATGACTTCTTAGAACACTTACTGACACCTTCAACTCATGATACAATTTTATTCTTTACGAATAAGGGGAAAGTATACCGATCAAAAGGTTATGAGATTCCGGAGTTTAGCCGTACAGCTAAAGGACTACCTATCGTAAACTTACTTGAAATTGATAGAGGTGAAAGTATTAACGCTATTATTCCAGTAAGTGAATTTTTAGAGAATTGGTACCTATTCTTTACGACGAAACAAGGAATAGCGAAACGTGTACCTTTATCTGCATTTGCAAATATCCGAACGAATGGATTAATTGCAATTAATTTAAAAGAGGATGATGACGTAATTTCAGTACGTTTGACAGACGGAACGAAAGATATTGTTGTCGGTACCTCAAAAGGTATGATGATCCGTTTTAATGAAGATGATGTTAGATCAATGGGAAGAACAGCAACAGGTGTTAAAGCTATTACACTTTCTGAAGATGACTATGTTGTAGGAATGGAAGTTGTGGAGGAGCACTTAGATATTCTTGTTGTTACGGAACTTGGTTATGGTAAGCGAACTGCACAGGAAGAATACCGTATTCAAAGTCGTGGTGGTAAAGGATTAAAAACACTGAATGTTACAGAGAAAAACGGTAAAATGATTTCATTAAAATGTGTAAGTGACGAAGAGGATTTAATGTTAATTACTGAATCCGGTGTTATTATTCGTATGCCAATTGAACAAATCTCACGTCTTGGCCGTGTTACTCAAGGTGTTAAATTAATTAGACTAGACCAAGAAGGTCATGTTGCTACGGTTGCAATTGCAGCAAAAGAAGAGGAAATTGAGGCAGAAGATGAAAATGATGATGAATTTCCGACTCTAGAAGATGATGATATAACTGAAACAACTGAAGAATAGTTTTTAAATAATGCTAAAGAGAGAACATATTTGTTCTCTCTTTTTTTCTATGTGAGGATACTAATGTTTCTTTAAATTGAAGATAGTAGGGTTTTATTTTAGGTTTATCAGTTTTGCTCATTTAATCTTTATGGGGAGTATTAACTCCTTAGTTCTATTAAATCTAAAGGTAGGAAAATAAGAATATTAAGTAAGGTTTTTGCTTAAATAAAATTAGTTTAATTTTTTTTGAAAATATATTATAAAAACTATTGACCGAGTCTAATGGATTTGTTATTATATAGAAGTCGCCAAGAGACATCGCGACAAAGTGAACTTTGAAAACTAAACAAAACATGAAGTAAACGTCAATTATTAGTTTTTTGAGCAATACAAGATTTAAACTTAACTTTTATGGAGAGTTTGATCCTGGCTCAGGACGAACGCTGGCGGCGTGCCTAATACATGCAAGTCGAGCGGATTAATGGGAGCTTGCTCCCGTTAATTAGCGGCGGACGGGTGAGTAACACGTGGGCAACCTACCTATAAGACTGGGATAACTTCGGGAAACCGGAGCTAATACCGGATGACACTGAGGAACTCCTGTTCCTTAGTTGAAAGATGGCTTCGGCTATCACTTATAGATGGGCCCGCGGCGCATTAGCTAGTTGGTGAGGTAACGGCTCACCAAGGCGACGATGCGTAGCCGACCTGAGAGGGTGATCGGCCACACTGGGACTGAGACACGGCCCAGACTCCTACGGGAGGCAGCAGTAGGGAATCTTCCGCAATGGACGAAAGTCTGACGGAGCAACGCCGCGTGAGCGATGAAGGCCTTCGGGTCGTAAAGCTCTGTTGTTAGGGAAGAACAAGTGCTAGTTAAATAAGCTGGCACCTTGACGGTACCTAACCAGAAAGCCACGGCTAACTACGTGCCAGCAGCCGCGGTAATACGTAGGTGGCAAGCGTTGTCCGGAATTATTGGGCGTAAAGCGCGCGCAGGCGGTTTCTTAAGTCTGATGTGAAAGCCCCCGGCTCAACCGGGGAGGGTCATTGGAAACTGGGAAACTTGAGTGCAGAAGAGGAAAGTGGAATTCCAAGTGTAGCGGTGAAATGCGTAGAGATTTGGAGGAACACCAGTGGCGAAGGCGACTTTCTGGTCTGTAACTGACGCTGAGGCGCGAAAGCGTGGGGAGCAAACAGGATTAGATACCCTGGTAGTCCACGCTGTAAACGATGAGTGCTAAGTGTTAGAGGGTTTCCGCCCTTTAGTGCTGAAGTTAACGCATTAAGCACTCCGCCTGGGGAGTACGGTCGCAAGACTGAAACTCAAAGGAATTGACGGGGGCCCGCACAAGTGGTGGAGCATGTGGTTTAATTCGAAGCAACGCGAAGAACCTTACCAGGTCTTGACATCCTCTGACAACCCTAGAGATAGGGCGTTCCCTTCGGGGACAGAGTGACAGGTGGTGCATGGTTGTCGTCAGCTCGTGTCGTGAGATGTTGGGTTAAGTCCCGCAACGAGCGCAACCCTTGATCTTAGTTGCCAGCATTTAGTTGGGCACTCTAAGGTGACTGCCGGTGACAAACCGGAGGAAGGTGGGGATGACGTCAAATCATCATGCCCCTTATGACCTGGGCTACACACGTGCTACAATGGATAGTACAAAGGGTTGCAAGACCGCGAGGTGGAGCTAATCCCATAAAACTATTCTCAGTTCGGATTGTAGGCTGCAACTCGCCTACATGAAGCCGGAATCACTAGTAATCGCGGATCAGCATGCCGCGGTGAATACGTTCCCGGGCCTTGTACACACCGCCCGTCACACCACGAGAGTTTGTAACACCCGAAGTCGGTGGGGTAACCTTTTTAGGGGCCAGCCGCCTAAGGTGGGACAGATGATTGGGGTGAAGTCGTAACAAGGTAGCCGTATCGGAAGGTGCGGCTGGATCACCTCCTTTCTATGGAGACATCATGAACCGTTGGTTCATGTATGAAAATGTTTCTTCATTGTTTTGTTTAGTTTTGAGAGTTCACTCTCAACTTTGTACCTTGAAAACTAGATAATGTCATTCATTAAACTGCGTAAGTTTAATTCAATTAGTTTTAAAATTAGTTAAGTTAGAAAGGGCGCACGGTGGATGCCTTGGCACTAGGAGTCGATGAAGGACGGGACTAACACCGATATGCTTC
>NZ_JBHUSE010000046.1:0-2479 GCF_042674585.1 Arthrobacter sp. NPDC057013
ATCGCTCCGGAGCAACTTTTCAAACTTACCCGGTTCCACCCCCCGACGCAAATCCATATCCCAGGACCCACACCAGCAGAAAAACCAGCCCCACCACGCTCAAGCGACCGAAAGAGTCACTGGATTCTGGTCTTGATTTTGGGGGTTTGGCCGCCCGCGGTTACCAGCTCTTCGCTGTCTCCCTCGCGGCGACTTGGAAAACATTACACCCACCCCGCCCCCACCGCAACCCGGCCGAATACGCGCAGAACACGCAGCGGAACCCTTGAGTTGCGGGGGTTTTTGGGCCGCTCCAGGCGGCCAACGGGACAACCCAGGGCCCGGATCAGTTTTATGGACCGCGTCACAGTCGGACGTCCCGGCCAGGCCGGCAGCTGTTGGCCCGTGCACCGGGAGTCCTCCCCGGCCTAACCGGCACGTCCTGGCTGCCGGCCCGGCGCCGCCGGCCGGCACCCGCAAACACGGCCTCCACAAACCACACCCACCACCACGGCCCCGAAACGTCCGCAAAGCCGCCGTGGTGAAGTTCCTCACCAAAACACCCCCGGACATTCGGCACAGAAACTCACGACACAGAAACACGCGGGACGGAAACACCTGGACCGCCGCACCCGGGCTCACCGGCCCGAACAGCCCGGCCACCGCCACCGGTCCCGGCCCGGCCTCGAGTACGCCCGGGGAACGGACACGAAGATATGGAGAGGAAGGATCTCCGCGACGGGTCCCGCGGCACCGCCGGCGCAGCTGCCGGCGCCGGTCAGTCGTTGGCACCACAGCCGCTTACGGGCACTCCGGCCGGAAGGCGCCGGCCAGGGCTGGAACGTCCACGGACGGCGGCCTTTAAACAGCCCCGGGCCCCGACGCGGAGGTCGGGGCCCGGGGCCTTGAAGGTGGTTAAATGGCCCTTCGCATTTAAGCGTGGTTCGTTTGTTTGATTCGGTAGGGGCGGTGGCCGCCGGCGGCGAGTAGGCATCGGAGTCTGTAGTTGGTGAAGTTGCGGAAGCCGCGGGCTATTCTGCGGGTGGTTTCGATGACGCCGTTGATCGCTTCGGTGGGGCCGTTTGAGGCGCCGAAGGTGTCGAAGTAGGCCAGGATCGCTGCCTTCCATTGCTTGAGGGTGCGGCCGAGCCGGGAGATCTCGGGGATCGGGCAGGCGGGGAATGAACCGATGACTTCGGTGACGAGTTCCCTGCCCCGGGCCGGGCTGGCGTGGTAGATGTGGCGGAGCTTCTGGTAGCACTGCCAGGCCAGGGTGACTTCGTGGTCCGGGTCCCCGAGAGCGAGTTTCGCATCGAGCCGGGCGGATTGTTTGTCCGTGAGGTGTTCGGCGCCGATCTGCAGGGTCCGGCGGATGCCGAAGAGCGGGTCGCCCTTGCGGCCGCGGTGCCCGAGGGTGTCCTGCTGGACCCGGCGGCGAACCTCATCGACCATGGCTGATCCGAGTTTCACGACGTGGAACGCGTCCAGCACGGTGATGGCTTCGGGCAGTTCATCGCGGATCGCGTTGGCGTAACCGCGGAACGGATCCAGCGCCGCGGTTTTGATGCCTGCCGTGAATTCCTCTCCGCGGTCTTTGAGCCAGTCGGCGTAGGCCCTCCCGGACCGGCCCGGCACGAGGTCCAGCAACCTGGCGTGGACCACACCGTGGGCATCGCGGGTGTGATCCACGATCCCGGTGACCATGCCAGTGCCGGGCGGGCCGGTGTGGGACCAGACATGCTCATCGACGCCAAGGGCGTCCACTCCTGTCAGCCGGCCGGCCGCTGCGATCCGCCGGGCGGCCTCGGCCTTGATGGCGTCCCAGGCGGTGTGCCAGGAGACGCCGAGCTGGTGGGCCAGGGGGGAGACCGAGGTGTCGAAACGCTGCAGCCCGTCGGTCGCCCAGGTCACGGCCCTGGCGGTGAGTTTTGCCCGGGGCCCGGCCAACTCGTGCTCTTCGGTGAACGTTGTTCTCGGGCAGCCAGGGTCCGGGCAGCGCCAGACACGCTTGGCCCAGAGCAGCCGCACCGGACGGCCGAAACACGGGGTGTCATGGAGCCGGACCGGCCGGCGGCCGTGCCCGATCGCGACGACGCCGCAGTCCGGACAGCCGCTGGCAGTTTCGGCTGTCTCGACGTGCAGAACCAGGCCGGTCCCGGCCACGGTGACAGAGCAGACGTGGATACCTTCGACACCAAGAAGCGCGTCGGCCCGCTCGCACCAGCGACCGCCCGGGCAGGAAGTAGCATTGGGCATATCAGGGTCTCTTTGTTATTTGGAAGCTTGGTCGCTACCAATTCAAAGAGGCCCTGACCTCCCTCCTCCCGCACCACGCCGCAGCGGCATCAGAACACACCCATGCCTTGGCGTCAGTCCGCCCTAACCACGCTCATCTGCGAAGAGCCGGTTAAATGCGGGAGAGCCCCAACCGTGTGGTTGGGGCTCTCGACCTAATGGTTGTCCGGCGGTGACCTACTCTCCCACACCCTCCCGGGTGCAG
>NZ_JBHUSE010000047.1:0-2402 GCF_042674585.1 Arthrobacter sp. NPDC057013
CCGTTGAGCGATGGCCCTTCCATGCGGAACCACCGGATCACTAAGCCCGACTTTCGTCCCTGCTCGACTTGTAGGTCTCGCAGTCAAGCTCCCTTGTGCCTTTACACTCTGCGAATGATTTCCAACCATTCTGAGGGAACCTTTGGGCGCCTCCGTTACCTTTTAGGAGGCGACCGCCCCAGTCAAACTGCCCACCTGACACTGTCTCCCCGCCCGATAAGGGCGGCGGGTTAGAAGGTCAATACAGCCAGGGTAGTATCCCACCGATGCCTCCACCGAAGCTGGCGCTCCGGTTTCCAAGGCTCCTACCTATCCTGTACAAGCTGTACCAACATTCAATATCAGGCTGCAGTAAAGCTCCACGGGGTCTTTCCGTCCTGTCGCGGGTAACCTGCATCTTCACAGGTACTATAATTTCACCGAGTCTCTCGTTGAGACAGTGCCCAGATCGTTGCGCCTTTCGTGCGGGTCGGAACTTACCCGACAAGGAATTTCGCTACCTTAGGACCGTTATAGTTACGGCCGCCGTTTACTGGGGCTTCAATTCGCACCTTCGCTTACGCTAAGCGCTCCTCTTAAC
This sequence comes from Arthrobacter sp. NPDC057013, assembly GCF_042674585.1. NCBI lineage: Bacteria > Bacillati > Actinomycetota > Actinomycetes > Micrococcales > Micrococcaceae > Arthrobacter > Arthrobacter sp. NPDC057013. Next base: position 581 of record NZ_JBHUSE010000047.1, read on the forward strand.
CTTCCAGCACCGGGCAGGCGTCAGCCCCTATACTTCGCCTTACGGCTTCGCAGAGACCTGTGTTTTTGCTAAACAGTCGCCTGGGCCTATTCACTGCGGCTCTCTCGGGCTTGCACCCTAACAGAGCACCCCTTCTCCCGAAGTTACGGGGTCATTTTGCCGAGTTCCTTAACGAGAGTTCTCTCGATCACCTTAGGATTCTCTCCTCGCCTACCTGTGTCGGTTTGCGGTACGGGCACCTCTCACCTCGCTAGAGGCTTTTCTTGGCAGTGTGGAATCAGGAACTTCGCTACTATATTTCGCTCGCCATCACAGCTCAGCCTTATGGGAAACGGATTTGCCTATTTCCCAGCCTAACTGCTTGGACGCGGATATCCAATACCGCGCTTACCCTATCCTCCTGCGTCCCCCCATTGCTCAAATGGTGAGGAGGTGGTACAGGAATATCAACCTGTTGTCCATCGCCTACGCCTTTCGGCCTCGGCTTAGGTCCCGACTAACCCTGAGCGGACGAGCCTTCCTCAGGAAACCTTAGGCATTCGGTGGAGGGGATTCTCACCCCTCTTTCGCTACTCATACCGGCATTCTCACTTCTAAGCGCTCCACCAGTCCTTCCGGTCTGGCTTCACAGCCCTTAGAACGCTCTCCTACCACTGTTCGAAGAACAGTCCGCAGCTTCGGTGATACGTTTAGCCCCGTTACATTTTCGGCGCAGAGTCACTCGACCAGTGAGCTATTACGCACTCTTTAAATGGTGGCTGCTTCTAAGCCAACATCCTGGTTGTCTAAGCAACTCCACATCCTTTTCCACTTAACGTATACTTTGGGACCTTAGCTGGCGGTCTGGGCTGTTTCCCTCTTGACCACGGATCTTATCACTCGCAGTCTGACTCCCAAGGATAAGTCATTGGCATTCGGAGTTTGACTGAATTCGGTAACCCGGTAGGGGCCCCTAGTCCAATCAGTGCTCTACCTCCAAGACTCTTACCTTGAGGCTAGCCCTAAAGCTATTTCGGAGAGAACCAGCTATCTCCAGGTTCGATTGGCATTTCACCCCTACCCACACCTCATCCCCGCACTTTTCAACGTGCGTGGGTTCGGGCCTCCATTCAGTGTTACCTGAACTTCACCCTGGACATGGGTAGATCACCTGGTTTCGGGTCTACGACCACGTACTCATGCGCCCTATTCAGACTCGCTTTCGCTGCGGCTCCGCATCTTCTGCTTAACCTTGCACGGGATCGTAACTCGCCGGTTCATTCTACAAAAGGCACGCCATCACCCGTTAACGGGCTCTGACTACTTGTAGGCACACGGTTTCAGGATCTCTTTCACTCCCCTTCCGGGGTGCTTTTCACCTTTCCCTCACGGTACTGGTTCACTATCGGTCACTAGGGAGTATTTAGCCTTGGGAGATGGTCCTCCCGGATTCCGACGGAATTTCACGTGTTCCGCCGTACTCAGGATCCACTCAGGAGAGAACGAAGTTTTGACTACAGGGCTGTTACCTCCTATGGCGGGCCTTTCCAGACCTCTTCATCTACCTCGTTCCTTTGTAACTCCGTACAGAGTGTCCTACAACCCCAAGAGGCAAGCCTCTTGGTTTGGGCTAATCCCGTTTCGCTCGCCGCTACTCAGGGAATCGCATTTGCTTTCTCTTCCTCCGGGTACTTAGATGTTTCAGTTCCCCGGGTCTGCCTTCTCATATCCTATGAATTCAGATATGGATACCACTCCATTACGAGTGGTGGGTTTCCCCATTCGGAAATCTCCGGATCAAAGCTTGCTTACAGCTCCCCGAAGCATATCGGTGTTCGTCCCG
>NZ_JBHUSE010000048.1:0-2096 GCF_042674585.1 Arthrobacter sp. NPDC057013
GCGGCCATCAGGGTGTTCATGAGGGCGTGCAGGGTGTTGTTGACCCGGTCGGTGAGGTGGGCTGACCTGTAGGCCTGCCAGAGCTGGTAGGCGCCGCCGGCCAGCAGCACGGCGGTGAGGGTCCAGGTCATTGCGGGGATATGGAACACGCGGATCACGCCCTACTGGATTGAGGTGGGTATTGGAGTGTGGGTTCGGTCCCCGATGCGGGTGCCTGTAGCACCGGGGACCGAAGATTATGGGGAAAAGCTTTGGGTGGGGAAACGACCGGTCCGCGATGCCGCCGTCGGGCAGCACCGCGGACCGGCTGCTGGGGCTATTCCTTCTCCAGCTCCAGTTTTTTCTCGCGTCCGAGTTCGTCGAGCTCTTGGTCCAGGTCACCGGAGGCGTGCTGGCGCTCCATGTCCCTGACGTCGTCGAGGTCGATCGGGTGCAGCGGCGCCGGGTCCTCTTCGTCAAGGACCGGGCCGTGGCCATCCTCGGCAAGAACGACGTGGCCGATGGTTTCGTACTTGAGCGGATCGGTTTTCCGGAAGTAGAGCGCCAGACCTGCCCCCGTGATAAACAGCCCGGCGGCGATGTAGGGGATGAGCTTGAACAGCAGGGACGACGATGCAGGTCCGGCCGCCGTGTCCAGGTTCAGGAACATCAGGATGACAACGGCCAACATACCCGCCCCACCAATAATGGGGGCAACCTTGGTACGCCAGAAGCTTTCTTCCGGATGGTGCTTGCGGAAGTAGTTGAACACTGCCGCCATGGTTACGGTCTGCACAATCACGAGCATGAATGTCCCCAGGATCGCCAGAAGGGCGAAAACATCCAGGTAGGGGTCCTTATTGAAGAACCAGAATCCGAGGATCCACAGGATGGCGATACCTGTCTGCAGGAATGACGCGATGTGTGGTGATCCGTGCTTCTTGTGGGTCCTGCCAAGCATGCCCGGCAGGATGCCTTCGCGTCCGAGGGAGTACATGTAGCGTGAGGCCGCGTTGTGGAAGGCCATGGCGCAGGCGAAGGATCCGGTCATCATCAGCCATTCCATGACCAGGACCCAGCCGTGGCCGACAAAGACGTCAGTGGGGTGGAAGAACATGTCCAGCGGGTTGGCGCTCTGCGCCAGGGCGATAGCTCCCTGGGCGCCGTTGCCGGCGACGGACATCCAGGAGACGAACGTGTAGAAGACGCCGACGCCGGTGACCGCGATCATGGTGGCGATCGGAATAATCTTCTTCGGGTTCTTGGATTCCTCCCCGTACATCACCGTCGATTCGAAGCCGGTCCAGGACCAGAATGCGATGAACATGGCCAGCCCCGGCGCGGCGGACTGCAGCCCGTTTGGCGAGAACGCAATGGCCGGATTCAGGGTCTCCGGCATCAGCCCGTCGGGGCCGCCGCCCTGGAAGAGGACGCCGAAGGCCATGATGGCCAGGATCGCGATCTCCGTGAACAACAGCAGGGTCAGGATTTTCGCTGCCATGCTGATCTCAAAGAAGGTCAGGAAGCCGATGATCAGCAGGCCGCCCACGGCGAAGACTACCCAATGGATGTCCAGGCCCAGCTGATCCTTGAAGGCCAGATGACCGAAGTACGAGAAAATGCCGATGATGCTGGCTTCAAAAACGATGTAGCCGAAGGTCACCATGAAACCGGTTCCGAGGCCGAGCACGCGCCCCAAACCACGGGAGATGAAGCCGTAGAACGCGGCAGTCGAGGTCACATAGCGCGCCATCGTGACATAAGCGATCGCAAAGACGGACAGGATCAAGGTTGCCCAGATATACGTTGCCGGCGTTCCGGTGCCGACACCGAAACCGACCGAAATCGGGACGTTACCACTCATCACAGTGATGGGTGCGGACGTCGCGACCGCCATGAACACCACATCCCACAGCCCCAGGGTGTTGGCTTTCAGCTTCCCCGACTTGGAACCGCTCGTGGCGGTACTCGAGCTTGCCGTAGCTTGTTGCCGGCTCATCGTTCTCCTCCCATGCTGCAGTGGCCGGTGGTGGTGGTGCGGGTTTCGGTGGGGAGGTTGAGGGTGGGGTTTTGGTTGAAGAAGCCGTGGGGTTCGAGCATGAAGCCGATGTTTTGGC
>NZ_JBHUSE010000049.1:0-1997 GCF_042674585.1 Arthrobacter sp. NPDC057013
GATTTACAGTCCGCCGCGTTTAGCCACTTCGCTACCCCTCCGGTTAAAGAGTGCCGACTAGAGGACTTGAACCCCCAACCTACTGATTACAAGTCAGTTGCTCTACCAATTGAGCTAAGTCGGCTTAATTAAATTATTTATCTTAAATTTGATACGTCGCCTTAATCAATTCAACTCTTAGTCGTCCTTGTTTCAGTAAGTGATTCAAGATGTTTCTCGACAAGTACGCTGAAGATTTGCTACGAAGCTTATTCGTTCGTGCTCTACCAATTGAGCTAAGTCGGCAAATTATAATATTTAAGATGGTGGCTCGGGACGGAATCGAACCGCCGACACGAGGATTTTCAGTCCTCTGCTCTACCGACTGAGCTACCGAGCCAACTTAAATGGCGGTCCCGACCGGGATCGAACCGGCGATCTCCTGCGTGACAGGCAGGCATGTTAACCGCTACACCACGGGACCATTTGGTTGCGGGGACAGGATTTGAACCTGCGACCTTCGGGTTATGAGCCCGACGAGCTACCAGACTGCTCCACCCCGCGATAATGTGAATCCTAACTAAGTTAGATTCATTAATATGAGATTTAATAAAAATGGAGGAGTAAGAGGGATTCGAACCCCCGCGGGCTGTTACACCCCTGTCGGTTTTCAAGACCGATCCCTTCAGCCAGACTTGGGTATTACTCCATTGATAAGTGGTGGACCTTGTAGGACTCGAACCTACGACCGGACGGTTATGAGCCGTCTGCTCTAACCAGCTGAGCTAAAGGTCCTAAAATAATAAGTAGCGGCGGAGGGAGTCGAACCCACGACCTCACGGGTATGAACCGTACGCTCTAGCCAGCTGAGCTACACCGCCATAATATTTCATTTAAGTTTTCTAAGTGGAGCCTAGCGGGATCGAACCGCTGACCTCCTGCGTGCAAGGCAGGCGCTCTCCCAGCTGAGCTAAGGCCCCATGTTTTAAATGGTCGGGAAGACAGGATTTGAACCTGCGACCCCCTGGTCCCAAACCAGGTGCTCTACCAAGCTGAGCCACTTCCCGTTTAGAATTACAGGTGATACAATATGGCGCGCCCGAAAGGACTCGAACCCATAACCTTTTGATCCGTAGTCAAACGCTCTATCCAATTGAGCTACGGGCGCATATTATAAATGGTACCGAGGGCCGGACTCGAACCGGCACGGGGTCAACCCCCGCAGGATTTTAAGTCCTGTGTGTCTGCCATTCCACCACCCCGGCAGCATATGTGGAGCGGAAGACGGGGTTCGAACCCGCGACCCCAACCTTGGCAAGGTTGTATTCTACCACTGAACTACTTCCGCGTATACTGCTTTTAAACTATAAATGGTGCGGGTGAAGGGACTCGAACCCCCACACCGAAGTACTAGATCCTAAGTCTAGCGCGTCTGCCAATTCCGCCACACCCGCAAATATTTTCTTTTTGAGAAAATGGTGAGCCATGAAGGATTCGAACCTTCGACCCTCTGATTAAAAGTCAGATGCTCTACCAACTGAGCTAATGGCTCAAAAAGAGTGCCGACTAAAGGACTTGAACCCTCAACCTACTGATTACAAGTCAGTTGCTCTACCAATTGAGCTAAGTCGGCATATGGTGGAGGATGACGGGCTCGAACCGCCGACCCCCTGCTTGTAAGGCAGGTGCTCTCCCAGCTGAGCTAATCCTCCATCAAACCAAGCGACGTTCTACTCTCACAGGGGGAAACCCCCAACTACCATCGACGCTGAAGAGCTTAACTGCCGTGTTCGGTATGGGAACGGGTGTGACCTCTTCGCTATCATCACTTGATTCATTTTCTTTAGGACATTAATTATTATATCAAAATTTCTACTAAAGTCAATAACTTTTTAAAAGTTTTTTATAATAATTTTTGTACCTTCAAAACTAGATAATGTCATTATCAAACTTGTTAGTTAAGTCCTCGACCGATTAGTATCAGTCAGCTCCACGTGTCACCACGCTTCCACCTCTGA
>NZ_JBHUSE010000050.1:0-1573 GCF_042674585.1 Arthrobacter sp. NPDC057013
AAATAAGCTATTTTCAAAAATTTACTGGCTAGAAAATGGGTCTCTATTCGAGTTTATTGAAGAATACCAAGTCGCGAAAGAAAAAATGACCGTATATCGAAATAAACTTGAAAAGGAAAAAGTGGTAAAAACAAATCCTCAATCTAAACCAGCAAAAAAGATCAATACAAAATCGCGAAATATAGAAAACATTGAAAATGAGATCTATCAGTTAGAAGAAGCGATTAGTGAAATAAATAAGCAAATGATGCTTGAAAGTGATCTAAACAGTTTACAGAAATACCACCAAGAATTGGAAGCATTAGACTTGAAAAGTATGGATTTATATAAAGAACTAGACGAATGTATTTAATGAGGAAATATGGTAAGTATTTACTAATGGATACTTTTATTACGTATAGGCATAATCATCAATTCAATGAATGAGATAGATAAATGACATAGTACTTGCTCATGTCTCAAATAGAATTAATAAGCTATAAGGATTACGATTCTATTTAGGTGGTGAGTATATGTTTTATGATGATCTTTTTAGCAGATATCCTGGGCCAGGTTATGCACAACCAGGACATGGACCAGGTCAAGGTCAAGGCCAAGGCCAAGGACACGGGCCAGGATATGGACCAGGCCAAGGCCAGGGACACGGGCCAGGATATGGACCAGGCCAAGGCCAAGGACACGGGCCAGGATATGGACCAGGTCAAGGTCAAGGACACGGACCAGGATATGGACCAGGTCAAGGTCAAGGACACGGGCCAGGATATGGACCAGGTCAAGGTCAAGGACACGGGCCAGGATATGGACCAGGACATGGCCACGACCATGGTCACGGGCATGGTTATGGACCTGGACATGGGCATGGATTTCCAGGACCAGGAGGGTATTGGTCGGGAGGATATTATATTTTTAACGGAAGAAGATGGCACTTTATTCCTGGAGTCGGATGGGTTGTTGTATATTAAAAAAATATAAAGCTGATTAATCTTTTTAATCAGCTTTTACATAATTTATCGAAAAATAGTATGAGGAGATGACGTAATGGGAAAAGTGATTAGATTTGAGCTTCAAGTACCAAATATTGAGCAAGCAATCGATTTTTATTCTAAGGCCTTTGGATGGAAGTTTACACAAATGCCTGGTCAGCATGAATATTATTTTATTCAAACAGGAGAATCAGCCGACAAAGGAATCGATGGAGGATTAATGCTTTCTCCAGATGGCCAGACACGTACAACGAATTCAATCGATGTTCCTTCGATTGATGAAGCGATTGATAAAGTTATGAACAATGGTGGAAATATAGTAGTTCCTAAAACGGCTATTCCTCAAATGGGTTATTTTGCATACTTTATTGATAACCAGGGCTTACTTTTTGGACTTTCAGAAGAGAACACTAGCGCTCAATAATTCAAAAAAAATACCAGTATCCAATTAATCGGATAACTGGTATTTTTATTAATTTTTTTCTACCCCAAAAACAATGCCGCCTTTTTCTCTAGCGGTCTCAGTTACAGTTAAAACTACCTTACTAAGTTCCTTTAAATTTTCATATTCAGCTTGGTTAGATTCTTTA
>NZ_JBHUSE010000051.1:0-1506 GCF_042674585.1 Arthrobacter sp. NPDC057013
GTGGTGAGGTCCCAGACGACTGCTTTGCGGCGGGTGTACATGGCGACGGAGTCGAAGCCGTTTTCTTTGCCGAAGCCGCTTTGTTTCATGCCGCCGAAGGGGACGGTGGGGTGGAAGGAGCGGTAGGTGTTGATCCATACCGTTCCTGCGATGAGTTCTTTGGCCAGGTGCTGGATGGTGCGTGCGTCGTTGCCCCAGATTTGGGCGCTGAGGCCGAATTCGGAGGCGTTGGCGCGGGCGATGACTTCATCGGTGTCGGTGTAGGACAGCACGCTGGCCATTGGTCCGAAGGCCTCGTTGCGCGCTGCGGGGTTGTCGTCGGTGACCTCGGCCAGGACGGTGGGCTGGTAGAACGCGCCGTTGGCGAGGTCTCCGTCCTCTGCCGGGGCCCCGCCGGCGAGGGCGACTGCGCCGGCGCTGATCGCGCTCTTGACCAGGGTGTCAACGCGGGTGCGGTGCTGGCGGGTGATGAGCGATCCCATCTGCGAGGATTCCTTGGTGGGAAGCCCGACCCGGACCGTTTTCGCCTTTTTCCCGAGCCGTTCGGTGACCTCGGCGTACGTCGAATCCGGCACGAAGATCCGGGACCCGGTCACGCAGCTTTGGCCGCTCTTGGCGAAGTTTGAATGCAGCAGCGACGGGATCGCGATGTCCAGGTCGGCGTCCGGGAGCAGGATCGCCGGGCTCTTGCCACCGAGTTCCAGGAACGTCGGCACGATGTTGGTTGCCGATTGGTGGATGATGGCCCGGCCCGAGCCCGGTCCGCCGGTGAAGGCGATCATTCCGATGTCCGGGTGCTCGGTGAGCAGGGGCCCGACCTTGTCCCCGCGGCCGGTGACCACGTTGACGACACCGGCGGGAAGGCCTGCCTCCAGGGCGAGTTCGACCATGCGGTAGTTCAGCAGCGGGGCGACCTCGGGTGCCTTGATCACGATGCAGTTCCCGGCAACCAGGGCCGGGCCTGCTTTGAGCGCGACGAAGTTCGCGTTGCCGTTATACGGGCTGACGCCTGCCACGACCCCGAAAGGCTCATCGAGGCCGTAGGAGAGCCGGTCGGGCAGCTGCGCGAACGTGCGGCCCTCGATCTTGTCCGCGAGACCGGCGTAGTAGCGAAGCACCCGGGCGCTGTTGTCGATATCGGCCATCGCCTCACGGCGCAGATGACCCACATCGGCGACCTCAATATCGGCCAGTTCCTCACGGTGCGCGGTGATCGCATCCGCCCAGGCCGTGAGCATCCTCGCCCTCACCTCCGGCGCGGTGCCCCGCCACACCTTCTCATACGCCGACTTCGCGCCCGCGACCACAGCATCAATATCAGCCGGGCCGGCCTCAACCAGGGAACCAATGACCTGCCCCGTTGCAGGGTTCAGGATCTCCATTTCAAACCCACCGGAAGGCACCACCACCCCGGCCGAGGCAATCACCCCTATCCGGTACCCTCCCCCGCCCACACGCACATCAAACTCCTCCGACACCTTCGTACTCATACTCAACAAACTCCTT
>NZ_JBHUSE010000052.1:0-1456 GCF_042674585.1 Arthrobacter sp. NPDC057013
GGCATTGTATGGGTCTACTCGCCCTGCCCCAACTTCATATACACTATATTTATCAGAGAGTGGATCTGCTGTGTTCATTAGTGTTGCTTTAACATCTGCAGGCGTCATATCAGGATGAACTTGCTTGATTAGAGCTGCTACCCCTGCAACGTTAGGCGTTGCCATTGATGTACCAGATAAACGGTCATAAGCATATTGATAGTTTCCGATTTGATCTGCCCCGTGCATATAAGAAGGAACAGTTGAGAAAACAGATACACCAGGTGCTGTTACTTCAGGCTTAATATCATATAACACACGGGATGGACCACGTGAACTGAATGGCGCTAATTTATCACCTGTTGTCACTAATTGTTTCATATTACTAAATGTAAAGTCCATAGAAGCACCAGCAGATTTCAATCCACCTATTTGGGCAGCTAAAGCAGTTCCTTGTGCGTTACTAATTAAAAATGACGGAATATATCCGTACCCTTCTCCTAGGTACACATCACCATTAGGAACAGGTGTGTCGTATAATACAGCACCGATTGCTCCATGTGCTTTTGCTGTGCTAATTAATTGACTTAAAGAAGCACTACCTCGTTGCGCTAATACAACTTTCCCCTTTGCATCAACTCCCGAATACGAAGCTTCAGTGCCATATAATACATTGACTAATTGCACAGTTTTCCCTTCAAAATCCGCTACGTTATCCGTTAAACCTTGAGCTGTTAGTTTTAAATCTGCCGTAACATCACCCGTAGGCGCTTTTAATGTTCCTGTATAAGTCGGAATATTCACAGACGTATCGCTTGCTCCAACTGTAATTGCTAAAGGCGAGTTACCTGGCGCACCTAACGTATACATATTACTTCCTGAATTTCCTGCAGCAACAACTGCTGTAACGCCTGCTAGAACAGCATTGTTAACGGCAATCGTTGTAGGATATAATGGATCATTGTAATCTGCTCCAAGAGACATATTGATAACGTCCAATCCATCAGATACTGCTTTATCAAGTCCTGCCAAGATCGCAGACATTGAACCAGACCCATATGCTCCTAGAACACGATAAGAATAAATATCAGCATCCGGTGCAACACCTGTTACTGAAAGGTCTCCTTTATTTTTCCCTTGTCCAGCAATAATACCAGCAACATGTGTTCCATGCTCAGTATAGTATGCTTCTCCGCTACTCCCTATCTCAGGCTGACCAGACTTCTGCCAATCTGCGTATGTTGTTTCCATTGGATCATTGTCATTATCTACGAAATCGTATCCACCTTTAAAAGCATCTTTTAAATCTGGGTGATTATAATCAATTCCAGTATCAATAATACCAACTTTTACGCCTTTTCCTGTATAGCCTTCTTCATGAAGTTTTTCGATACCCGGGAACGTAACCGATGTATGAGTTGCTGCTTGCGTTCCTGTAGTTGATGATTCACTAATGGATGGTGGCTCTACATGAACT
>NZ_JBHUSE010000053.1:0-1450 GCF_042674585.1 Arthrobacter sp. NPDC057013
GGATTTACTGGAAAAGGCGTTAAAGTTGGGGTAATTGATACAGGTATTGATTATAATCACCCGGATTTAAAGGATGCATATAAAGGCTATCGCGCACAACCTGGTGTTGATCCAAAGACAATCAGTCCTAGTTCTGTAAAAGGTTGGGATTTTGTCGACAATGATGCAGATCCAATGGAAACAACATATGATGATTGGAAAAAATCGGGATTAGGGGAAAAAGATCCACTTACTGGTGAAGCGTACTACACAGAACATGGAACACATGTATCAGGAATCATCGCTGGTCGTGGTAAAAATAATACGGATTATGCTGTAACTGGTGTAGCACCTGATGCTGATTTATATGTATACCGTGTATTAGGAAAATTTGGTTCGGGTACAACAGAAAATGTTTTAGGTGGAATTGATAAGGCGATATCTGACGGCATGGATGTTATCAATTTATCACTTGGCGCTAGCGTAAATGATCCAGAAAATGTTGAAAGTCTTGCCTTAAACAACGCGGTCCTTTCTGGTGTAACGGCAGTTGTAGCAGCTGGTAATGCTGGTAATGGCATGTATACAGTAGGTGCGCCCGGAGCTGCAGCATTGCCAATTACAGTGGGTGCAAATGATACAAAAACAGTCATTGCTACATCAAAAGGTACATTACATGGAACGTCTGATGTAACTGCTGATTTAAAATTATTAGGTAAAGGTTTAAACGATAATGTAGATAGTTTAAAAGGTAAAAATTTACCAATCGTTTTAGTACCGAATTACGGTGCAGATACCGATTATAAAAATATCGATGTGAATGGTAAAATCGTACTCGTAAAACGAGGTTTAAATGCGCTGATTGATAAAATCACAATTGCCCAAAAACATGGTGCAGCAGCAGTTCTTATGGCTGACAATATAGCTGGTGAAGGGTTTATTCCAGCATACTTAGGTGCGGGCTATGGAATGATTCCGACCTTCTCTATGTCATATGAGCAAGGTAATGACCTGATCGCTAAACTTGGTACAGGTACGCCAACATTCTCATTTGATGAAATGGGACAAATAACGAATCCAGGAAGTACATTGGCGTCATTCAGTTCTCGTGGTCCAGCTCGTATCACATATGATATTAAACCTGAAGTAACAGCACCAGGTGTTGCAGTATTCTCAACTGTCCCATCCTATATGCATGGTGCAGATCAAATTGGAAATTATCAGTATGCGTACGATAATTTATCTGGTACATCGATGGCTACACCAAACGTAGCTGGAGTTGCAGCTTTATTATTACAAGCAAATCCAAATTTAACACCAGCACAAGTAAAACAAACATTAATGAATACAGCTGATCCATTAAATGGTGATTATAGTGTATTTGAATCGGGTGCTGGACAAGTCGATCCTTATGAAGCAATCCATTCACAAACGAGAATTGAAGTAGTGGATGAAACAAAAGGTGTAGTAG
>NZ_JBHUSE010000055.1:0-1374 GCF_042674585.1 Arthrobacter sp. NPDC057013
GGGTGCCGTTCCATCCACTATACCTACTTGAAATTTCGGGATAATTAAACCATCAATTGAATTTGTATCTGAAGAACAATGTAAATATTCAATATCGATCCCCTTATTTACAATCTTTTCACCAATGGTTTTCATTAATGTTGATTTCCCAGTTCCAGGACCACCTTTTAAAATAAACAGTCTATCTAAATCCTCTAAAGCTGAGTCATAGAGATTATAAAACCCTTTTGCAGTATTACCCCCTGCATAATAATTGAGTATTTTCCCTCTCATCTTATTCCCTCCATTCAATCTAAATTATGTAGATTTATTCATAAGGGTGTTTGCCCAGCAATAATATTATTGTTTACTTTTTAAATTTTTAGCAGATAAAATAATATTGTTAGTTGTAGATGGAGTGAAAAAGCATGTTTAAATAGTTCTAAAATTTTTGTTTTGGAAGGTACAGCAGAATTTGATTGATGAGGAACAAATGGAGTTATTTGTTCGAGGTATGGAGAAAATTCATCGTTAGCAAGATTTGCTTCATCGCAAGAAATTGACCACACGATGATTAATTCTAATAGAGGGTGATAACAGTTTCATAATCCCAACTTGTCTTTCTTTACTGCATATCCCCCTTTCCCACCCTACCGATAGATGCTCGTCGATTGTACACCAAGTCTTTCTCTCACAATTTCTAATGTAAAATCAACTGCAAATAGGCGTTAGTTGCTTAATTTCTTCCACTCGTTAGATAGGAGTCCATAAATAACATGGTCTACATAATGATCATACAACCACTCTGCTTGTCTAATTTCCCCTTCTAATATGAATCCAAATTGTTTGGGAAGTGCTCTACTTTTTTTATTTCCAACAGCGACACTAACTTCTATTTTATTTAGTCCAAGATCTTTAAATCCATAGTCAATTACTGATTTGAATGCCTTTGACATAATACCTTTACCTTGGAAGTTTTCACCTAACCAATAACCAATTGTACCAATTTTATTAGTCTTATTTATGTCATTAAAACCGATTGTACCTACTATATGATCTACTCCTTATCCCACTAAACATTCATCTCATTGCATAAGGAGTATAGTGTAAAAGAATCTAAATAAAAAAAACATCAGCCTAATAGCTGATGTTTTTGTTTAACCAGGCGACGTTCTACTCTCACAGAGGGAAACCCCCAACTACCATCGACGCAAAAGAGCTTAACTGCCGTGTTCGGTATGGGAACGGGTGTGACCTCTTTGCCATAATCACCTGATTTATAGAGTTGTACTTCGTACCCTCAAAACTAGATAATGTCATTATCAAACTTGTTAGTTAAGTCCTCGACCGATTAGTATCAGTCAGCTCCACGTGTCACCACGCTTCCACCTCTGA
>NZ_JBHUSE010000056.1:0-1168 GCF_042674585.1 Arthrobacter sp. NPDC057013
AGGAGAGCAAATTGTCTGTTGAGGTATCTACTCCGAGCCTGATCCCGACGTTGGGCGGTCACTTGTATACGGATCCGGCGGTTTTCCGGGCGGAGCAGGAGCGGATTTTCGAGCAGATGTGGTTCTGCGCGATCCGGTCTTCGGATCTGGATAAGCCCGGGGCGTGGCAGACGGTGCAGATTGGCCGGGAGTCGGTGTTGATCTCGCGGACCCGCAAGGGCGAGATCCGGGCGTTTTATAACGTGTGCCGGCACCGTGGCGTGAAGTTGTGCATGGAGGAAAAGGGCGAAGCGGCCCGGAATTTCCAGTGCCCGTACCACGCCTGGACGTATGACTTCGAGGGCAAGCTGATCGCGGCCCCGAACCTGACCAAGATGCCGGACATCGACCGGGAGGAGTACGGCCTGTCCAAGGTCCACATCCGCGAATACCTGGGCTATGTGTGGGTGTGCCTGGCCGAGGAACCGCCCTCCTTCGAGGAGGATGTGATGGGCGCGATCGAGGAGCGCCTGGGCAACGTGCACGCCATTGACGGGTACGACGTGGCGAACCTGTCCGTGGGCCGCCGGATCCGGTATGACGTGAAGGCGAACTGGAAGCTCATCATTGAGAACTTCATGGAGTGCTACCACTGCGCGACGATCCACCCGGAACTGACCGAGGTCCTGCCGGAGTTCGCCGACGGCCTGGCCGCCCAGTACTTCGTGGGTCACGGCGCGGAGTTCGGTGAGGACATCAAGGGCTTCACCGTGGACGGGTCCGAGGGCCTGGACGTCATTCCGGGCGTGGGCGAGGACCAGGACCGGCGCTATTATGCGATCACGATCAAGCCGACCGTGTTCGTGAACCTGGTCCCGGACCACGTGATCATCCACCGGATGTTCCCGATGTCCGCGGACCACACGATCGTTGAATGTGACTGGCTGTACCTGCCCTCGGTGGTGGAGTCCGGCAAGGATGTCACCGCGTCGGTGGAGCTGTTCCACCGGGTGAACATGCAGGACTTCGACGCGTGCGAACGCTGCCAGCCGGGCATGGCCTCCAAGTCCTACGCCAAGGGCGGTGTGTTGGTCCCGTCCGAGCACCACATTGGTGCCTTCCACGACTGGGTCAACGAAAAAGTCGGCGACGTCCCGCTCACCGGCGAAGCCCTGCTCGGCCTCACCGC
>NZ_JBHUSE010000057.1:0-1058 GCF_042674585.1 Arthrobacter sp. NPDC057013
CAACGGGTGCGAAACCCCGACAACAGCTGAAGTTTCAATATCGACAGTCATGCTAATTCTCCTAGATAAGTCCCTGACAGGATGAGGATGTCTACGGCCCCGAAGCCTGGTGGTGTTGCCGTTGGGGCGATAGGCGGAAAAGGGTTCCTTGGATTCTCAGAACTGTTCGTCCTTGGCAGATCTGTTCATCTCCGGGCGCCGTATGAATAGGTGTGATACCGGTCACCCGCGTTCCTTTCAGAAGCAAAACTACGCGAGGGAATTCACTTGGGAAAGTTATTTATAGACATTTCCTTGAGAAATTCGGCACCATAAATTCCCACCCCCGTTAACATGTTGGAAACATTCGAAAACACGGCAACACGCAAAACGGCGGCACCCTGGTGGGTGCCGCCTTTGTCGTCCTGGCTTTGCAGGTTTGAGGCTGCGCCGGGTTATGTGGTGGTGGCGAACATGAGGGCCATGCTGGTGGCGCCGAGGGCTTCGAGGGCGTGTTCTGTGCGGGTGGAGTGTTTGCGGGCGGTTGTGTGGTGGGTGGGTGTTGTCCGGTTGCGGATCAGGAGGATGAGGAAGGTCAGTGCGGCGGTGGTGAACAGGAGTGTGAGGAGGATGCCGGGGGTCAGGCCGAGTGCAGGTGCCGCTGTTGGGGTTCCTGTCGCTGGGGTGTGGGGTGTGGTGGCCATGGCGTGGTGGGCATGGTCCATGGGCATCGGCAGGGGTGTTCCGCCGGGTTTGCCGGTTGCGGAGGTGGTGGTGCTGCCGGGGTGGGTCATGGTGGCGATCATGAGGGCTGCGGCGGTCATGGTGAGGGCGTGGTAGGCGCATTTGAGCCGGCCCTGGGTGCCGGCGCAGAGGAGTTTGTACTCGGGGCGGGCGACGGCCTGGATGATGAACCAGAGAGCGGCGCCGGCGAGGAGTCCGATCTGGGCCAGGAGGGTGGAGGGTGCCAGGTTCCAGAGCATGGCGGCCATCAGGGTGTTCATGAGGGCGTGCAGGGTGTTGTTGACCCGGTCGGTGAGGTGGGCTGACCTGTAGGCCTGCCAGAGCTGGTAGGCGCC